>JAWRIR010000043.1:0-39142 GCA_040268405.1 Thermoproteota archaeon | reverse complement strand
CATTTTGAGGCATTGGAGCGTTTCTGGAATGACGTTGTTCAAAATCCCTCGGTAACCCATGGAGGAATCAAAGCGGAGGCAGCACTGGTTTTGCCTAACAATTACGGTTGGGGAATGCGCAGACCCGACGACACCATCTGGGGCTTATGGGACGCAAACGATACTTCAACGCAAATCTGGAACCAACTACAACAAAGGCTCGAACAGCATGGATTAAAAATAGACATTGTCTACGATGACCCAGCATACCCAGTTACAGGCAGATACGCCAACGTGTATTACTGGAACCAAACAACCTAACACTTTTTTATTCACTGCTTTATTTTTTAAACCAACCTATTAGGATCCAAATAGCATATCTATGCAGAAACCTATAGGGGGTAGGTCCTATTGACTGAAAAAACAGCCAAAAGTATGTTAAAAATCAGTAGAAAAGACACAAACCCCAAAACCCGGTTAAGGGCTGGGTTGAGTGGATGGGTCTACTTGTCTGCGTTTTCTAAACAGTATGAAAACGTGTCCGCGCACTTCAACAAGTGCAGCTTCAACTTGCTCTGCCGTTTTTTCGGCAATGCTTTGCGCTGTGTTGTCGCCTGTTAAGGCGGCGGGAAGAATTCTAATTTTTACCATTTTATTTTTTTGAAGCTGCTTTTCAACTTCAGCAGCCAACGGCGCCGTAAGACCTTCCTTGCCAATCCAGATGGTTGGATTCTCGTCTTTTAGGACGTGTCTAACGTGGCGCTTCATGCGAGTCGTTATTGGTTTGCTCAATTTCTACGCTTTCCTTTTTCTTTCTAAGCATTATACGTGAATTATAACCGCAGTTTAAACATGTTACTACTAAGTGTGGCTCTCTTTTTTGTTGAATACGCACTCGACAATTAAAACCGTCAACCAGAAGGGCACCACAATGCTTGCAGATGCGGCGCTTGTACTGGGGAGGCAACGGAAAACGTGCAGACATCGCTACTTTCTGGGCACTTCTAACGTAATCTGCTGCCAGCGCTGGGTTAGTTTTGCTTACAGCTTCCGCTTGCTCAAAAAGAATGTCGATGCGTTGTTGGGCAATCTGTTTTATACTCAACGGTTTCATGGAGCCTTTCACGAATCATCAGTACCTGTAGTTTAATGTAGATTTACAACTACCCAAACATAACGTTTTTGTTGTGCCTTAAACAATACCTTGTGAGGCTTAACAAATGAGTACCAGTCGCTTTAACATTAATCAATGGCTAAGCCGCATACTACTCATAGCAATCATCGGCGTTTCTGCAGCAGTAATGTATGCAATTGACCAGTTAGACAAGATTGTTAACGTACAACTTTACGATTACAATTTACATTTCAGCCTTGACTGGGCAAACCCTTACTGGGGTTTAACCAAAATAATCTACATTAGTCTAGGCGCAACGATAATCATGAGCACTATCGTTCTGCTTTTAGGATTAATAAAAACCAAAAAACCAGCTTCAACCCTGATAAGCTTAAAACCAGAAAAACCAAGCCCAAAACCCACAGTCAAACCAACACCAGCACCCGTCTACGCTCAACCTAAAGCAGAACCAGCACCAACACCAAAAATAGCAGTAGTAGAATCTAAACCGCAAACCGCCACTTCAGACACAATTACAGTAAAAGAAGAAGAAAAGAAGACAAAAACCAACAAATCAACCGCAAAACAAACAGCACAAACCCCAACTGGAGCGTGTCCAAGCTGCAAAAAAACATTCAGCCAACCCTTGGTAATGCTGGATTTTGAAGGCGGAAAATCAAAACTAGTCAACGTTTGCCCATACTGCAACCAAGTATTAGGCGACACCGAACAAAATCAATAAACCAACTTTCTTTTTTTCAAACAAATTCAAACTCTTTCTTTAACACCGCCAACGCCGAAGCTAAGTCTAACGGTTTAACACGAAGTAATTGTTGAGCTTTAGAAACATCAAGCGAAGAATCCATTGGACGCTTAGCAGGCCAATTAAAACTCGAAGCCGAAACAGGCTCAATCAAACCAGCATCCAAACCAAAAACGTCAGCAACACCAAGAGCAAAATCGTAGCGGCTAACCCGGGAAGCCCCACACAAATGAAAAATACCGCTTAACCGTTGCTGCACAACATCCAAAATCATGTCAGCCAAACTGGTGTTAAGCGTTGGAGAAGTCCATTGGTCAGTAACGATACGGAGTTTTTCATTATTTTTAAGTTTGTTGATTAGCCATAGTGCAAAGTTAATTTTTCCCGCTGCCGGCGTTGCACCGTAAATAACGCTGGGACGAGCAATACAACAGTCAGGGGCAAACTTGAGGCAGGCTTCTTCAGCTTTAAGTTTGGTCAACCCGTAATAGTTAATCGGTCCTGTTTGGTCGATTTCTTTGTAGCAGCCTTTTTCGCCGCTAAACACGTAATCTGTAGAAACATAAACTAGAAAGCAACCGTTTTTAGTGGCGGATTCAGCAATGTTTTTGGCGCCTTCCACATTAATTTTCCAAGCAAGCTCCTGGTTAAGCTCACATTTGTCAACATCAGTCAGAGAAGCCGCATGCACCACGACATCGGGCTTTGTTAAATCAAAAGCTTTCTCCACTTGACTTTTGTCGGAAACATCAAAAAAGACGGGGACTCCACAGGATGGAGAGTCTGCATTGTAGCCTGCGTAGACATCGACACCTTTTGCCAAACCAGTTTTTGCCAGTTTAGAACCTAAAAGTCCACTGGCGCCGGTGATTAGAAGCTTCAATGAGCACCACTAAGCTTCCAAGGCGTCGGGTGAAGAATCACTTCAGTCGCGAAAGGCGTCCACCAGTGCTCATTATCCAAGTACCATTTAACAGTGGATTCAAGTGACTTCTCAAAATCGCATGCTGGCTTCCAACCCAAAGTTGACTGAGTTTTAGTTGAATCTAAACTGTAACGTGTATCGTGTCCTGGACGGTCTTCCACAAACGTGATTAAGCTTTCAGGTTTACCTAGTTGGGCAATGATTTTTTTGACGATGTCGATGTTTGGCACTTCATTTCCAGCTGAAACATTATAGACTTCCCCTGGCGTACCTTTTTCTAGTACTGTATCAATTGCAGAGCAATGGTCTTGCACGTATATCCAGTCGCGAACGTTTTGACCTGAACCATAAACGGGGATGGGCAGGTCACGTAAAGCACGGATGACAGTTTTTGGAATCAATTTTTCAGGCAACTGGTATGGACCAAAATTGTTTGTGCATCTTGTAATTGAAACGTTTAAGCCGTAGGTTTTGTGGTAGGCAAGAACAAACATGTCACCAGCTGCTTTTGAGGCAGAGTAAGGATTAGAAGGCTTAGGCGGACTAGTTTCAGTAAAAGAGCCTTCAAGGGCTTCACCATAAACCTCATCAGTTGAAACCTGCAATAAGCGGGCTTTGTGATTGTGACGTCTTATAGCCTCCAAAATGGTGAATGTGCCCAAAGTGTTGTTTTGAAGGAACATGTTTGGGTCACTGATGCTTCTATCAACATGTGTTTCCGCAGCAATGTTGACTACAGCGTCGACTTGATGAATCAGCCGATTCATAAGTTGAGGATTACAAATGTCGCCTTTGATGAACGTGTAACGTTTATCGTTTTCAACGTCATGCAGGTTAGCGGGGTTAGAGCCTATGCCGATTTTGTCGACATTTATCAACTCGTAATCTGGATGCTTTGCTAACATGTACCTACAAAAGTTGCTTCCTATGAAGCCTAAACCGCCAGTAACTAACAACTTCATATTTTTTCACCTACTTGTTTGGGGAAAGATTCCAATCCCACGGTTTACCTACGCGGGAATCAGTTTTTTTGCCGTTTACTATTTTAGGGATAATTGTTGGGTCATTCCATACTCTGCGTTCTTCGTCAGGATCAGAGGGGTCATAAAGGTTTGTGGTGAAATAAACCAGCATTACCGGTTCGTCACCTACTGCTTTAAAGCCGTGCCAGTACAAACCAGGCACACGAACCACTTGAAGTTTCATACCGCTAGACACTATTTCGTCAAGCTCACCCGATTCATCATCGTATACGCCGATTTTTATTGTTCCTTTCAGTGCTAAAAAGTAATCAACTTGACCTCTCAGGTGTCTGTGCCAAGCCCTAATTATGTTGGGGTACGTGAATGAGTGATTTATTTGTACGATTTTGTCTTCTCCAAAAAGGTCTGTCCAGTCTTTGCGCATTAATTCGGTGAAGTAGCCTCTCTCGTCGATAAAACGATCTATCGTTTTGACTTTAATTCCTTCGAGCACAGTAGTCAACCCAAGCTTGTTATGCTTAAAGCTATATTTATAAAAGATTTATAATAGTTGTTGTGTTCCAATCCACTCAAACTTCTACTTCGGAATAGTCACCCATGTGAACTTTGATTGTACGGTTTCGCTGATTCTTTGTTACCTTAGCGTTTTTACCAATCAAGCTATCTTCTAAACGTTCAATATCTTTTACTGTAACGTTTTCTTGAATTACACAGTATTCAACGTTGGAGTTAATGATACAGGAATTATCGCCGATGCTTGAGTAGGGTCCGATAAACGAGTTTTCGATTACAACATTTTTTCCTATAACGCAGGGTCCACGTATTGTGCTGTTGACTATTTTTGCAGATGGATCAACTTTTACTCTGCCGTCAATCGTGCTACAAGTTACTGTTCCTTTAACGTCAAGCTCAATGTACTCATCGAGAATGCGTGCGTTTGCTGATAAAATGTCGTCTTTCTTGCCCGTGTCAAGCCACCATGAATTTAGAATTTCTGCTTTGACAGCGAAACCCATGTTAATCATTTCTTGGATGGCATCAGTAATTTCTAATTCTCCACGCCACGAAGGTTTTATTCTTTCAATCGCTTGATGAACCTTGTTCGAAAAAAGGTATGTACCAATAATTGCCAAGTTACCCATTGGCGTTTTAGGCTTTTCAACCAACCTAGTAATGTTGCCTTCTTTGTCAAGTTGAGCAATGCCGAAAGCAGAAGGATTGTCAACTTCTTTTAGAATTATCAAAGCATCAAGTTTTTCAGTTTTGAATTTTTTAACAAATGAACTTAACCCTTGACCAGTCACGTTGTCGCCAAGACACATGACAAAAGAGTCTTGACCTAAAAATCGTTTAGCAGTTTTAACTGCGTGTGCTAAACCTAAAGGCTCTTGAGGTATGAATTGGACTTTAAGGTTCCAGTTTGAACCATCACCAACATAATCCTTGACATATTGACCTGTTTCGGGGGCAGTGATTATTCCTGCATTTTTTATGTTTGCGGATGCTACTTGATCAAGAACATAACCCAGAATGGGTTTGTTTGCTACTGGAATGAGCTGTTTTGCACAGGTAAAAGTTAAAGGTCTTAGCCTTGTTCCTTTACCACCGCTAAGCACAAGGGCTTTCATGTTACAGAGACTCCTTAAACAATACGCCATATTTCCTATTAATGGACTTTTCGATTTTAATAATCAAGCGTACAAAGATGTAACCAATATATTGTCAAGGTTAACAGTATTCTGATTTCCATCAAAATCATATGAAACAAAAGTTAAATCAACAATTTCAGGAAGCGATGTACCATATTTTTGCTGCCAGAGGCTACTTAAATCGTAACTGTATGTTCCAGTATTGCCACTTATAGTTGCTACATTGGCGTAGTTTTGGAAAACACCGTCAGGTGTGGAAATCACAAGTGACTTGGATTCTTGCAAGTCTGAGATGATAACGGAAAATGTGTCTGAACCACTAAATCCACTCAAACTATTAATGTTGAAAGATAAGGTAACATCGGAGATGTTTTGGCTAAAAACGGTTTTTTCTATAAAGCATGCGTATCGTGGTGACCAATCATTAACTGAGGGAGCGGCTTGAGCAGTCATCACTAACTCTTTAGAACCAAAAGCACCCATAAGGGTTGTATTTCCAATTCCATTCCCCAATTCACCATATGCCCAACCGTTTTGGTTCCAAGCAATGTGCTCAAAATTATCGGAGAACAAAACTGAAGTATTAGTAATTTTAAGCTCGAATAGGTATGAACCATTAAAGTTTTGTATAAGGACAAAATTGGGGTTTCCAAGGAAAACTTGAGGATTCCACCAATTGTATTGATTGTTAGAGTATGCAACGTTTGAGCCTACAAAAACGTGGGTAATATTCCAATCGTTCATTAATTGATATGTGGTTGCGTTAATAGTATTGTTGCCAATTAAATTCACTAAACGTTTGTAGGAAGCGCTCTCGCAGCTTGCAGTGTAAGGGAAAACTATTTTGTGCTGCGAAATTGAAGGAATAAACAAGCCTGACTCATAAGGGTGAACCAAGATTATTGCACTTGAGGATAAATTAGCTTTCATCCAATGCATTAAAGCATAATCGCCCTGGGAAGTAACGGCATAAACGTTATAGTGATCAGCCAAGTTTTCCGAGTCATATGCGAATCTGTAATAAATGAAAGGTGAAACAAGCAAAGAGACAATTAAAACAGCCGCCAGAAGAGCAGACATAGAAGCTTTTGGAAGACTGGGAACGGCAAACTTTTTGGTAATACCGTCAAATTTGCCTTCACGTATTGCTTCGACCAGTTTAACGAAAAAGTTCAATGTTAGAATGCTCAAAGGAATTGACAGCAATATTCCTTGATGACCCCAAGATATTATGTCTATACCGGGTGTTAAGAAGAAGGCAATCAGTGATAAAACTAAGGCAGAAACAAAAATTGCTATGGCAAACCTGTTTACTATTATAATGTTGTCTTGATCGTTTTTGTATTCTTTAGTGACTAAGAGCAGTATGGCGAAAGCTGCGATAATAGATACCATTAAGATTTTAATCAGCAGATAGGGGGATAAATTATCAATAGCCCACTCCATCGATTGACTGAGAAGAATTTGGTTTGAGGATGAGAAAACGATGTCGGATGGAAGGCCAATATTATGGTAAGGATAAGGAAAGACTGCTAAGAAACGGTACACAAAGAAGCTTAAAGGAACTAGGCTTACTGCAAATAAGGTACCAAACCCAGCAACGGCATGTTTAAAGTTACTTTTTGGTTTTATGAGTAAAAGAGACCCAAAGATTATCAGGGCAGTTAGGGTAAATGCTTCAAAATAAGATAAAATTAATGCACCATTATAGCCAACCAGCAATCCTAGCAAGGCAAGTTCGGTGTAAGTAAATTTCGGGTATATCGAGTATAACAAACCAAGGCAGATTAGGAACAATGGAAAACCCATGATAAAGGGATTTGCGCCCCAAGTAACGTTAAGAGGCCAGCTTGATATGAAAGCAATAACGAAGCTTAAACCTAAACCGTACATTACACTTTTGCCAAGTTTTTTACCTAAAAAGTAAGCCCCTAAAATAGAGAGGCCTTTGAACAACACAGAAACGTACAGTATCACTTGAGGAATCTCTAAGTTGGTCACGTAATATGCAAAAGCGAAGATTACGTGAGAAGCCTGTGGGTAAACAATTGCTTCAGACAGATAAGGCTGCAGCGTGAAAGGAATGAAATGGTTTTCTGAGATAACTTGAACGTAGAGTGAATGAATAGATTCGTCACGCACACTACCAAAAACAATGTTTGATAATGCAGAAAGGTTGATTGAAATAAAAACGATAACCATCAAGAAAACAAGGAAGTAAACTATCAAATTACGCCTATTTTTAACAATCCAATTGGTTTTTGAAGCAGATTTAAGCCACCCAACTAAAGACACTCTATGAATAAAAATACTGGCAACAAAACAGAATATTGTTAAACCAGCAGTTACGGGTAAACTTAATAGTCCAAGAGGAAAAACTGCCAATGCAAACAGAATAAAACCTGCGATAAAAACGTCAAGAATACAGATTTGCAGAAAATCCAAATCCGAAATCATTTTTACCCGTTTTAAAACGGTTGCTCGTAAAGGTTCACCTAGGATAACTAGCATCGCAAGAACAAGCAACAACTGAAGCAGCACTAATAGCAACAGGTCAACCCTTTTAATACGTCTCTACTTAATGTTCCTTTAAAAATCTAACTGCCCAACCACTTTAGAGCTTACTATAAAATGTCACTAAACGATTCACATAAGTATCCCAATCAAGAAAACTATCATTATTCAAGCTGAGCCGTTGATAAGAATTTTCTGAAGCATTTAACAAACCCTCAGCGATTGAAGTTTTTGATAACGAATCCACACCTTCAGCAAGACCCTCCCTAACAAGATGACTTAAAGCACCAAAATTCAAAACCACCGTTGGGACTCCAATAACTAACGCGTCATAAACAACACGACTAAAACTCTCAAGCGAAGAAAGCATAACAAAGACACTTGCCAAAGCATACTCATTTAACAATTCTATTCGGGACAAACCATGTTTCCATTCAACCAACCCAGCAATACCTAAAGAAGAAGCCAAAGAAATCAATGCATCACGCTCCGGACCATCGCCAACAATAACCAGACGAAAATCTTTAACGTTGTTTTTTACAAGAAACGCAAAACCTTCCAAAAGTCTATGAACATTCTTGTACCGCTTTAAAACACCCACGAAAAGCACACGTTTAGGCAAAATTGGCGAATGCTTAACAGACGCAGCTTCAGAAGTGTCTAAACCTTCAGGAAGCAAAACCAAGTTTTTCAAGTTTGGAAAATCTTCAGACATAGTTTGTACTTCATAAACGGAATTCGCTAAAACAAGGTTAGTTTGCGAAAACAATAGACCACAGAAAGCTTTCTGGTACAATTCAAACAAAGAATGCCTAAAAGGAGTTTGCCCATAACGATGATAATGTGGATGTAAAACTAGTTTGCAGCCAGAAGATTTGCTTAACGCCGAAATCAATGGCGGAAAAGTATGCAGATTATGGGCATGAACAACATCAGCTTGCTCCTTATGCAGACTTGCTGAAAAGGCTGGTTCAGCCAGATAAAGGGGATCACTAAACAAAGGAGTAAAACGCTTTACAGTTACGCCGTTAATGTTTTCACAATGCATCAATCCAGCTTGCTTATCACTTGTATAAACTGTTACGTCATGTCCCTTTTTGACTAGCAATTCACTGATTTGTTGAACCACAGCCTCGACTCCCCCTAAAGTAGGAAAATAGCGAGGCGTAACTTGTATGATACGCATATTATCAAAACCAAATTATACATTAAGTGTCTATTGAAACCTTTGTACTTTTTATCGGCTCCCACATGTAAGGAACCTTTGCATTTTTTGCCAGTCTAGCTTGAGAATAAGCAACAACTTCAACAAGACCACCCAAGAAAGCAAAAAACACTTCACCTGCTGAAAGGTCAGGAAGCGAATACAATATGTTCTTGAAGCTTGAAGTTGAAACATCAAAGCCTGTTGCTTGCTTCAGCTGCATGTGACCAATCCATATACGTTTACGCTGCTTAAGCAAATCTGACAAGTTAGTTGGGCAACGAATTCTCACAACTGCTTCAGGCAGATAACCAATTTTGTAACCCTGCTGACGAATAGTGTGCTCAATGTAGGGTTCATCAGTTGCTATTTCTTCAGGTATAGGTTGAAGACAAACAGTTCTAATTGCACAGAGCTCACCTGAAAGTTTAGGATTACTTTTCAAAGAAATCAAGTGATGCAAACGCCATATAACCTTAACAATTCGGTAACTCAAACCTGAACATTCAAACGGTACAGGTCTAGCGAAAACTACACCATCAGCACTATTTTCAAGAGCAGAAATTAAACTACTAATACTTCCCGGTTCAGGCAAAGCGTCAGCGTTAACCAAAATCAGAATATCAGCAGACTTTTTAGCTTCACTAAAGATTTTGTTTAAAGCGTTAGCTTTACCACTTCTTGTTTCTTCCACAATCGCCTGAACCCTTTTATCACAAGCATGAAACTTCCTTACAACATCGACTGTTCCATCAGTACAACCTGAACAAACAACAAGTACTCTACAATCAGCAGGTAAACTTTCAGCAGAAATAGCATCTAAAAGTCGGCTGATGTTATGTTCCTCATTGAAGGCACACACTCCAATCGCTGTTTTTAAGGCAGGCATAAGACTCCAAAAGACCAGTATGTTATTTTTTACCTTTAAGTTTTTTTAAACATAGATGAAAATAACCATCTTTAAATGCGCCATCCAGATAAAAACAAGAAAAAAATTTTATTTTCTGGCTATCAAAACATTGAAGGTGTAAGATAAAAATTCTTTTATCTCTTTTTCGCTTAATTTAGATTTACCCTTTTTACGATTAACAAAAATCATTGGGACCTCTTTAACGTCAAACCCTTTAATGCTGGCTTGCCTGATTGTCTCTTCCTGAATCTCATAAGTTTCACTATGCAAATCGTTTATCATATTTTGAACAAGATCAGTTGAGTAACAACGAAAACCACTAGTGTAATCATGAATGTTTGTTGCAATTAAGGCTGACGACATGAGGTTTGCTACTCTGCTTATCAAGTTTCTTGAAAGGCTCCAGTTAATTGCACCACCGCCGGGGCAATATCGGCTACCAATGACAATGCCATTTGCGGATTTTGCAGCAGAAACAAGCCGAACAATATCTTTTGGACTGTGAGAGTAATCAGCATCCATCGTGACAATGTACTGTGGAGGATTATTTAGTGAAAGGAAAATTTTGAAACCATCAGTAATGGCAGTTCCTAAACCAGATTTTCCTGGACGAACACAAATCATTATGTTTTGATATTTGCTCTGTAGTGTTCGTACAAGGTTAGCGGTTTTATCTGGACTTGAATCATCTATAAGCAAAATTGAGATGTTAAGGTCTAAACCCTCGATTTCGTCGATGAGTTTAGTTATGTTTTCCGCCTCGCAATATGTTGGAAGGATTACACCAACCTCGGAGTGGACGTCGAGATTGCCTTCTATTGAAGTTAAATCCATTTTTTTGGCGGTCACCTGTTTCTGTACGGTTGAATTATCGGATAAACTATATAAGCTCTACCCATTAAGCGCTTGACAGCCTTCAAGAACACAAACGGAAATAATGAAAAAGAAAAAGTGAAGAAAAGAAGAGGCGCGATTGAATTTCAAAAGCCAACTTGCAGGTTAATCTAATTTTAACTTGACCATTATTCTCTCAATAGCATTCAGAATAAAAGCCAATATTTTGCTTATTGGCCCAAGCCCCGCAGTCATCGAACGCAAACTGTTCAAATCATTAACTGAAAGTGTTCTAGTCAACATAAAAACGGCTACTAAAACAACTACATAAAAAACGGCGCCAATTAGCAATTCTATCACACTGGCGTAATCTATGAAGCTTATAAGCATATAAGTTAAAGTAGCGGTTATTGCTGATGAAGCTAGTATTTTAGCTGAAGAAACCCAGTCAACGCTCAAGTCATAATGTTTTTTGATCCAAATTATTGATAAAATCAAACTGGGAATACCAGCAACAATTGTAGTGAAGATTAATCCAAAGACACCAAAGGTCATTATTAAAAGGTAACCCATTGGAAAGCCTATAGCAGCCGTAAGCAAAGTGAATTTCAAGTTCAGATTGGTCTGGCCTTGACTGTTTATAATGTTACTTATACTCAAGTTCCCAGTTGCAGTAAACAAGTAACTTATAGATAACAACGATAAAAATAATGGTGCAGAAACATATTCACTGCCAAAAAGAGTACCAACAGCAGGACCAGACAAACACATTACTAAGGTAGTTACTGGAACAACTATTAACGTAGAATATTTGACTGAAAACTGAAAGACATTTTGTAATGCGACTTTATCCTTCTTAATGTCAAGCTTTGAAAATGCCGGGAAAAGCATAGTTGTTATTGGTAAAGAAAAGAAGCTTATCAGAACTACGAAGTTTAGAGCAACATAATAGTTTCCGATTAAAGAGTTATCAGCAAAAAAGTATGGAAGAAGCATAACGTAGAATTGCGCAAGAAAACCAGCGACAATAGTCAATAAAGACAAAGGTATACTGTACTTGAGCATTTCTTTTGTATATTCGCGTATTTCTAGTTTATGAGAAAAAGGTTTAGGGATTTTTCTATACAAAAGCATAATTAAAATGACACCCACGACACCTGCGGCAGCAGAGGCAAGAGTAAAACCAATAACTGCCCCTGAAGTACCCAAGCCTGCGATAACAAGACCAATAATTAAGAACGTTTTAACGGCTGACTGAAATATCAACATGATACTATTGTATGTCGTTACTTCGGTTCCTGTAAAGGCGGCTGTTGCGGCGCTAGTAAGTCCGCCAGCTAAGATTGAAAATGAAGCTATTTGAATTAAAGAAACAATTTCAGGTCGATTATAAACGTCACTTGCAAGGTACCCTGAAATGAGAAATGAAACCAGAGATAAAATAAGCCCCATAACTAACTCGAACATTATTCCAGCAACGAAGATACTTCTAATTTCTGACGTACGATTTTCTGCCCGATATTGAGCAGTGTAACGCACCATTGCAGAATTAATCCCCCAATCCCGAAAAACAATAATTAAGTTAGGCACAGTAAGTGCGATTCCGTACAAACCATATGCGTCTGAGCCCAGCAAATTGGCTATAAAAATTGTGCCTAGCGATGAAATGACCGTTGAGATTACTAGACCCCAAAGGTAATGGAACCCCGCCTTTGTTGAAGTTTTAGCCAAATCCGCTGCTTTACTCATATTTTTCCAACACTTTGAAATTAGACATTTGTTAGTGCAGTCGGGTTTATTGTTTGTGGTAACATTTAACAATTGCATGCTAAACAATTTTGTTTTTAGCCAAAGAAAGGTCTTTTTTTGGAAACACCAAACATAAGCAGTAAAATAAACTTAAGAAAAAATCAAACAACCAAGTTTGGCAAACCGGGACCACCAACAAAAAGCAAGCGTCCCCTCTCTCTTAGTTTCAGCTTGCCGGAAATGGTTATTTTGGTTTGCCAAACTTTCTTTTCCGCGCGCAGTAATGTGTTGGCGAAATGGAAAATAAAGTTATGCTTGCCTGTTTGCACCTTTTTTTTAGGTTTTTTCTCAGAGGCTTTATTTTTTGTGGTTAATTGTTGATAAATCACTACTACACAAATATTATATATTATTATAAAATACATGATTCGTTGAAAACTAGCTAACAAAACTCTGCAGCCAACAGTAAAAGGAGAAGGTCTGGAGAAAACAAAAATGACAGAAGACAAATCAAAAAAATTCGATTTCATGCTGCTGGAAGCAATTGATGAAGCATTAACCACACTAGGCGAAAGCGTAAAAAAATCAGTCTACTTCCACCTAGAAACAACATACAAAATAAAAAGACACCAAATCCCCACAGAAATAGACGAATTCTCAAACTCTTTAGATAAAATGTTCGGATTAGGAGCAAGATACATCGAGATACTAATAATGAAAAAGTTTTACCCAAAAATCCAAATAACATGCGATTGGCAAGGACCAGAATACATCATCCCAACTTTATCATTCAAAGAATACATCGAATTAATAAGAAAAGAATACAACAAAGCAAAAATTAATGGGAAAATAGAATTCTTCGTTGATGCCACAAACCAAGAATATGTCACACAAATCAGAAAACATATTCCAAACCACCTTTAACTTAAAAATCCTTTAACCACACACATTAATTGCTTTTTATAAGAAATCCAAACAGGCATATTTAAAGAAAAAGCAACTTTTTTCGCCATTCTTCTACCGAATAAACCCTAAAGTAGCAGGCAATAAAGCATTTGGCAACCACAATGCTTAAAAAATAAAATAGAAGGTCAGTTTATACGTTGACTCGGGATAGCTTGGATGAAGATCAAAACGTGACCAACTTTACCTTTGAAAACAGAAGCCAAGCGATAGAACAATCACAGTACCCATAAAAAAGAAGAAATGAATAACAATATCTGTTTTTGCGAGAGGGCTTACGTCGACAGACCCATTATACCTAACAACCCTTTTTTGAAGTGACTAAGAATTTAGAAACGCCTTAAACATTCTGATGTACAATCGAGGGAGCTACTTACAAATTTACAAAAAAAGGAAATAAATCAAGTTTTTAACAAAAAAATAACAAACGCCGAATACAGCAGAATTACCAACAGAACAAGTACAGTCAACACACTTGTAAAATCAACTGGCAACTCGATCTGTAGAAAAGATGCATAATTATAAGTATATGACCCATTCAATTCAAAAACATCGCCGAAAACTCTATCGCTACACTGATCAGAGAGTAGTAGGGCGTAACTCATATTACCCGTCATTGTTATTGGTCCCGTGCCAGAGCCGATAATTGAATTATAAGGAATATCAAAAAAGGCACCAGAAAGGCATAGGGCACCTTTGACTGCAACATTTGGTGTTCTTATTATTAGAGTTATTGGCAGATTAGAACTAATACTGGATTCTACCGGCTCCACCGTGGACCCAGGTAAAGAACCATAATTGAACGATTCATTTTTTTGAAAACACGAGTAAATAGTGAATGGTGTTTCATCAGAAATTAAAACCTGCACATAATTGTCAGTTAGGGGGCTTATAACGATAGAACCATTCAATGACATGCATAAATCATCTACTGAGTTAAAAAGCAAACTGCAATTGTTTTCTATGAGCTGATTAATTTCTGTGCCATTAGATAATTTATATGCGAAAGAAACATTAGAGCCATATAAGGCAACCTCTCTTGAAGACAGGTTAATTTTCCCGGTTAGGTTTTGACTACCATAAATCTCAATCGGGAGAGACATTGTAGGTTGGTTATCATTTGTATAATTCAAGAGGTTAGAGCATATTGATTCAAGCAACGTTTTCGAAGAATTACCCAATAGTGTAACAATATTTGGTAAGTTGGTTGAGTCTAAATATGTTATGTTTCCAACGCCACTGTTCATGCTGAATGTTAAAGGAGCGACTTTTTGATAATTCATTGCATACCACGAGGATGAAAAAACGTTTAGACCCATGGAGGTCTTAACATTTTTTAAGTTAAAACATGTAGTACCAGAAATGAATTCTTGGCCACAAAATACTCCGTTTGCAGACGTGTTTTGGTTTGTTGCATAGTACAAGTTCGCCCACATAGCTTGATAGCTACCAACAAACCAAGTATCAATTAAAGATTTAACAGCACTACCATAAGTGACATCAATAGAATCATATAATGAAGTTCTAGGTCCAACAAAAACCAAGGTACCATTTAGATATACATTGCAAGTTTCAGGGTCTGGGAAATATAACTCGATTTTTTGCCAAGAGTTTTGTGAAATTTCTGCTATATCATACACTATTTTACCATCATAGTAGTAATCAAGACCATAATTCGCATCCCATAAGCCGACACCAGAAGCCTGCCCATTCATTAGTATGAGCGAATTTTTTATCGAGGATTGATTTTCGAGTTTGAACCATGTGCCAACTGCAAAGGGAAAAGTCAATGATTGATTGAGTGAATGGCTGAAGCCTAAAGTTCCACCTTGTGTTGCGTTAATTAATAGACTGTTTTTGACTTGTGAGTTGTTTATGGCAATTATCGAAATGTTATTCATTGATAAGCCGGAGCGTAAATCGAAATTCCAATTGCTGATGCTGTTTTCTGTTTCCCATGTTTCGTTGAAAAGTGTTTCAGTTTTTGGTTGAATACTCAACAATTTGGAGTAGTAGCCCTCGCCACCTAAAACGATTAGGTTACCGCCCTTTCTCACCCAGTCATCAAGTTTAGCGGTTATCGATTCAGTAACGTTGTTATCACTTGTTAGTAAAATGACTTGATATTTTTCAAGGATAGTTGGAGTTACTTCATTATATACACTGTAAGAGAGACCTAAGGAATCAAGAATTGCCAATTTAGGCAGGGCATCTTCCATGCTGCTGGTTAATATAACTGGTACAGATTCGGTACTCTGATAATTTTTTATGTATTGTGGAACACTAAAAATCATTGTTTCGGTGTTGTTGAATAAAACTGGCAATAATGGTAACAGGGCTTGAACATATGAAGAGGATTGCTGAATTGTCGTGTATTCAGATTTTGTTAAGTATATGTAGTCAATTTGTTGAAGGAAATATTGTGGAATACTGGAAGAGACTGAGTTAAAAAAGTCACTGTACCGATTGATTGTAGTTGCGCCGGTTAGTCCCACTTTAGCTTTTGATTCTTGGCTGTAGGTTATAACTACCTCTGAAGGTTTTATCTTTAATTTTAGAAAATCGAGGGCGTCTATTTCGTCTGAGTTTAAGGAGTAAGAGCCTACGCCTTTGTTTGCCCATAGAACTGTGGAAATCAAAGTCGAGCCTGAACCAAACAGTACCAGAAGTCCTAAACTTAATGCGAGAATTTGTTTTCTTTTGATACTGCTTTCTTTAAGATGCTTCGAGACCTTGTATAGGGCGTAGCCGGAGCCTATGGAAAATAGAACGCTTCCAAAGACCTGAATAATTCGCAGTTCTCTGTAAATTGGGTAACCTAAAAAAGCGGAGTATGTGATTGCTTTTCCCAGAATAAAAGCCAAAACAAACGCGAGAATCAGAAACAATAATAGTTTAGTTTCGTTCAAATCGCAGGAGGTTTTGGAAACTAATTTTTGGGCAAAATAGATTGTGCTGATTAGGAGGGGTACACCAAAAATTAGGGGCATGAAATAGGTGGGAGCTGCGCCAATTGCAGATATATCGTTTGTTATGTAACCATCATTTTGGATGTAACTGGTAACCCAGACAAGTAAGAGGAAACCATACAGAGCGATTAAAGTAAAAGCCATTATGTTGCGAAGCGTTTCTTTTGTTGATATTGTATGGTAGATTCTGTGGAAGTAATTTCTCAGTCTTAAGTGGAAGTTAATACGAACTGATGCTACGGCTATAAGGAACACGATTGTAAAGCTGAGGGTTAAATAAAGAGAAGTTGATGACCGCGTAAAAGGCAATGCCGAAAGTAAAGCAAACCCTACCCAAACGCCTACAGTAATAGAGAGCACGTCTTTTAACTTGGTAAAGCTTAGCACTAAGGCAGCTAGCAAGAAGATTAGAACGTATGCCAATTCAGCAATATGCAAAAGAAACAGGCTTGTAGTTAAGAGGGCTTCAACAGCGTAAAGTATTTTGCCTTTTTCTTTCTTGGTAAGCAGTAGAGTTAAAACAAGAACTAAAATAAGGTCTAACGTAACGGGTGCATAAGCGTAAAAATTCGCTACAGGGTAGACTGAATTTATTTGCATGGTTTTTCCAGAAATTAGTTGGAAAGATTGAGCAAGGTCTTGCGGGTCAACGGACATTTGTCCTAAGAAGGCTTGTATTAGGAAAGTGAAGCTGCCAAACGTTGTAAATACGAATGTTGATAGGAAGGCAACAGAGCGTTTTTTGGTGAGATTAATTGTTAATGAATAGAAAGCCAAGATAATTAGTACGTTAAGTAGCCCTAACAAGTTGGAAATGTTCATTGAGGGAATTCCTGCTAATTGGTTTGCAGAAAAAAGATGCACTGAAAAGAAGGGAGGATACGTCAGGTAGCCAAAGCGGAGAAGGTCGTTATTTTCTAGTTTAACGGCGTTTGCTGTGTGGTCCCACATATCACCGTTTGGAAAGGGAAGACCTGTTAAGATGAATATTGAGATTAAGATGGATATTTGAAAGACACATAGAAGAATTAGGAGAAGGTGTTCGTTGGTTAACTCAACAGTGACGTTATGTAATTGTTTGATGGCTTTTTCTTTTCTTTTTTGATAGATTCTAAGTGAGCCTAAACAGAGTATTGTTATGTTGCTGATTAGTAGCCAAGTTATAGATGGTTGGGAAAGTAATACAGCTGTAAATGAGATGAGGGAGTTGACAAATATCGCCAGCAAAGTGGAGGTTAATAGTAGCGATATTCGACCCAGTTTATGGTTAAATGAAGTGATGATTGTATAACCCGGCAAAAAGAGGCCAATCAGCAGTCCCGCCAGCACTCTTAACCAGCCATCAAAACCTATAGAGTTCAAGTCAATGACGACATGCTGGTTATTAGCAGGCGTAAAAGCAGTTATTAAAATACAAACCACATACACTGAAGCGAATATGAGACTTGATGAGGGCAGTCTGGTTTTGATGTTATAAGTCATTTTTTTGTTGAATATGTAAGTTAATATGATAAGGTCCAGCAAAATCAAGAAAGTTAAAATCGAAAAGATTTTTGTTGGAATATTTAGGTAAGCGTCCATAAACACGAAAAGCGGAATATCTGCCAGTATTAAGACAAGAATGTTTTGAAGCAAGTTAAACCGCATGTGGCGCCACCGGTAATCTGGATTATTCTCGAAGGATTACTGTTTTTTTGAATTTAAGTATATACTTGAAGCTATGCCGTAGAATCTTTGGCCGAAAAAGGATACAACAAGGGAAAGCAGAAGCGTTGAATCAAGCGGTTTTGTCAATGCGGCTTTAACAAGGTATTTTCTGCCTTCACGGATTTGTTTGTTGAGACACAGAAAGGTGCCTATTTGATAGTAGTGAAAACTTAACAGGGAAGAGTTTTTTGAGATTTCAGTAAAATATGTTTGTAGTAGGTATATTCGGGCTTTTATTAACGCGGGTAGGTTGGATGAAATGCTGTTGGGTTGAACGTAAGCGTTTACTAAGATTTCGTTGACGTGTTTGAAGTCGTATTCTGTGGAAATTTTTAGCCATAACGCCCATTCTTGTAGTCTTGGTAAATTGTCGAATAAACCGAATTTTTCAAAACAGGCTTTCCTAACCATAGCAGTGGGGGTTCCTACAAAATTGGTTTTCAAAAGCGCCTCGTGTATGTTTCCTTCAGTTTTTGCTTCCCCTAAATGCGGGTACACGGTAACTTCGCTGTCACCTATTAAACGGTAACTTGTATAGACAACACCAACATTAGCGGAAGCAGAAACAAACGCCTTAACCTGCTTTTCCAATTTATCAGGCAACCATTCATCATCGCTATCCTGAAAAGCAATAAAATCACCCTTCGCAACCCTAATCCCCGTATTACGAGCCACAACAGCACCCATATTCTTTTCATGACGAATATATTTTATGCGTTTATCTTGAAAATTGTTTAACACAAGTTCTGTAGAGTCACTCGAACAATCATCAACTACTATAACTTCAAAGTTTTGATAAGTTTGCTTAAGTATACTACTAACTGCCCGTTTAAGCAAAAGCGCACGATTAAATGTTGGTATTACTATACTGACTAAAGGAACATTTTTAATAGCCATTATGCATCAATTTTTTTTCGGTAATTAAGTAAAGCAACTATAGAGTCACCAATAGAGCTCAATACGCCCTGCTTAAACAGTAGTGAATCATTAACTTTGCGATTGACCTTGACATATAACCGCGCGCTTAATAGAATTGGCAAATTATTTAGAATCCAGTAATTTGCTCGAATCAAAGACAAGATACAAATCGGTTGACGTGAAGCCATGAATCTTGATGTTTGAAGAACAGAATAAACAATCGATAAGGAAAGTCCCCTTATTAAATTAATATTTTGAAAATTTTTAATCATAGATTGAATCCTATTTTTTTCCGATAAATACTCTCGAGTTGCCTTAAATTGCTTAAATGAAGCCCCAACCTTATGGAAGACAATAGATGTGGGTACGTATACTACTTTATAACCAAATACCCATGCTCTCAAGCATAAGTCTGAATCCTCATCATACGCAAAATAATTATTGTCAAATCCACCAATTGACAAAAAAATATCCCTTCTGACAATCATAGCTCCGCCAGAGGCGTAGCCTATAAGGTTATTTTTAGAACGCTGCTCATTTTGTTTTTTAAAACGGTCAGTTTCAATACCAGCACCGATTGGAGAAATTTTGCCCCCACCAAATTGGATAACATTAGGAAAATCATAAAAACAGATTTTGCTTCCAGCGATAGCAATGGATTTATCATAAACTATTCCCTTAACAAGCTGATTGAGCCAGTTATCATCAACTTTAGTATCATTATTAAGGAAAACTGCAAAATCGGCATTGATAAAAGACACCGCTTTATTGTAAGCCTTCGCAAACCCAAAATTTTTATCAAAAGAAATAACATTAACCCAAGGAAAACAAGTCTTAACATATTCAACTGAATTATCGGAAGAATTATTATCAATCAAAAAAGTTTGAAAATTAGGGTATTTTTGGATTTTTAAGGAGGAAAAACAATCGCACAGATGCTTTTGACCATTATAATTTAGCACTAAAACAGCGACTGAAGGTAAAGTTTCAGAAATCATTTACGCCTCTCCCTTTTAGGAGTTAACCTACAGAATAAAAGCTTTAAGCTCCACAACTCTAAAGAGTAGGTTATAAGGTATTTTTCAATTTGCTTATCAGATACTTTACGCATAGTTTGAATTTTTTGACGCAATTGTAATGTACCCTTTAAAACTTTGAGATTCCATAAAATTCCTTTCAAAAATTCAGTAATATACAGAGAATTTTTATTTCTAAAAGATAGGAATAATGCACGTAAATTTACTATCAAAAAGACCACAGGCAGTCTCTTTAGCAAGTTATAACATGAATAGTTTTTTAAAAGCAAACGAAACCTATTTCTTGCGTGAGCGTAACGAAACTCCCAAACGGGCATATCCAAATTAGCATTTACTGCACCATCAGACGATGGTTTTAAGTGATAACAAGTTGATTTTTGGGCACATACTATGTTTTGATCCAGTAATTTAACTCGCCAGCATATATCAGGGTCGTCCTTATACATGAAAAAATCTGGATCTAGACCACCTGTTTTTTGTATCAGTTCCTTCTTAATGAGTAAAGATGCGCCACATCCATAGAAAAAATTCTGGTCGGTTGGCGAACTTCGTGCAAGTGAAGCACCATAAATATCAAAAAAACTACCGTAATTTGGTAAACCGTTAGTTATGATTTTACTAACCACAATACCAGGCGAGTCTTTGAATTGAACCCGTTTTATTAGTTCATCAAGCCAGTCAGGTTCAACATATGTATCGTTATTTAGTAAAACAACATAATCGCCGCTTGCAATCGAAAACGCCATATTATTTCCAACACAAAATCCAGTATTTTCTCTGTTCTCAATTAGGAAAATATCAAGTGCTTTGCTGGAAAAAAATTCGTGCGCTATTTGTAATGAATTATCTGAGGAAGCATTATCCACAAAAATGATTTGAAAATCGGTGAATGTTTGGTTGAGTAATGATTCAAAGAGTTTTTTTAGATACTTGGCACCATTATAATTTACGATAACTATACTCACCAGTTTTTTCTGGAATGGTGCTTCAGTTGAATTATGATTATACGAAGCAGACAAGCGTTAAAAACCTCTTTTAAACAACGAATAAGCCATTTTGTTTTCCAGTAAAGATGTTTTTAAGCTACTCTTCCAAACGGTAACCAATACCAAAATAAGTAAAGCCTTTTTCTTCTATTTGCTGTGAATTAAACATCCGTTTTCCATCAATGATTATTGGTGGGTTGTTCATTAGGGGTCTGAGTTCTTCAAGATTTATTTCTTTAAAATCAGTATGATCGGTTAGTACAAGTAGGCAGTCTGCATGGTTAGCAGCTTCTTGTATAGAGAGGGCTTTTTCAGCGTCAAAGGTTTCAGGGCAATATGGGTCATACGCTATAGTTTTTATCCCTTCTTTCTTTAAAGTCTTAATTACCATTTGGGCAGGGCTAAATCTAGCATCGTCAACATTTGCCTTATATGCAGTCCCAAGTATAGCCACACGACAATCTTTAACTTTTTTACCCACCGATTTTAGGGCAGTAAGCGTTAATTCAACTACATGCGAAGGCATTGAATCATTAATGGCTCGTGCAGTAGTCACAACGTCATTTTTAAAACTCAACCCATGTAATAACAAATAGGGGTCTTTAACTAGGCAGGGTCCACCTACACCAGGACCAGGCATGTGTATGTTTACTCTTGGATGTGTATTAGCAAGTTCAATCGTTTTAATTACATCAGCGTTATGTTGTTCACATATAAGTGCTAGTTGATTAGCAAATGCAATGTTAACGTCTCTAAACGTATTTTCAGCAACTTTCGCAATTTCAGCTGTAGAAGCATCAGCAGTAAGAATTTTAGAACAAACAGTACTGAACAATTCGCCGACAATTCTTGTGCTGTTAGGACCAATCCCCCCAACAATTCGGGGACTTTTTACAAATTCTTCAAGACTCTTTCCGGGTGCAATTCTTTCTGGCACATATGCTAAGAAAAAGTCGATATCGGCACATAATCCACTGGTAGATTCAAGTAAAAGTTTGACTATATTCTTCATGGTACCAGGGGGAATAGTACTGCAAACAGCCACAAGCATACCTTTCCTGAGATTTTTAGCAACAAGACATAAAGCGTCATTCAGGAATGATAAATTTGGCACATTATCCTCATCTACGGGGGTTTGAACGGTTATAACTATTGCGTCTTCATTACATAGTGTAACGTCAGAAAGAGAAACTGCTTGAAGTCTACTTGACATAACATTGCGAGCAATAAGTTCCTTTAGACCCGGTTCGTCGATAGGGCTATTGCAATTATTTATGCTTTCAATAATAGACTGACGCAAATCAACTGCAGTGACTTGGAAACCGGCATCCGCAAACAGAGCAGCTGTAGGCAACCCAACATATCCTGCTCCAATCACAGTTAAACGTCTAACTTTTTCCATAATAAATTCTTCACATAATACTCTTTCTTTTTCCATCAATACACATCCATACCATTCTTAAACAAACAATAACTCAAACGAAGATAACACTAAATACACTGACATATTAACGACTCAATCTTCTTAGCCATAAGCCGTCTATTATAGTACTTCTCACAATAATCACGACCATTCTGACCCATTTCTCTGCAAACTATAGGATTATTGTCAAGCAGCAATATTGTTTTAACAAGAACATCAGGATCAGCGTCAATAACAAACCCAGCTTTACTGCGCTCAGCAATTACTCGGAGGTCTGATCCACCAAAAGCGATGAAAGGAACACCACAGGCCATATAATCAAAAACTTTCGCAGGTATTGAACCCTCGATAGTTTCAATGCATTTTAATGGAGCCAATCCAATCATCGATTCAGACAGTATAGAGGGCAGTTTTTCTCGCTTGACACCATCCAAAAAAATAACACTTTCTTCAAGAGAACTACGCGAAACAAGGGCACGCAATTTATCCTTTACCTCACCCTCTCCAACTATTATAAGCCGTAAACCAGTACTGACTAATTTACACATAGCAGATATAACACAATCAAAATCTTGTGCATAGCCAATGTTTCCAGCATAAATCAACTGTCTTTTTTTTGCTAAAGGCATCGGATAGAAAATATCCGTTTCTGCACCATTTGGAATTAATTTAACCTTCGTATGCAATGCACCATAAGATAACACACCTTTACGAGCACTCTCGGCAGTGACAAGAATCAAATCGCTAGTGCTGTAACACAACGATACAATTTTTATGAGCGCATTAGTAATTAGACTATCTTTTTTCAAAAAACCTAAGCTAATTGCCCCCTTAATAAGTAAATCCCGTTCGTCAATGAACCATGTCTTGTTAAATACTTTTTTTGAAAACAAACCGGGTAACCACATAAATGGAGATGATCCAGAGGAGGTTATCACTACATCAAAATCATTATTTAAAATCATCCAAGTAGAAGCAAGTAAGGGCATAAAGGAATAATATGCAATTCTGGATAGTTTTGACAGTCTTGCTGATTTTGGCTGCCAAGTCCATAAATTAATTACTTTAACGCCATTTGAGAAGTGAATCTTTGCAGGTTTCCAAACTCGTTTAAAACTTCCGAAAGGAAAGGTGGGTGGTGGACATAAAACAGTTACATCATAACCATCTTTCTTAAGATTGGTTGCTAGATCATTCATTCTGTAGGAACCGACTTTTTCAGGAGGAAAAGTGTCGGTAACAATGAGAACTTTTGAGCAAGAAGAGCCTTTTTTCAACACTTATAGCACGCTAATAGAATTGTTAGTTTGGTTTAAGTTACTGACACCCTATTTTTTCAAGAAAACACATTTTTCGCTCATTCGTAACCATTGACATCATTAAAATTACCAAGTTAACTCAAACTATACCTTTTTTTGGCTATATTGATTATCTCTATTGCTTTATTCATATTGAAATCGATTGCTTGACCATACCATTCTATCGACTTAAAACGGGGTTTATTCTCTTCTTTAATAATTTCAAAGGCCTGTTCCCTAGTTAGTTTACCTTCCCGTATCTGATGGCTCCTGAAAATATCAAATTCAGTAAATCCAGCCAGGGTCATATAGACGTAGTTATAGAAGGCTGCAGTTCCATCGTCTGTACGCCATGTAGCGATTGTGTCTGTTTCTCTTTCCCAGCCGAAATTTTGAGTGATAGTTTGTAAAATCTCTTTTTCATCCCAATCAATATAATGAAAAAGGTACAAGTAATCATCTGGCAACACGTAAGATGAATAAAACGCGAACAATGTATCAAACATTGATTTATTAATATACGAAGGGTTCAGGATAAACTGCTTAAAGTAGTAACCCATTATTTTCAACTTGTTTTTTCCAGAAATACCAGTCATCCGTTGCAAAGCACCATTTTTTCCCTGAGTGGTAACGTTACAAAAGCCATACTTGAATAATCCAGTACCTTCTTCACCTTCATAACCACCACAGAAAATAAATAATTTAATTCCAGTTTGCTTGCGGATTTTATGAAAATAATAATAAAACTGTTTATCACCAGCCATAAGAATAGGAACCATACCTAAATCAGGTCTTTTTAACCAAGCGTTAAGATTCTTGCGTATGTTTGCTCGTTTAGCACGAATATCGGCAGAAATGACAATATGTTCAATCCCCAACTTGCCAACGACTCTAGCTTGATTTCTACGAGCAAGGTCATTAACCATACCCCAATCGTAGGTAAAAGTTGTCGGATGTAACCCTAAGGTATTTTTTATGTAATTTAGCCCAAATGCACTATCCCTTCCGCCACTAAAACCTACAAGAACATCAGGTTCACCGTTACTTTTCCGGTATTTAGAGACAAAATCTTCAAGCGCTTGTTTACCTTTTAGATAACTGCCTCTTTCTTCGTAGTCGCGACAGTAACTGCAAACACCCTTTTCGTCAAAAGTTATAAAAGGCATTGTTTCAGGAAGAAGGCATTTACAACACCGCTTTAGCATTACATTACCTGAATACAAATCAGACCAAGATTGAAGCATACTTTTTTTAACAGATTCAGTTAAAAGATACTTGCTTGAGTCAGTAATTGGTTGATTGACTTGATCATACAGCTCAACTATGTTAAGTTTTGTTTTAAGGCACTCATAACAACAGCTGTCACTCTCACCATTACTTAAGGAAAAAGCATGCATGCGTAAAGATGAAAGATCAACTAAACAGCCTTCACCAGCTTTCATTTGAGAAATGGGTTGATTAACAAACTTGTTTTTTAGGAACCCAGTCTGAAGAATTTGCTTAAGAATAAAGCTCTCTGAAGCAAATACTAATACTTTTTCGTCTGGATTAATCGCAAAATAAAGAGACCCAGTATTTGTAGCGAGAACCAACGCGTTAAGGTCATCAAACTCGATTGCTACTGATGCAGAGCCTTCTATATGTTTGAAAACTGAGGTGACGGATGCAATCACAGATTTGCCCTGAGTCCTGAACATTTGCAAAAGACTCAGCAGAACTTCAGTGTCAACTTCAAATCTTTTTTTAAGTGCCGGGAAGGATTCCCACAATTTAGCGTCGTTTACAATAATACCATTGTGAACACCAATCAAACCATCTTTTACGATCGGTTGATTGTTTGTATTAATTTCACTAAGCCCATTAGTTTGCAACCTCGAATGACCTAAGACCAAAAAAGGCTTTTTAATCAAACTATCCGGGGTAAAACCTTCATTTTTAAATATTTTGTTAAAAAGCATGGCATACCGTTCAGTCTTGATCAGTTTAGATGAAGAAATGGGTTCTTTATTTACGTAAATGGAGTCACCGATTCGCATAGCAAGTCCTGAAGCTTCTTTGCCACGCGATTCTGATAATTTAAACATTTGATTGATGGTGCCCATTAGTTCATTCGTTGTTAAAGGAAGAGTTTTACCCAAAACTAAGCCAAATATTCCACACAAAATCTATCAGCACTCTTTCGTGATTTAATAAAACAGAAGCAATTTAGTCTGAATTATCTGATTTAGGACTTTTTGAAAGCCGCAAAATGGCATATAACGTTATTGCAGTAGAAAGCATAAAGAAACCGATTACAGTGAAACCTAATGTCGCAAGGGCAATATTTGTTGTTATAGCGTGTGTTGCTGCATAGATTTGTAGCAGCCAGATTCCGAAAAGTATCCCACCCATAAGACAGATTATTCCAGGGATACCAAGCACTGTTAAAGGTCGTTGCTCAACAATCAAGCGAATTAGTGACATGATTACGCCTGCTCCGTGAGTTACTGGGTTTTCGGTTGAAGTAGAGCCGCCGCCTGTTTCGTATTTGCATGTACTGGCTACTTCACTGATTCGCATTTCTTGTTTGCTGGCTTCCAAGAGGATTTGTACACTTGCACCCATACCTGCTTCTGAAACACAAAGCCGCTGCAGTGCTTGCCGGTTGTATGCACGGAAACCACTTTGAGAATCTTTAACACCTGTTTTGGAGGATCCGTTTAAGAGTTTGGTGATTACTTGTGCACCAAAGCGTCTGTAGAAGGGCATTTCTTTTGTTCCTTGCTGGTCAATGAATCTACTGCCTATTACAACATCGGCTGAACCATCTATTATTGGTTTTATGACTTTAGGAATTTCAGATGCGTCATGCTGACCATCGCCATCAAGCGTAACTAGCACGTCTGCACCAAAGTCTAAAGCACGTTCAAAAAGGGTCTTTATTGCTGCACCGTAACCCATGTTTTGGGGATGCCGTGCTACTTCTGCGCCTAAACGTTCGGCTATGGTTGCGGTTAAATCGGATGAACCGTCATCGCATACTATTACGGCGTCTGCGTATTTTTGTGCTTCAACAATCATGCTTGCAATTGAACGTTCTTCATTAAATGCAGGTATGCCCACTACTACAAATGGGCGCTCGTTTACTGCTGTGCTATTTAGTAGTACTGAGGGTTTTTCTTGTACTTCTACCATTTTATGTTAAGCCTTCGTAACTATAAACTGAGATTCTGCCAAAATCGGCAACGCTAACAAAACCGTCTGGCACTGGGACTTCGTTCCAGCCGATTGGCGTGTTCCACCAGACAAAATAAAATGTGCTTAAACCGGACTCTGAGGCTTTGCTGATTGCTTGGTCGACGTCTACTTGATAGTGGAGAATTTTTTCAGGTCCAGTCAAGCATATTTTGCCGTATTCTAGGAAGTGGTGTTGGAGTATGATGCAGGTGTTTTGGTTTGAGTTTTGTTTTATCCAGTTCATTGCTAAGAGAACGTTTTGTTCGTCTTGGTATGGTACTGCTGGGTCTGTTGAGAAGTAAACTTGTGTGCCGGTCATGTTGGGTACGCTTTTGTTTGCAAGAGTCATGGTTATTGGTGTAAAAAGGTAGGCTACGCCTAAGCAGAGGGTTAAGAGGATCATTCCGGAAGCTTTCTTGTTAGAAAAAAACGCAGATAACCGCAGTTTTCCGGAGGCAAAGGGGTTGCCCACCAGTTTTGAAAAACCAAATATTGCGTAAAACGTGAAGGGGTAGACCAGCATGAACATCCAGCGGTGCCAGTATAACGGGGCAGCAATCGGCATTAGTAGGCAACCGAAAGCGCCAACCAACAGCAGCACTGTCCAGGATGTGAGGATGCTGTTTTTGAAGTAACCTTTCTTTACAAGGTAAATGTAGGGTACAAACAGCACTGTGAAGAGTAATGCAACATTCAGGGCTATCATCCAGTAGCTTGAGTAGTAGTCGACTGAGTTTTGGACTTGGAGGTAATTGGTTAGGAAGAATACGCCTGATTTGCCGCTAACAGCGTCGCCTGCACTTATAATGTTTGATTGTAAACCAGTAGCGATGGGGTTTATTCTTAGGAAAAGTCCGACAATGAACACGGACAGTGAGGGCAATAAGCCTAAAGCCAACATTTTGTAATTACGAGTTAATTGTTTCTTGAAAAGTTTCCATACAAGCAAGCAACCTACAGTGAACAGTAAAATCACTGCGGAGTATTCGTGCGCAAAAACTGCAAGCAATGAAAACCCTGCAAAGAGAGCAAAGCCACGTTTGGTATCTACTTCTTTAACATAAGAAAGCGCAAACAAAAGAATCCCCAAGCCCAAGGTGTTGCGTAGCAGGTCCCAGCTGATTCGAAGAGACGCAAGCTGTAGTGCGAAGAAGATGCCGGCGGCTAAACCCATGGTGGGGCTCCAGTTTAGCATTTTTCGGCTAAACCAGTAAATGCCGGCTACGTTTAAGCCGTATAGTAGTGGTCCTGTGATTTTTAGTATTAGGAATGGGTCGCCTTGGATGATGTTGTATGCTGGCACGATTAACGCGTAGAGTAGCCATGTTGAGGTAAAAAAGCTGCTCCAGTGAGGCATTATTATGCCGGCTTTCATGACGTAACCGTAATAGATGGTGTCAAAACCTATCGGTGTCCAGTAAGCCAACATTTCGGGAACCAATCGGATTAGAAAACCTATGCTTAGGCATATGCCCAGCAGTTTGATGTCGCCGAGTTTGTTTATGCTTAAAGATTGGTTAAAGCTAAGGTTCACTTTATTTTTCTTTGCCTATTGCGGGTTTAATGAAGTGGATGCTGTGAGTAGTTCTTGCAGGCCAGTGTTTAGTTGCATTGTTGGCGTGTAATTCAGCAGGCTTGTGGCTTTGGATATGTTTGCGTAGCTGAATTTGATGTCGCCTTCTCTTGTTGGGGCGTAGGTGATTGTTGAAGTTGCGCCTGAAAGTTTGATTAGGCTTTGGGCTAAGTCTTTGATAGTTAAGGCTTCGCCTGTGCCTATGTTGAAGGTTTGGCCTTCAGCGTTGGGGTTTTCAAGGCAAGCAACTATGGCGTCGACGATGTTTGAGACGTGTACGAAGTCGCGGGTTTGGGTGCCGTCGCCGTAGATTGTTAGGGGCTGGTTTTGTTTTAGGCGGTCTATGAATTTGGTTATGACTCCACTGTAATCATTTAATCCTTGACGTACGCCGTAAACGTTAAAGAAACGTAGCGCTGCTGTTTTTAGCAGGTTGTTTTGGTGGAATCCTAACGTGTAATATTCGCCAAGTAATTTTGATTCTGCATAGGGTGATATGGGGTTGGTTGGGTGTTTTTCGTCTACTGGCAAGTATTGGGGTTCCCCGTAGACTGCGCATGATGAAATGAATATGAATTTGCCTTGCGGGTTTTTGTTTGCTAAGGCGGAGAGCATGTTTATGGTGCCGTTAACGTTTGTTTCGTAGGTGAATTTGGGATTCTTTACGGATAAAGGCACACTTATTTGGGCGGCTAAATGAAACACTGCATCTATGCCGCTTATACAGGCTTTGACTTGTTCAAGGTTTGTTATGTCGCCTTCAACAAATTCGATTTTGCCGTTGTCTATGTGGCTTTGGATGTTGGAAAGGTTACCTGTGGAGAGGTTATCGAGCACTTTTACGTTGTAACCGCTGTTTACAAGTCGGTCTACTAGGTGGCTTCCAATAAATCCGGCGCCGCCGGTGACCAGCACGTTTAGTTCTCGATGCATAAGGGGTCCTCCACGATAAAAGCTGGGTCTGCAATAGCGCCCGTCTTTTCGGTTTTTAGCCAATGTTTCGGTCTACGTAATAAGCTTAGTAATCCAGCGTATAACGCTATGAAGCCTTGTATGAACCAGTAACCGAAAACGAAAGGCAACCAAAGTAGGCTGCTTGGCTTATGTGGTTTTGAGACCAAAATTAAAGCAAACCCGCACATTAGAACTATTGCAGTCATTGAGAATAACGAGAAGTATGTAAAGCCTGTCCAGATTAGGTTGTAGGGGTACTCGGTTAGGAAGGTGCCGAAAGCCATCACGTACGAGAATAGTGAAGCGATAAGTATGAAGGGCCCAAACAGGGTAACTTCAGCGTCAAAGTTTAGTTTGTTTGGTTTTTTGAGCAGTTTACCGTATTTGACTGCAACGTCCATTGTTCCTCTGAACCATCTAGTGCGTTGCTTGAAGAGACCTTTTAGGTTTGAGGGGCTTTCTTGCCAAGTGCACACGTCGCCGCCATACTTTATTTGGTAATCGTTTTCAGCTAATCGTGCGGAGAGTTCCATGTCTTCTGAGAGGACGCTTTCGTCGAAACCGTTGAGTTTTCTTATGATGTTGCCACGGATGAATTGGCAGCTGCCTTTTAGGTGGACAAATAGTCCAAGGGCGTCTTTGCCTCTTAGGTAGGCTTCGCACCATACTGCTTCTTCGTAGGATATGAATTGGGTTAGCATGTTTTGTTTTGAGTTTATTGATTGGGTTCTGCCTTGTACGGCTGCGACTTTGGGGTTTTTGAAGTATTTTATTGAGTTTAAGAGGGCGTCTTTGGCTGGGACGTTGTCTGCGTCGAAGATTGCGATTAGTTCGCCTTGAGATTGTTTTAGGCCGTAGTTTAGGGCGGAGGGTTTGCCGTTTGATTCAGTTTTTTGTAGAACTTTGATGTAGTCGTATTTGTCTGCGTATTGTTGGCATATTTCAAATGTGCCATCGTTTGAGCCGTCTTCGACTACTATGATTTCCATTCGGTTAGTTGGATAATAAAGGTGTGTTAAGGACTCAAGGAGTCTGCCGATTGTTTTTGCCTCATTTTTGGCTGCTACGACTATTGAGTAGAAGGGAAGCTGTGAGTCCATCATTACCGGAACAGATTTTTTCTTTGTAGTACGCAGGTTTCTTATGCCAACTGCAAGAATTGGCATGTTATAAAGTGCCCACGCGTAGATAACTGCAAAAACGCAGATTAAAGCTATGTTGACTATTTCCAAAAGGTTTCCTGCTACGTGGGATGGTTAAGGTTTAGGTTTAAAGCCGCCAAGAATTTTGCAAACCCAAAGTCGCTGCTCCAGCTGTGGGCGTGTTTGTTGCCCCAGTTTTGTGCGATGCCGCTTAGTTTGCTTGCTTGGGGAAGACCATATTCTCTTGCTGCACGGGATAGTTTGTTTTCAAGAAGGTTTTCGATTTTCGCGGTTACTGACAGCAGCTGATTTACTAGTGAGTTGCTTTTGATGCTTGTTTTTGCGACCTTTATCGTTAAATCTACAAGTACACGGTCTATTCTGTTGAGTGCTCTGTACCATACGCCGCTGCGCATGGCTTTTAGGCGCAGTTTTACTAGGTTTATTTTTTCCACGAAACGGGATGTCCTTTCTTGAGGGAGGCTTTTTTTCACGAGTTAGGGGACCTTCTGCTAATTATGATTTAATTGTCCTTTGGCAGCAGATTTGATTGACTTGATATTTGGCGTTTGTGAAGTAAAAAACTTTAGTTGTAATATGTATTTGAAAGAACCCTGAATACTGCTTCGATTCGGAATAAACCTGACTTGAGATATGACAATTTTAAATAATTATGACGATTTTATGGAGAAATATTTTTGAAATTGGCAAATAACAGTAAAAAAGTTTATGGTTCATTAATAAACTTGATAAACTCTTCCACGGTACGAGGCTTCAATGTATAGTTCAGGCGTCTCTCATCACCAATAGTAGAAGACTTTTTATCACCATAATCATGCCCCGGAAAAACCTCCACCGCATCATCAAGCTTCAAAAGCCTATTAAACAAACTGTCATACATACTCCGAGTGTTGCCCCCCGCAAAATCCGTTCTACCACACTCCCCAACAAACAAAGTATCACCAGTTAACACTTTTTTGCCGTCAACCAGCAAACTTATGCCGTCAGTTGTGTGACCAGGCGTGTATATGACTTTGATTTCGATGTTCCCAACTTGCAGGGTTTCTCCGTCTTCAACTGGAATGTCGTAACGGGCGCGTGAACTGCTGTGGGCAACAATTTTGGCTCCAAAAGCCGCGTGCAGTTCATAGTTACCGGCAGTGTGGTCTGAGTGCCCATGAGTATTTATGATATACTTTAGGGTGAAGCCTTGGTCTTTTAGTTCCCGTGTTATTTCGGCTGCGTTAAAACTGGAATCCACTACTACTGCTTCTTTAGTGGTTTCATCTGCTATTATGTAAGAAAAGTTGTCGCCGTGCTGTTGAATTTGTTTGAAGAACATTTGTTAACCCTGTTTTGTTAATAGTAATTTCGTTAGAGTTTAAAAGCTGTTTGTCTGCATGCAAAACAGCAGTTACTTGCTTCTAAAAAGTAAATGGGCAAGTTAGGAGAAGAAGCCATTTTTGAAAGCATGAGCAGCTAATGAAGCCTCAATTACGAAGGGGTCATAGAAAGAGGCTCTTTGTGTACACCGTTCTTTGAAGTATCCCCCATATTCTTTCTGCCACAACCTGTCATAGAGGTTCAATTCGTTTTCTGTTATTGCTTGCGCCGCAAGTTTGCCTGACCAGAGAGCGTACAGGATTCCACCTCCAGTTAAGGGGTCAACGTGCCCAGCGGCGTCGCCTATCAAAATCCAGTTGTTGCCAGAGTTGGGCAAGTTAAAGAACTCGGGTTCCGTCACCGAGGGGAGTAAAGCAGCAAATGTTGAGGTAACTGCTATTTGGGGGCAATAGTGGCGTGTAAAATTGGTTAGTATCGACTTGAGGTTGGAGCCATATTGTAATTCGCTGCCTATGCCAATACTTGAATGGTTGCTGCGTGGGAGAATCCATATGTATCCTGGAATTTCAGCCGTGAATTTTATCGTTGAAGCTTCATTTTCGGTGCCTGTTGCTATGTAACCGTAGGTTAATGCTAGGTTTTTAGGGGAAATTGGTCCTATGGTTTTTCGGCGGACTAAACTGTTTACGCCGTCAGCGCCCACAATAATTTTCGTTTTTAGAAGGCGTTTATCGGTTTTTATTAACCAAAAATCTTGATTCTGTTGTACAGTTAAAACTCTTTCTTTAAACAATCTTGCACCCTGATTTACCGCTAAACGCAAAATTTGCTCGTCCAAAAGCTGCCTGGATATGTTGAAACCTCTTTGCCCCGCAAAAACTGTTACGTTATTAGTGCAAGAAATTATTTTTAAGGCGCTATAGCTTCTGCCCAAAGGACGAAACTGTTCCAGAAAAGGGAACTTGTGAAGAGTTGACTGCGCAATTCCGCCGCCACAGGGTTTTTCCCTTGGATGAGAATGGTCAAGTATGGCGGCTTTAACGCCGTTTTTTGCAAGTTCATAAGCGCAGAAAGAACCAGCGGGTCCACCGCCAACAATAACAATTTCTTCCATAAAAATCCGCAAATGACCATCTGTAGGGTCTCACTCATAAACCTACACGTGTGCCAAATGGAGCAAGACTGATTAGTTTTGAAATGAAAGTATCTTTGAGGATAATTTTGAAGGTTGACTTTAATCAGTTAGCTGCTGCAATCGAGAGTAGATGCAACATTACGCTTGAAAAGTTTCGCAAACTGGCGGTTTTGAATGTTAAGGAGCCAGAGTTGTTGTCGGTTCTAGGTTTTGTTTGTGATTACTGGAGAGAACCGTTTAGACCAGCGCTAACTTGCTTATCCTGCGAAGCGGTTGGAGGTTCAATTGAGCAGGGTACAAATGCGGCTGTTTTATTCACGTTAGCATCTGCAGGTTTCGGAATACATGACGACATTATTGATGAATCATTGAAGAAACATTTCAGAAGAACCGCCCCAGACAAGTTTAGCATAGATAAGGCATTACTTGCAGGCGACTTCCTGGTTTTGAAAGCCTCAACAGAACTACACCAGATTGCAGCTGACCTTGACCCTGAAAGGACAAAAAAAGTAGTTGAATGCTATGGACGCTGTTATGGGGAAGTCTGTGAAGCAGAATTCATGGCGCTTTCATGCAAAGGAAGCCTCGATAGTGATTTGGAGCTTTGTAAGCAAATTCTTTGGAAGTCAACGGCAGATACTGAAGCCTGCGGCATTATTGGAGCAACAGTTGGTGGGGGGTCTGAAAAGGAGATGGAAGCTTTAGGACAGTTTGGAAGGAGAATGGGGTTTTGTCTAAGACTCCTTGATGACCTTCGAGATTGCCGAAACATAGAGGGCAACCTACCACAACGACTCAAAAATGAGAGAGTACCTCTACCGATTCTGTATGCCTCAAAGAGTTCAACCGAGCGATACAACGAAATTGAAGGTGTAATTCGAAAAGCAACGATTACTCCAAGCAACGTCAGAAGATTGTTAGAGGTTTGCTTTGAAGCTAACGCCTTTGAATACATGTTAATGTTAGCTGAAGACAATTGGTCAAAAGCCAATCAGGACTTAGAACAGCTTAAGCCCAGCTTTGCGCGAGAAATGTTGAAACTATTAAATGAGAAAGCTCTAACTGACTTTAAGAATCTCTGTCTTTAAAGGTTTTACCAGCCGCCGGGTAAAGCGTACGCCATTGTCTCGGGCACTTTCTTTTTTTCGCCGGCTACATTCCAGATTTTTTCGGCAACACTTGGGGGAATCTGTGCTTCACTGCATTTTTTCAGGAAAAGTTCTTTGTTATTTGTCAACACCGCGTTTGAGCATTCATCAAAGTATCTTTCGTCTAACAAGCGAGAAGCCATAAATGCCAAGTCTAATGCTTCTGCTCTTTGAGGACTTATTGGTTTATCTGACAAGAAAAATCCTCCAAGATTACATGATAAAGAAAGAATATAAATCTGCATTGATTTAACATCTATCGCGGGATTTTTTTGGACCTAAAAAAGTATGGTCTAACTATTTCCTCAAAAAAGTTAGCTTCAACCACAATTCTTGTTTCGACATCTTTTGCATGGCTCTTCATGTTTTTTAATTTTTTTACTCAAATATTTCCTACATTCATTTCAGAAAGCGAAGTTGTTTACAGCGGCTACTTTATTTTTCTCGGGTTTGCAGCTTCCTCAGCAATCATTGGCGCCATGGTAAGTGAAAAAGTCAATCGCCGAAAATTCTTGGAATGGTGGATAATTTTTGGGTTAATTAGCAACGTTATTCTCTTTTTTACTGAAGAATTTGGAGCTGCAGGGTTTCTTCTGATTTGCGGCGTTTTAGGCGTGTCTATTGGGTTAGGTTTTCCGAGTTGTTTAGGTTTTCTTGCCGATTGCACAGTAGTTGAGGAACGAGCGCGTGTTGCGGGTCTCACGGTTTTGATTACTTTGTTGATAGTTATTGGTTCCTTTGTTGTGGCGTCAATTCTGGATTATGGCGTTAGTTTGTTGGTGTTATTGTTTGCCGTGAGAGCAGCAAGTCTTTCTTCTTTTGCCCTTGATACTTGTGAAAGGCAAAACTTGAAAAATCAAACGTGGAGGAAGGTTTTTACTACAAAAGATTTTTTGCTTTACCTTTTTCCGTGGTTGTTGTTCAGTTTTACTGGAAGCTTGATTGATCCTATTGTTGGTCCAGTTGTTACCTTGTTGGGTTTAGCGTTGCATTTTGCTTTTTGGGCAATTTTCGCGTTTTTATCTGGAGCTATGGCAGACCGTTTGGGACGTAGACAACCCATCGTAATAGGGTTAATGTTACTGGGCATCAGTTTCGCTATTTTAAGTGTGATGGTTACTCCAGTTACGGTTTTTATTTATAATGCATTATCTGGGGTAGCATGGGGTTTCCTGTTTACAGTTTACATTGCAGTGCTGGGTGACATTGGCCAGTTCGGTTCAAAAGAAAAATTTTATGCGTTGGGCGCGATTATGCCGCTTGTCTTAACGCTTGGGTTTAGCGCATTAACCAACATGTTTAATGTACCAATATCCATACAGATACTTCCACTGCTAACAATCCTACTTTTTCTGTCAGTGCTTCCAATTCTGCGTGCTTCAGAAACATTGCCTGAAAAGAAGATGCATTCACGAAAAATCAAGGAGCACATCGATAAAGTAGGCAAATTGGTGAAGGAATCAAAGAAGGAAAAGAAAAATCATTAGCTGCTTACAGGTTAAGCAAAAAATAATAGTCCAATTCCGAATAGTATTAAATGGTGCAAGTTGACTTTTGAAAAAACCTTAGCCTTCCACTCGTACAAAGGCGGAACAGGAAAAACCACTCTAATCGCTAACGTAGCCGCCTTGCTTGCCAAAAACGGGTACAAAGTTGGACTAATGGATTTCGACTTGTACGCACCAAGCTTGTTAATGTATTTTCGAAAGAAACCCTCAGCCTACCTAAATGACCTGCTAAATGGACAAACCGAAATTTCTGAAGTCCTCATGGATTTAACTGCTGAACTACAGTTAAAAGGCAAATTTTTTGTAGGTTTCTCCAGCCCTCGAAAAGAAGACGTTAGCGAAATTGAACTTAAACATGACACAAAATGGCAGCTGCAGGCGCTGAAACGTTTTCTTGACGCTAAAAAAGAACTTTTTGAAAAGGAAAAACTGGATTTTCTGTTTTTAGATACGAGCCCAGGTATTCGTTACTGGTCTATTAACACTTTGGCTACTGCTGACCTTCTTTTTCTACTGATGAAGGACAGCGATATTGATGTTGAGGGTACCCGCAAAATGATTGGTGACATTTACGATTCACTGTCACGGTATGGCTCCAAGTATTACTTGGTACTAAACAAGGTTCCGAGCAATTTGCCGGATAATTTGGTGAATAACGAGCAGGCTTGGCGTAGTGAACTGGAAAGGGTAGTAGGGGCGGAAGTTGTGGGTTCTATTCCCTGTTACTGTGACATCCAATTCAGCCGCCACGAATACCTTTTTGCGATAAATCGACCTGACCACCCGTTTTCTGTTAGGGTATCAGCTTTAGCCGAAACCATCAAATCCTTAAGTGCACAGTAAACATATTGAAGTCGGATTCAGAGGCATCAGAGATGAAGCCTTTTGATGTTTTTATCTGCCATAAAAAAAGCAGCGGAAAAGATTACGCAGAACACCTCAAAGCTGGACTTGAAGAGTTAGGATACCACACATTTTTAGACAGCAGAGACATTCCCAGACTTGTTAATGGGCATGAAGAATGGGTTACAATTCGAGACCAAGCCATCATAGAAGCAGGCATCTTCATTTTACTCATAACGCCCGGGTTTGATTTGTCACAGGAAGTTAAAAACGAATTTCGCTTAGCCCGGCAGCTTGGAGGAAAACATTTTATTTATTTTAGGCACCGCGATTTAGGTCGCAAAATCGTTGTTGATTTAGGCGATGAAAGGGTCTATTTGGGACTTCAGGAACAGGTGTCTTTTGAATCTAAAGAGGAGCTGTTACGGCTGGCGTATGGCATATTACCCAAGGCTGATGAACCAAAACCAGTTTCTGCCCAAACTAAACCGACTGTAACCAGCGAAGTTGAGGCGCCGTTATGCGCTGCCTGCCAAAAACGCATTGAAGGCAAACCCCGTGTTGAGGTGTTAGCGGGCAAAACTTACACTTTTGACTCAGAAGAATGCGCAAAAACCTACAAACGCCTAAAAGGCGTCTACGGAGACTACCTGAAATAAGGTTAGTATTTTTCGATTAAGTATTGCTTTAGGTTTTCGAAAACCTTGGCTTCCTCTACAATTTTTGCTTCTGATTCTATTCTGGTTTCTGTCCAAGTGTCCTTTAGAAAAGCCGCTACTCTGCCAATCCATAAGACACGCAACGCATCAAGAAGTTTAGCTCTGCCGTACGCCGGGTTTTTGTGATATTCAGCTATAAAAGAGTAAACGGTTTTTGCCCAAACCTCTGAAGTAAAATCTACTGGTTTATGTTCGATTTGTTTTAGTTCTTCAAACTCGTTAAGAAGGCTGCTGTCTAATACGGCTTCATAAACGTCGATGAAAGCGTTGTAGTTGGCATTGTAAGTGTCTAATGTAACTTTGAATGAAACTTCAATGGTTTCGGGGATTTCCTTATAGTTTGCTTCTCCAACAAAATCAGTTCCCGTAACGCCGTGAACATTTTTCCAGACTGGCTCGTAGTGTTCGATGCAAGAGAACATGGTGCTCATTACTTGCCTAAACATAGAAGCAAGTTGGCTGGAAGGGTCTTTTGCATCATGACTTTTAACGCCTAAAAGAGCCTGCTTGACCGTGAAGTCTTCAGCTAAGGCTGTACAGGTTTCAAAAATGTCAATGCCAAAACGGAAAACATCCGCGTCTTTATTCCACAATGGAGAATCCAACAGTTTCTCAACTAAACCGATGGATAAACCGAAGTCGCCGCCGATGGGTTGCCGTATGTCTTTTCCAAAAAGGCTGCGCATTACGGGGTAACAGATGAAGTTGGTTATGGTTCCGTCGTATTTGCGGCGGTTGTAGTATGGGGCGACAAAGTCGGTGCCGTTAAGGGTGGGGGTAATTAGCATGTCCATCCAGTCGGGAGTTATGCTGCGTAAGTCGGAGTCGACTAAGGCGACGCTTTTGACTTTTAGGTATCTTGCAGCTTCAAAAATGGCTCTTACAGCGCTGCCTTTGCCGGAGGTTCCCATGTAAATTGCGGGAATAAGTTTTACTTCTGAGGGCAAGTTGACTTTTTTGACTGAGGTTAAAGTTTCGTCTTTAGAGTTTCCGTCTGAAACAAAAACAACTGAGCGAAGGTGGGGAAAGTAGGTGTCTAAGCCTTTGGTTACTTGGTTGATTACGTAGCTGGCGGTTAAGACGTTGTTGAAGCTTGGAATGCCAACGATGATGTCAGCGTTTTCAATGTTATGAAGGTAAACTTTAGCGTCTAACGATAAAGAAGATTCAAGGGCGATTTTAATCAACTTCCCCAAACTCAACATGTGTGTAATGATAAAAAAATCATTCGATAACAAAACAGCGTTTGATACATTAGCTACACAATTTAATAGGTATTTGATTCAACTATATTTTGAATTTCTTGCCAAACAACCTTAATCTGCTGGGGGTCACGTATGAAAAAGGGTTTATCAACCGTGTCCAGCATCGTCAAATCGTTTTCGCCGTCACCAACCCCAATCGTGAAGACGCTACCAAACTGTTTAAGGTACAAATCCTTCAGAACATCCACAGCCATGCCCTTATCAACGCAACCTAACGCAGTCAAATATCTACCACCCATTATGCTGCAAAGCCCATTAGCCCACAACGCCCGCAAAACCTGTGCTTCATCGCCGTTTACGATTTTGAAGGGTTCACTATACTCGCGTTTTTTAGCTAAAGCAGCTAAATCCAAAGGCAACCCTGTATCTT
>JAWRIR010000042.1:0-6212 GCA_040268405.1 Thermoproteota archaeon | reverse complement strand
TGGAGCGTAAGCAGGAGATGGCGCAGTATCTTAAGCAGTCCATGACCGAAAACCGGCTCCTCTTCCCTTATGATAGCGACTTGATTGCTGAATTAAATCTTGAACAGTATGAGCTGTCTAAGGATGGAAAAATCCGCCTCTCTCACCCGGTCGGGACACATGACGACCGCTTTTGGGCACTCGCACTTGCTGCTTACGCTTCAAGAACACAACCATCCCCCAAGCTGTGGGTTATCAGCAAAGCCCTCAAAACCAAAACAAACCTGCAAGCGTTAAGGCAAAGATTGGCTCGACACAAAAAAGGAGGCAACAAGTGATGACCAGACACAGACCAGAACATTTTCACATAAGCCAGCTTAAACGCACATACAACCGCAGCACAGACACATTCACCATAAACATCAGCTACGAAACCGCCCCAACCACCCTAACGCAACGCACTAAAGAGGTCGCGGAAGCCTTCGGGTTAGGAACAGACCAAACCCGCCGATTCAACCTTTACGATAACGTGAACATCCAAATTCGCCCAACAGACATCGTTTTGATTACGGGGGACAGCGGAAGCGGCAAAAGCGCTCTGTTAAAAGCCATCAAGAGCGATTTAGGCGCAGAAGCACAGGACGCAAAAGACAGCCCGATCAATCCAGATACACCAATTATCGAAACACTTGAACAAAGCACCACTGGCGCCATAGAAGCGTTAAGCCGAGTGGGCTTAAATGATGCTTTCTTGTTCTTACGCCCCTACAGTCAACTCAGCGATGGCCAAAAACACCGTTACCAAACAGCACTTTTAGCGGCGTCATGGAAGCCTTTTTGGATTTTAGACGAATTTACCAGCACCCTTGACCGAGACACAGCCAAAATCCTTGCCTACAACCTTCAACGCCTCGCACGCAAACTGGGCAAAGCCGTAATCGCAGCAACAACCCACCAAGACCTACTCAAAGACTTCGCGCCAAACGTGCACATTCACAAGCGGTACGGAAAAGAAGTCACCGTAAAGTATTACCCCAAAGCCAAAGCCGCAGCCTGCTCCCTTGTACGGCAAATGCACATCCAGCAGGGCACAACCACAGACTACAAGGCATTAAGCCAGTTTCATTACCGCGCCAGCCGCCTGCCACCGCCAAGAAAAGTTTTTACACTTAAACGTAAAGACGAGCTCTGTGCAGCTATAGTGTACAGTTACCCGTCACCGGTGACGTTTGGCAGAAGTAAAGTTTGGAAAGGCAACATTAAACAGTTGCAGCAGGAAGTCAGCGTTATCAGCCGTGTTATTGTTCACCCTAAATACCGCAGTATCGGGTTAGGCGAAAAAATAGTCAAAGAATCCCTGCCACAAGCTGGAACTCCGTGTGTGGAAACGGTTGCGGTTATGGCAAAGTATAACCCGTTTTTTGAAAAAGCAGGCATGACAAGAGTTGCGGAAAGTAAACAAAACCCGCATGTTAAGGAAGCGTTGAGACAGCTTGGAGAGTTGGGGTTTGATGCTGCCTTGCTTTCAGCAACAGGTTTGACAACACAAAAAATTCAAACCGTCGGCACAGAAAAAGTTTTTGGGATTCTTTGTGAGCTTTCAAAACGTGACGCAATAGTTCGCAGAAGATTGGCTAATCTGAAAAATGTGTACCCCAAACATGAAGAATTCACATTGAAAATTGGGGGGTTAGATGCTGCAGGACTTGCTGAAGTACTGAAAAAGCTGAGTTTTTGCGCTCAAAGTAAAATGTACCTGTTCTGCAAAAATAAAACGCTGCTGAAAACATGAAAACAGGCAATTTTTTTGCATTAAATCAAACGCTAATTCATGTTTTTTTCTCAGATAATTCTTATATTTGTCGCAGTGAATTTGATATGGTTGCGTTTTAGAGGCACCAAACTTCATGGACTTGTCTTCTAATGATGATTTGAATTCGCCGTTAGCTTCTTTTCCCATGCTTAACCCTAACCCTATAATTGAAGCCGACTTTGAAGGCAACCTGCTTTACTCAAATAAAGCAACAGAAAACATGTTTCCAGATTTAAAACAAAAACGCCAAAACCATCCAGTATTTGCTGACTGGAAACAAACAATAAAACCGTTAAAAGAAGAAACCAGCCAAAGTTTTTGCAGAGAAACAAAAATTGGTTCAGACTGGTTTATTGCACAATACTTTTTGGTTCCAAACACAGAAAAAATCCGCGTCTATTTTACACCCATTAACGAGTTGAAGCAAACAGAGTTTGCACTTGAAAAAGAAAAGAACCTGCTTCAATCTGTGATGGATGGCGCAAATTTTCATTTGGTCTATTTAGACCGAGACTTCAATTTTGTACGTGTTAACCAAAAGTACGCTGAAACCTGCGGTTACACGCCTCAAGAAATGATTGGAAAAAATCATTTTGACCTTTACCCAAACAAAGAAAATGAAGAAATCTTCAAAAAAGTGCGGGACACTGGGGTTCCAGCAAGTTTTAAAGACAAACCCTTCGTTTTTCCGGACCAACATGAAAGGGGAACAACCTACTGGGACTGGACTCTTCAACCAATCAAAAACGCTCAAGGAGAAGTTGAAGGCTTAGTTTTTTCACTTGTAGAAACCACTGAAAAGAAAAAGTTTCACACAACACTTGAAGAATACGCTGACCGAATGGAGGCACTTGCAGAGATGCGGGCAAAGCAACTCAGCCAATCGGAACGATTAGCAGCTATTGGGCAAACCGCAGGCATGGTTGGGCATGACATACGTAACCCGTTGCAGGCTATTGCAGGAGAACTTTACTTAGCCAAGGGAGACCTTGACGCGTTACCTGATTCCTCAGCTAGAAAGAACCTGCGTGAGAACATAGTAAGTATTGAGGAGAACCTGTATTATATTGACAAGATTGTAGCTGACTTGCAGGATTACACTAAACCGTTGAAACCCAACATGGAGCAGGTTACAATTGAGAAAGCAATCGAAGAAGCGTTACTGATAGTTAATATCCCAAACAAACTCAGCGTAAACATTACCGTTGAAAAGGATTTTCCAAAAATCAAAGCAGACTTCCCAATGCTAAAACGTGCATTAATCAATCTCATACAAAACGCCGTTCAAGCCATGCCAAACGGGGGAACACTAAAAATCTCCGCAGAAACCAAAAACCACAATGCCCAAATCAGCATTCAAGACACTGGCGAAGGCATCCCAAATGAAGCACAAGAAAAGCTTTTCACACCACTGTTCACCACGAAATCTAAGGGTCAAGGGTTTGGTTTGGCAGTTGTAAAACGTTTAATTGAAGCTCAAAACGGAGAAGTCACTTACAAAACACAGAAAGGCAAAGGAACAACCTTCACCGTACAGTTACCCATAAAACAATAGGCTATCGTTTAACGCATTGTCCAGATGCAGTGTCAAAATGGTTTGTTGTGCCGTAATCACAGGTTTTACAGTCATTTTTAATGTCTTGACCAAACGGGCAACCTTTCAAATCAGCCATAATTTTTTCCTCAACAGTACCGATACCTACTAAGGAAAATATAAAACTGTTCCCGCAAAACAAGTCAGTTCTGGGAAAGAAGTTTGCCTAAACGTTCTTGATGCTCGAACATTACGCAGTGCCCTGAATCTGGAAAAACTTCAAGCTTGACGTTGGGTACTGCTTTGGCGTTTGCATAAGCATTGCTTACGCGGCAAGTCAAATCTTGGGTGCCATGCCAAATCCACAGGTTACTGCCATCAACTTCTGAAAAAGGCAAAGTCCAAGGCTTAATGAAAAGTTGATGTTCCGCAACCACTGCTTTCACGCCCAAGTTACCTTGACGAAAAGCCTCAACCATGGATTGATACATCAAGCCAATCCATTGAGAATCAGTGAAAAATGTTAAGTCACGTTTTGAGCAGCCGTTCAGCAAGTGTTTACCGTGCCGTGTAGCCATGAATGCTGCGGTGTCGCCGTTGGCTTTAATCAGTTGATGACTTAATTGACGCATAGCTAATTCGCCGACAAAGGGGAGCTTCATTATGTGGCGAGCATATGGAATGTTGTGTGCGGTGGAAACGTCAAAAGGCAAGGACGGTGTTCCAACCAAAACTGCTTTAGTTACACGTTTGGGATTATAGGTACAGTATGATAGGGCAAAAACGCCTCCGCCTGACCAGCCTAAAACTGCAAACTGTTCCAGCCCTAACTCATCAATTAAACAGTTAAGGTCGCCGTTGAAGTCTTGAAGGTTTTTTCGTGGTGTATAGGTTGATAAGCCATAGCCGGGTCGGTCAACGCTGATAAGTTGCAGTTGAGCTTTGTCGGCAAGGTTTTTTAGAAGTAAAACTTCGAGGCGGCTGCTGGCGGTTCCATGAAAATAGATGACGGGTGCGCCTTTGCCGATTTTTGTGTAGCCGAGCCTGCGTCCGTCAGGTAGAATTGTTACTTGCCCACTCAACTGTTTAATTCCCAACAGGTATTGGTTTGAGCGAGAAATATTAGTTTTCGTTGTTAAATCACTCTGTAGGGAAACATTGCTTTAACTGAAGATTAAAAAGCAAAAAGTCTCCTAGAAAAATAAAGAATGCAGTAAGTTAATGAAATAAAGAAGTCTTATATGCAATCAGTTGCAAACGACTAACATGACAGAACCAAAAAATGGTCGTCCAATCTTCTTCCCAGAAAAACTGGTTATACTGGGTAACTTGGCGCTTTTCATATGGATTATTTTTGACACTATCGCCTTTCTGCTGTTTGATTTCACATACGGCGTAGTATTTTTCATTTTGACATTGATCTTAATCTATGGCGTTCTGCACTTTCTTGGTTGCTTAAGACCATGCTATAATTGCATAAAATGTACGCACGGCATGGGGCGCTTGGCAGCATTGTACTTTGGTAGGCGCATCTTTAAAGACTACAAATACAGCTACAAACTGCCCACCGCAATATTCTTCTCGTTATACATTGGGGCGTTTCCAGCAGCATTCGCACTTTACTCAGCAATAACAGATTTCACAGTCACCAAAATAGCTGTTTTTGGAGCTCTTTTAGCGTTTACAATCTTTAGCGCTTTAACATGGCGACCAAAAAAATCTAAAAAGCCACAAACACATGACGAAAAACAAAGCAGCGAGCCAGCCGTATCAAGTTCTTGATGACGAGAAAACGCCTCCAACTTCCCAAAAAAATCAAATTTTTTAATTTTTCAAATGTCAATTTGAGCATGAAATCTTTTGTTATTATTCAGGCATAGTAACGAGCAGAGATAACAGCGGGTTTTAGATCATAGCAACTGTGTAATGAGTAACCGCGAAAAACGTTGCCATAACCGCAATGAAAATGGCGCCAAGCAAGATTACAAAGCCTCGTTCATGTTTGCCAAACTTGAGAGACAAAACAGCGTTAATCACCGGAAATATCCCTGCGATACCAGCTATCCATAACAGTTCTGACTTGTCACCAAAACGGTTAGGCACACCGTCAAATCCAAAATGCAGCGGCACAATTTGGGGCAACGAAAGATAAGTCCAAATGAAGTAGCCCAAGTATGCTATGTACATGACGGTAACAATTAAAACCTGTAAGTAAACAAGGCGTGAAAGCGATTTTTGTTGTTGAGCAATCTCTGCAGGGTTTTGAGTACTGAAAAAGGAGCATTTTTGTTCTATTGCCTCAAGCAATTCTTGCGGTTGCTCGGGTGAAATAGCATATTTTTGCCCATCAGCCAAAGTTAACAGGACAAATTCTCCAGAGATTTTTGTGGCGTAAGCATGAACATTGCCAACGCTGGTTTTGAACAAGCCTAAATGTACCCCAGGAAGGCTAGCGCCAAACAGCCTCAAAACAATAGTGATGTCTACGACTTCAGCTTTTATGATTCGTTTGTATGGTATTGTTTTTTTAATTAATCCAAAATTCACCCGTAACGCTTTTGGTGAGACCTCATATCGTGCTGCGCCTCCAGCTAATGCAAGATAAACCAGCAAACCCAAAAGCCCGATAAGTAAAGCTGACATAGTGGCAGTAAAAATTATTGGACCCTCAAGCGTCAAGTATAGAATTATGCTTATTGGTACTGCAATTATCAGCACGAAGATTAGGCTGAAATATTTTGATGCTGCTGAATGATGTGCGGGAAAAACTGTTGGATTGCTTGACATGTTGACGGTTCAAGATTGTATTTAGTCTATTAACTGTTTAGCTAAAAGTTTGTAAATATGTCAGGAAATTAAGTAGCCCAGAAGAGATTCGAACTCTTG
>JAWRIR010000041.1:0-10908 GCA_040268405.1 Thermoproteota archaeon | reverse complement strand
GGCCGCGACCGATCAGGTTGTTGGTGAGGTAATGGCTCACCAAGCCTTTTACCGGTGCGGGCCGTGAGAGCGGGAGCCCGGAGATGGGCACTGAGACAAGGGCCCAGGCCCTACGGGGCGCAGCAGTCGCGAAAACTTTGCAATACACGAAAGTGTGACAGGGCTATCCCGAGTGCCATCCGCTGAGGAAGGCTTTTACCCAGTATAGATCGCTGGGGGAATAAGGAGAGGGCAAGTCTGGTGTCAGCCGCCGCGGTAATACCAGCTCTCCGAGTGGTGTGGATGTTTATTGGGCCTAAAGCATCCGTAGCTGGCTAAGTTAGTCCCTTGTTAAATCCACCGAATTAATCGTTGGATTGCGGGGGATACTGCTTGGCTAGGGGACGAGAGAGGCAGACGGTATTTTCGGGGTAGGGGTGAAATCCTATAATCCCGGGAAGACCACCAGTGGCGAAGGCTGTCTGCTAGAACGCGCCCGACGGTGAGGGATGAAAGCTGGGGGAGCGAACCGGATTAGATACCCGGGTAGTCCCAGCTGTAAACGATGCAGGCTAGGTGTTTGGACGGCCACGTGCCGTTCTAGTGCCGCAGGGAAGCTGTTAAGCCTGCCGCCTGGGGAGTACGATCGCAAGATTGAAACTTAAAGGAATTGGCGGGGGAGCACCACAAGGGGTGAAGCTTGCGGTTTAATTGGAGTCAACGCCGGAAATCTCACCGGGAGCGACAGCAGTGTGAAAGCCAGATTAAAGGTCTTGCTAGACGAGCTGAGAGGAGGTGCATGGCCGTCGCCAGTTCGTGCCGTGAGGTGTCCTGTTAAGTCAGGCAACGATCGAGACCCGCATCCTCTGTTGCAACCAGCTTTGTGCTGGGCACACTGAGGAGACCGCCACTGATAAAGTGGAGGAAGGAGCGGGCCACGGCAGGTCAGTATGCCCCGAATCTCCCGGGCCACACGCGAGCTGCAATGGCAGGTACAATGGGTTCCGACCTCGAAAGGGGAAGGCAATCTCGAAAGCCTGCCGTAGTTGGGATTGAGGGTTGAAACCCACCCTCATGAACATGGAATCCCTAGTAATCGCGTGTCACTAGCGCGCGGTGAATACGTCCCTGCTCCTTGCACACACCGCCCGTCGTTCCACCCGAGCGACTCTTGGGTGAGGTGCCGTCTTTGATGGCGGTATCGAATCTAAGTTTCGTGAGGGGGGAAAAGTCGTAACAAGGTGGCCGTAGGGGAACCTGCGGCCGGATCACCTCCTAAGTAAAAATCTCAAGCAGTAAAAGCTTGATTGGAGGAGCAAGGAGAGCATCAAAGACTCTGTACGTCAAAGCCCAATTCTTAACACAGAAAAGGAGCAAGAATAGCTGAATCGGGTTTCCCTTCTTCAATTTTAAAATAATTCTAACTTTGTTTTCTTATTTTGGTTAAAGCATATTAAGCATTTTTCGCCTATTTTTTGTCGGTGATCTTTGTGGATGTTTTTCAAGCAATACAAGCCCGACGCTCCATACGAGCATACCTAGACAAACCTGTTCCTCAAGAGAAAATCGAACGCATTTTAGATGCAGCAGCGCTTGCTCCCTCGGCAGGAAACGCTCAACCCTGGCACTTCATAGCAGTAACTAACCCTGAAAAACGCCAAGCACTTTCAAAAGGCTTATACGCAAAATTTGTTGCCCAAGCACCTCTTGCGATTGTTGCTTGCGGAAACAAGAAAGTCTCCTCTGACTGGTATGCCTTTGATACGGCTTTGGCAGTTGAAAACATGATTTTGACTGCAGTCAGCGAAGGCTTAGCTACATGTTGTGTGGGAAGCTTCAACGAAAAAGATGTCGCAAAACTGCTAAAAGTTCCCGACAACTATCAAGTTTTGCTAATACTAACCGTAGGGTATCCTAAAGAAAAGTTTGACTTAACAAGCAAAATAGGCCATCTGGTGCGTCCACGCAAACTACTCAGCGAGGTCGCCAGTATGGAAGAGTTCGGTAAAAAACTGATTCCCCAAAAACTTGTTGACCTTTCAGATTAGTGTTCTTTGTTTCTCAGATGAAACCAAACTTGATACCCTAACGCCAATAAGCCGCACTTTACGGTCAACCTGCAAGTTTGCCAAAAGCATTTCTTTTGCGGTTTTTTCTAGGTCATGCAGGCGACAAGTCAGGAATGGTAATGTTTTGCTTCTCGTGTGAGTCTCAAAATTTTCGTAACGTATCTTCAAGGTTACGGTTTTGAAAAGCAAATGTTGCGCTTCAACTTCTTTTTGAACATCAACGCAAAGCACAATAAGCGCTTTTAAAACAGCGTCGCCATCCGCGGTATCCACGTCAAAAGTGGTTTCATGACTTACACTTTTAACGCTGCTTCTGCCCTCAACCTCGCTCTTGTCGATGCCTTTTGCATTCAAATGCATCTGCACGCCCATCACCCCAAATTGTTCAGTTAAAACTGTGGGGTCAAAACTTGCCAAATCCCCAATAGTGTTCACGCCTAATTCTTTGAGTTTAGCCTCAGTTTTTCTGCCAACCCAAAGCAGCTTCCGAACAGGCAAGGGTGCCAAAAAACCTTCTGCCTCTGTTTCGGTGACTACGGTTAAGCCGTCGGGTTTCTGGTAGTCGCTGGCAACCTTTGCGATTAACTTGTTTGGGCCTACACCGATTGAGCAGGTTAAGCGGGTTTTGTCTTTGATTTCCTGTTTTATCTGTTGAGCTAATGGTTCGGCTTCTGGTGGGGTTTGGGCTTTGTTGCTTACGTCCAAAAATGCTTCGTCAATGCCCCATTGCTCAAACTTGTCAGCGTACTTGCGGGCGATTTGCATGATTTCGTCTGAAACTTTGATGTATAATGGAAAATTGGGTGGCAGGTACACGGCGGTCTGGCAGAGTTTCCATGCGTGACTGATTGGTATGCCTGAACGGATGCCGAGTTTTCGGGCTTCATAATTGCTTGTGCTCACTACACCTCTGCCTTTGCCTTCTTTTGGGTCAGAGCCTACAACTACGGGTTTGCCTTTAATTTCGGGGCGTTCCCGCTCTTCAACGGCTGTGTAGAAGTGATCCATGTCTAAATGGAATATGACGCGTTTTTTATCAGGCATAAGGCTCATGGAACTATACGTTTTTGTGGATTTAGTCTTTGTTTACATGAATGTGTAGCAGTGGTCAATATTTTGGCTTCATAAGTGCTTAAAACAAAAACCGCCAAATTAGACTAAAGGAGACAAAACAAGTTGCCTCAGGTATCAAAAGAATCAGCAGGACAAGTAGTAGTCAACTACATCAAAAAGCAAAAGAAAGCCGACAAAGTCGATGTTGCACTAATTGAAGTAAAAAGCGACGGTTACGTTGTACGCGGCATTACCCCAATTAACGTTGAAGGCCACAACTGGGCAGAACGATTCACCGTGCAGGTGGATAATAAAGGCAAAGTAAAATCCGCAGATTACGCCCTAATTTAACATTTTTTTAAAAATTTATTTTTAGCAGGCAAGCTTTTACAGTTGCAAATTAACAATCCAAGCTTCTACTGTAATTTTGTTTGAACAACCCGTTTTTTGCGCAAACCCATAAATACCAAGACTGGGGCATTAAGGCTTATTTGTCTTATAGGAGAAAAAATTGTATGGTTTCATTAAGAGCATTAGCACCCTCCTTAACAAGAATAACAGTTGCAGGCGCAGTAGGCGCAGCATATCACGTTGGCCAAGGCGACTGCGATTTAGTCGACGCGAAAGCCGTTGAATTCTCAAGAGCTGTTCTAAATCAAAGCGATATTCAAGGCGAAGTTATCTGCTGTGAAGGTCCAAAAGACCACGCGCCAGCTTTTGAACGCCGAGAAAAAGTCGGCACAGGCGACGGTCCAGCACTCGAATTTGTTGTTGACCCCGTCGACGGTACCACCGCAGCCAGCAAAGGCAGAAAAGACGCCATTAGCGCACTTGCTTGTGCTCCAAGAGGCTGCTTCCAAGTATTGCCCGATGATGGTTACTACTTCAAACTTGCAACGGACTACCACAGCAAAGGCTTACTGGCAATGAACATGACTACAGAAGAAATCGTCCGCACAATTGCCAAAGCAAAAAACATTCCAATAGAAAAATTCACTGTAATCATGCTTGACCGTGATAGACACAATGACATCCTAAAAGCGCTCAGGCAAATGGGTGTAAGAATCATTCTTATTCCAGACGGTGACATCGCAGGTGCAGTAGTAGCAGCTACTCCTGATTCAGGTGTTGACTTGCTCATCGGCGCTGGAGCTGGACCAGAAGCAACCATTGCCGCTACAGCAGTAAAATGCCTCGGTGGAACAATGCTTGTTAAAGTCTGGAACCCCACTCATGATGACGCCCGCATGGAACGCCTAAAACAATCAGGCGTAGATGTCAACAAAACCTACGATGAAAATGAACTAGCAAAAGGTGACCAACTAGTTTTCGTTGCTTCAGGCGTAACAAAGGGTGAGCTTCTTGATGGTGTACGTTTACGCCCTGACGGAGCAACAGTCTGCTCAATCTGCATGCGTCTGCCAAGCGGAACCATTGAAAAGTCTGAGACAACCCTGCGGTTTAAGGGTCACCCAGTCTATAATCAGTTCATGCCAACAAACTAGTTTTTTCTTTTCTTTTTGTTTTGCTTTTATAAGCTTCGTTAACATTGGTTTTATTTGTTGACTTTTGTACATGCCGTGTAGGCGGTCTATTTGATGTGCACCAGCAAAGTAGCACCAGAAAACCATACAGAGGTAATAGGCGAGGAAGAACGCTACAAGAAAGCTTTAACAATCTTTGCTGTTTGGTTGGCTATAACAATCCTCGTCGGCGGCATACTTGACTACTTTTTTGGTGGGGTGCCCCTTGGCTTCACAATACCCGTTTTGAAGATGGAAGCAACAGTTTCGCTGTTTCTATACTACGCCGCCGTGTTAACATCCGCATTTTACATTGGCTTTGTCGGAATAAAGGAACTTGTAATCGAAAAACGGTTCAGCGTCGAATTCTTAATGGCTGTTGCCGGTTTGGGCGCGTTGTATCTGGATTACAGGTTTGAAGCCGCCACCGTACTGATGCTTTACTGTATAGCTGAATACTTTGAAGGTTATATTCAGGAGCGTGCAAGAAAAACCGTTGAGAAGCTTTCTAAATTTATGCCTGAAGTTGCGCATGTTGTGTTTGAGAATCAAGTTAAGGATGCTTTTGTTAACGCCGTGGATCCTGGCACGGTTTTAATTGTGCGCCCCGGTGAACGTATTCCTTTGGATGGGAACGTGATTGACGGTTTTTCTCATGTTGACCAAGCCCTTGTTACGGGTGAATCGGTGCCTGTTCCCAAAAAAGTCAACGATGTTGTTTACGCTGGAACATTGAACCAGAGTGGAGTGCTCAGGATTTCTGTAACCAAAAAAGCCAGCGAAACCCTCGTATCTCGCATTGTACAGCTGGTTATCGAGTCTGGGAAGCATAAAGCTTCAATTGAACGTCTTGTGGACAGGTTTGCCCGTTTCTATGTGCCCATTGTTATTGGGTTAGCGGTTTTCACTGCCGTCGGGTTGCCTTTTATTGTTGGTGGCTCATTTGACACTTGGTTCTACCGTTCACTCATACTTTTAGTGGTGTCTTGTCCAAGCGCTTTCATAATTTCCGTGCCCGCAACAATTTTTGTGGCGATTACTGTTGCAGCCAAAAAAGGCGTAATCATTAAAGGCGGCGTTTTTGTTGAAAAACTTGCCAAAATCAAACAAGTAATATTTGACAAAACAGGCACACTCACACTTGGCAGGCCCGCGGTTCATGAAATCCGTAGAGTGGACTCCACAAAAGCTGAAGAAGAATCCCTCTCATACGCTGCTGCGCTTGACCAATACTCAAACCATCCCGTAGCCCAAGCAATCACACGACGAGCACTAGAGAAAGGTATTGACTTAACAAAATTCAAAGTCACCGACGTTATCGAGGTTCCCGGTAAGGGCATAGTTGGTCTAGTAAACGGTCAACATGTAGCTGTGGGAAACATTGAACTTATGCGGGAATTCGGTTGCGATTGTACAGAAGCTTTCGAAATAACCGCTGGTGACATTCACACTTCAGTATGCGTTTCTTTGGGAAAAACTGGTTTAGCCGCTGTTTGCGTAACTGATGAAGTAAGAGAAGATGCTTTGCGTGCTGTGCATTCATTGAAAAAGGGCAACATTAAAACTGCTATGTTGACTGGGGATAAAGCCCAGATTGCAAAGGAAACCGCTCAAGCCTTAGGCATCGATGAGTTTCATGCGGAACTATTTCCAGAGGATAAACTGCGGCTTGTTGAGGAACTTCGAGGCGGAGATGGTTTGGTGGCGATGGTTGGTGACGGCGTTAATGATGCTCCTGCGCTTGCAGCCTCTGACGTTGGTATTGCTATGGGTGCTAAGGGGGTTGATGTTGCGTTGGAGTCAGCGGACATCGTTTTAGTTAATGACGAGTTATCGCAGATTCCCTATTTGATACGGTTAAGCCAAAAAACAATGGTTATTGCTAAACAGAACATTGCTGCTTCGCTTGTAATAAAATTCGTTTTGGGTGCGCTTGGAATGTTGGGTTTGACGCCTTTGTGGTTCACGGTGGCTTCGGGTGATGATGGTGTGACTATGCTGCTGTTGTTGAATACTTTGCGGCTGGAAAAAGTAAAGTAGCAGGGTTTGCCGGGCTCCACTAAATTTTAAGGAGAAAAGAATGCAAGACTATGGCCAATACAATCGATACAAGTGGAGTCATTCAGCCCCTGTTTGCTACATTTTGTTTTTTATACGCTCCCTTAAAGGTAAGGTGAGATTGTATTCAACTTTAATATACGATTGTAGGTAGCGGCGCTACCACCATAGTTTTATGCGTAAAATGAGTGCTTTGAAGATGCTAAGCTGAAACTGTATGAGAATGTCAAGTTTAGCATTGCAAGCTAGCGAACTTCAAACACTCATGAATTTGGGGCTTGATAGTACACAAGCAAAAACCTACTTCAAACTAGCAAGGTTTGGACCTTCAAACGTGGCTGAAATAGCTAAAGAGATAAGAATCAGCCATTCAGACGCTTACTGCATTATACTTCAACTTCAAGAATTAGGCTTAGTTGAAAAGACCCAAAAATCGCAAATAACCAAATTCAAAACTGTTTCAGCAGACCAAACGCTCAAGTTCTTAATGCAACTAAAAAACCGTCCTCAACAAGAAACTGCTGCTCAATCATTGTTTGATGGGGGAATCAAAAATTCTGGGATAATTTTAGTTCCTCATAAGGCTCAAATTGTAAAAAACGCAGTTAACGCCATTATTAACGCTAAAGAATCAATTGACCTCATAATTTCTTGGGACTTCTTTTCTGAATTTGTTTACAACGCTTTCCCAGAAAAAATAAACTCTGCAGTGCCTAAACGTTGCGTTATTGAGCAACCCTGCAGAACCAAAAGCTTGGATTTGATAAACAAATTCAAAAAAGACTCCTACACTCTGCGGTACATTCAAACTAGACCTAAAGCTTTGCTTGCAATTTTTGACAAAAAAGAAGCCATAGTAATAGAAGACCCAATTGACCTACGTGATTCTCCAGCATTGTGGACTACTAACCAAAACATGCTAACTGTGGTTAAGACCTATTTTGATAATTTGTGGCGTGAATCCACTCTGGCGCCTGTTCTAAAAAGACCTGTTTAATCGTCAATTATTTCAATCATCGGTTTGCCGCAGCATTCTGGCGCTTTTTCCACGTTGCGCTTCACGTCGCCAGTGCAGGAAATGTCATATTCGGTTCTTATTTTTTTGCCGCATTTGGTACATTGAAAGATTGGCATAACCCAAAAAAGTGTGCATTTATGCTAAAAATGTTTTTTATTAAAAAATAGTAAAATGTTGGGGTTTAGGTGGATTCCCTAAACGTGTAGTTGCAGTTTGTGCATCTTAAGAATTGGGTTGATGATTCATCGGAACCTCGGGTTTGGACTTGCCAAACGTTTGCGGTGTTGTTGCCGCATCTTGGGCATTCGATGTGTACTGTTGGCATCGTGTTTAACTGGTCTTCTTTGCCTATTACGGCAACAAACTGTTTTGGATTATGTTCGATTACTTTGCCTGTAGTCCTAATCATTTCCTCTTCAGATTCAGGTTTCTTGTACTGGCACTTGTTACATACAAGCATCAGCATAACTTGATTTCCGGAACTTATTTTTCTTGGAACAAGACGCGAACCACATTTTTCACAGAATTCCATCTTTATGCACACTTCCTTCTCCCATAGTTTACGGGTGAAGAAATTGCTGGTCAGCGTTACTGTAAACAGCAAGGGTACGGAAGAGAGAGGGAATAACGTCTCGCTGCTTGCAGCATTACCGACCGTTGTTTCTCCACTCGTTTTTGGACTTGTTTAGGTCCACTTTTTGTTATTCCCATAAGTGGTTTTGTGAAATAAAAAAACTTGTGACTGTATCAATACAACAACAATCGGCAAAACACCTGTCTTGCTTTAATTGTTGATGTTTGACAATCACATAGATTTATGTGTCTTAGTTGAAAATAATTTTTTGTTTTCTCTTGGATCCGAGTTGGAGGTGAAAGTTTTTGTCTAGTAATAAACGTTCAATGGAGCCAATCATAACTTCTGATGGCAAGTTCCAATGCAGCGCAGACAACCGCATTTTTAGCAACCGCGAAGATTACGACAAACACTGCAGCCAAGCACACATACAAAACCAACGATAAACCAATAAGCTTCCAGCTTTTGTTTTTAGTTGCTTCCCTTTTGTAGTCACAACCCTTTTTATTTTTCAAAACGCCAGAAATCATCATGGGTGTTCAGTTTGTCCAAAGAAGAGTCAACCCAGATAATGAAGCAACACACAGAAATCCAAGCTGTTAACCCAAATGACTCCGCCTTAATGATTCCAAAACCCAGTGGGGTATTATCAAAAACTGATCAGCTTTTAGATTTAACTGAACTTGAAAAACGCCGTAAATAAAAATTTTAAAATGGAAAACGTGACCGAGTAAACGGTCATTTTTTTACGGTGGAGTTTGCTCAATTGTAGCCTGAATTTGTGGCTGTTCTGGTGCTGGTTTTTCAGCAATGTTGACCAATACGCCGGTAAACAGTACAGTTAAGGCTACTCCCGCAATCATTACTACGGCAAAGGTGTTTACATCCAACGCAACAACGGTCTTAGTAACGATTTCGTCGTTGATGTCGATTAGTGATATTGTGCCTAGCCCTGAAATCATGAGTAAAAGTGCTACAACAACAGTTGACAAAATTGTTGGAAGAATAATTTTTATCCATCTATTCATAGGTTCAAACCTTAAAGCAGTGTATGCTGTAGCAAGACTTTATTAAGCTTTGTGAAGCCCCATTTCAACATATTTTGGGTTAAAAAAACGCCAATAGCACCTACCCCCTATAGGTTTTTGCATAGATATGCTATTAGGATCCTAATAGGATCGAAATAGGTTGGCAAACGCTTCTTTCTAAACGGGGTTATAGTTGCAGAAGGGTTCTTCTTCCAAAAAATCTTTCCGCACAGAAAGTGCACGGGCACGGCATCCTCCGCAAGCAGCCTTGAAACTGCACAAGCCACATTTGCCTTTCAAAAGTGCAGGGTTGCGAAGTTGCTTGAAAAGTGGCGCGTTTTGGTAGATTTCTCGGAAGTTCTGTTGCCTGATGCTGCCTGCTTTGATTGGTAAAAAGCCGCAGCCATAAACTTCGCCAGTGTGGGATATGAAACAGAAACCGTTGCCTGCCATGCATCCCCTCCCGCAGTGTTTGCCCTTTTTTTCTGGTTTGTCTTGTGCGTGTTGGGCTACTATTCGACTGTATTGTGGAGCGCAGGTGACTTTGATTGGAATCGCAGAGGTCAAACTTGCCTGATAGACCGACTGCAGTGTCTCTTCATATTGCTCGCGCGTTATTTCCATCTGAATTTTCCCTCTGCCCGTGGGTACCAGCATGAAAACATCCCATTCTACAGCCCCCACCTCAACTGCCCGCTTCAAAATGTCTGGCAAGTCGGCAAGATTATGCTGGGTAACGGTGGTGTTGATTCGAAAAGGCATCTGATTTTCACGAGCCAACGCCATGTTATGCATTGCCAAATCGAAAGCCCCTGGGACCATGCGGAAACCGTCATGAACCTTCGCAGACGCGCCGTCCAAGCTTAACGAAATCATTTTTACGCCTGACGCCTTCATTTTTTCAATAATTTCTGTGGTTATGTTGCTGCCGCTGGGGGACATAACAACCCGTAAGCCTTGGTCAGAAGCGTATTTGGCAACTTCAAAAATGTCCTCTCTTAGTAAGGGGTCGCCGCCGCTGATGATAAAGACGGGTTTACAGAAAGCCGCGATTTGGCCAACCATTTCGAGGGCTTCTGTGGTGGTTAGCTGGTTTGGGTCGGCTTGTTTTTGGGCTTGAGCTCGGCAGTGTTGGCAGGCGTAGTTGCAGGCGCGAGTGGATTCCCAAGCGACAACTCGGGGCGCCAACGCGGCTGGGTTTAGGTGGTCATGGGGTGTGGTCATAGGGGTCAAGCCTGCGTTTCTTTATCTGTCAAGTAACAAGCCGGGTCAACAGCCCAAACGTCCCCGTGAACAGCTTCAGCTCTAACCCGCAAGTTTCCATTGCAAATGTCCAGAAAACGGCAGCTAGCGCATTTGCCCGTTAGGTGGTCTTTTCGGTGACGAAGCTTTCCCAGCAATGGTTCGGTTGTGTCTGTCCAGATTTCGCTGAATTTGCGTTCCCGAATGTTGCCAAGGCTATAGTGTTGCCAGAACTGGTCAGGATGCACGTAACCGTTAAAGTCTACACAGCCAATTCCGCGTCCTGAACTGTTGCCACCGTTAAGCTTCAGCAACTGCATAACTTGCTCAGCCCGGGCGGGGTATTTTTCTTTGATTTTCAGGT
>JAWRIR010000040.1:0-8893 GCA_040268405.1 Thermoproteota archaeon | reverse complement strand
ATTAAATGTCAAATAGTATCCAAATGTTACAAGCACTGTGTCAATGGTTATTCTGAAAAGCACATCAACCAAATAGCCGGAAAACAATAGGGGCATAAAAACGAGAAATACAGCCCAATTAATTCCAAAGATTAAGAATCCAAATTTTACCGAATTGCGTTTCAAACGCATCGTATTTCTGGTGTTCCCCAGCGAAATACATGCTACTCCAATACATGCGCCCATAAAGAACGTCCAGAAAAATGTAACAAATGGACTTGTTTGATACCCTGCTTGTATTACCCCTGCAAAATAGGCAATATATCGTCCAATTAAGAATATCACAGTGAATACTGATAAGGCCTTAATTTTCCGTCCAAGAGTAAATGGCTCTACACTAAAATTGTCTTGCTTCTCAGTTTTCACCAAACTTAATAGAATGCCCATTAGAAAAACGGGTATAGCATCACTGAGCCCAACCACAAATTCATTAATTATGGGATTGCCAAATAGAGATACCCCTTCTAGCATGGCAAAAAGCCAGATAAGCGCTATTGCAGATCCATATCTCAAGCCCTTCTTTACGCCCTCTCCCGGAATAACATTTCTTATGCTGAAAAAAACAAAAGCAGCACCAGAGAATGCGAGTAATGCCCAAAGCAGGGAGGTAATTTCCACCCCAAGCAACTTTCCCACTATGCTAAAGTTTGGATTCTCAGGCATAGTACTGTATACGCTTGTAACAAGATGAAGAACGATGTCTAATAGTACACACACCACTATAATTGCTGCGATTTTGGCCCAACTACTTATTTTCATATGATCATTGACTCCTATCAAATTTTATAATTTTTCAATTTTTTATTGATGACTTGAACAAAATTTTCATTTTCAATCAGCCTGTTGCATGTTTGCACCGCCAGAAATATGTAGTTCATCAAGCGTCGGGTTTCCGATGTAACTTAGCTTTGCCCCGCTGCTTAAAGTTCCAGCCATGTTACCGATTAAGTTAACGGTGCATTGGCTACCTTCTCTTAAATCAACATTGACATCGTTGACTTGGAATTCAGAGAGGTTCAAGTTTGCGCCTCCTAAACCGTTTACTGTAAGGTTTAAGGCCTGCCCAGTCATGGTTAAACTACTTCCGCCAGTTAAGTAAGCTGCGAAATTATGTGATAAATTGAAGTTGTGGGCGGTTGCGGAAGCGCCTTCTGATAGTTGTATATTTTCGAGGTCAGGCATTGTTATTTCTGCTTTCAATGGTGAGGCTGAGAAGCTTAAGCCCGGCTTTAGTTTGATTATTAGTGTACCCCCCGATTTGTATATATCAACTCTGTCTTGTCGGTTGGAGTCAGTTGTAACGTTGATGCTGTATGCGTTACCCTTTGTTATTTGGAGATTAAAGCCATTACCAGCTGAAACATCCGCAAAATCCGTAAAGGTGTATTGTTGCGTCTCAATGTTAGTAGTGCCATACGTAGACATAACTGCAAAAATCAATATTACTATCGCGAGCACGGCAACAGCGACTAAGCCTAATAATCGTATTCTTCTACCTTTAACGTTGTTTCTTGAGTTGGTCGTTTCAGTAGCAATGTTTGTACGGCTCGCAATTGGTTTAGCCCATATTTTTCCAAAAACAGAACCAGCGTATATTCCAAGAGCTGCTATTGTTAGCTCCATAACTTCATTTATTAAGGTAAAATTTTTGGACTTAATGGACCTCTTAAATAGCATATTTTTTATTATTCAATTAATACGCTAATAAAATGATTCAACCACAGCGTGCGGCGGTTAAATTTATATTTCAAAAAAGTAACTTGTTGGAAGGGTTTCCTAAGAGGGCTGGTGTATGCTAAATAAATTGATTCCATGGTTGGAAGAGATTGGCTTCACTCAAGCGCAAGCAAAAATTTATCTAGCACTACTTAAAACAGGAGAAACAGATGCAAAGACCTTAGAAAAAATTGCTAAAACAACAAACCAAGTCATTTATAGAACACTAAACGAGCTCCAAGGAAGAGGCTTAGTAGAGAAAAAGGTAACTTCACCTTTACAATATGAAGCAGTGCCGATTAACCAGGCGATGGAAGTTATATTATATGAAAAAAAGAACGAACTCAATAATATGTTAGAAAAATCTAAAAAAATTACTAAAGCCATTGAGCAACAATTGGTTTTCGAAGATATGAAACAGGACTTTCAAATAAGTGTAATTGAAACAAAGCAGTCAATTATCAATAAAAGCAAGTTAGCTAATCAAAAAGTCCAAAAAACCGTTGATTGTTGCTCGACTTTTCAACGATGGATACAGATGGGCCAAGAGATTAGCGATACAATCAAGAAAGCACAAGATAGAGAAGTAAAATATCGGGTTATCTTAGAAAAATCCTCAGATAAAGTTTGTTTACCACAAGAGCTTAAGAAAATCGTCCAATGCAAAAATTGTCAAGTAAAAGTTTCCCCTGGTAAATTGAAAATAAACGCGGCAGTATTTGACGGAAAATATGCTTCGTTTAATTATTATTCACCTAAATCGTTTGCTGAATCCCCAATGGTATGGACTAATCACCCAGCGATAGTAACGGCATTTGAATACTATTTCCTCGACAAGTGGCAGCATTCAGCTGATGTTTTCCCAAGTACGTAGCAGTCTCCTGAAGATATTGGATCTAAAGCCTCAGCAACCCTTTAATTTAACGTCGAATCACATACAAAAACGGCTTCTCTTCTAACTCAAGCGGCAAACTATACCGCAAAGCGTCAGTCGCATGATCGTTTTCCTTTACGTCTTCCCGATACTCCAACAATTCGCTAATCAGATTAATACAGCGTTTACTTACAAATTTCCTGAGTCTGCTATCGCTCTCGAGTGTTAGGCGGTTTCCAAGCTCCCGCAAGTCATCCTCACGTTTGAAAGTATAGGGTTAGGTAGACTACTTTGACAAATTACCATACCTATTGCTTACGTTCTACAAACAAGTCTTAAAAGCAATACATTAAACCGTGCCAAGAACCATGTAATCTTCAGGTTTACCGCCAAGTATCAGGCGATAATACCTGCTACCTGTCTTTTTGTTTGTTAACAACTCTGCTTTTCCTTGGGCTGTGATGGTTTCGCCTTTTTCTGCTTGTTCACAGAATCTGCCACGGAAGGAAGATACCTCTTGGATGGGGGACAGTTTGGGTCCTTCGACAACTTTCACGTTTTCAAGTTGGTAAACGCACGGAGTGAAAAGCGCCTCGGATTTATCGTTGACTTCTGCAGTGATTTTGACGTATCCCGCGTTGCTGTAGCAAACCTCGCCGTACTGTTCGTGAAGTTCGGGCCATTCTTTCATGAAACGCACGAAATAATCGGTGCCTTGGTACATGCCTTGGAAGGCTTTACGGTTTTCCACGCGCTGGAAGTCTTCAAAGCTCATGTGGGTGTCTTTTGAACGGAACTCGTACAGAGTCATTAGCTCTTCTTTGGTGTAGGGTTTGAAGCGTGGGTGACCATCTTTGAGCATGCGTTGCATGGCAGCATAGGCTTTTCGGCAGTTTTCTTCCCCATACACCAGCGGGTCAATATCTGAGGTAGTGGTGGTTAAGCCTGCAAGAATTGAACCTGAAATACCCATTGCGCTCCACGGGATGCCTGATTCCTGTTGAAGGTCAATAGCAAGTTGCAAGGCTTTTTCTTCAAAAATGTTCTGAGGTTCACCCGTGCGTAGGGCTGCAAGTTTTTCCTTTGGCTTAAAATGCTGAATAATTTCGTCTACGGGGACTTCGCACATTGTTTCGCCGAAGACTTCATCAAAAACTATCAGGTGAGGCAGGTTTTCTGTTAGGAATTTGAAGCGTTCGCTGAGGCTGTAGACTTTGCCGTAGCTGGCGTCTTTGCCGTGACGTGCCCCATGCGGGTCAGGAATGTAACGGGGAAACGCGATAACTTTGCCTTCGGGATGGATTAAGCCTTTTACGTCGAAAATCACGCCAGATTTGTGCTTGATTAAGTCGCCTTCACGAGCCAGCATACTTTACGCCTCAATGTGTTATACTCTTGTTGACTTTTACATAACGTTTAAACAATTCGTATGCTTTCAAAATACCCGTGACAATAAATGGCCCATAACTGCGAAAAAGCCCAACACATCAGCCGATGCCTACAACTGGCAATTCTGCTAGAAGTTAGCGCCGACAAACCCGGCAACGTCAACTTCAATGCCAGCTTTGAAGGCACCCGCAAAGAACACTTTCTGGCTTCCGCAGTAGCCGCAGGGCCATCATTCCAAGAAGCTGCAGAGCGTGGCATTCAAATAGCCCAAGGTGAACGCCAAATCAGCGAGGCAGGTTTAGGCGAACTCGTTAAACTGGGTGTAAAAGACGTCATGGAGTGGCAACGGGGTGGCAACACAATTTTGGGCACCGTTATGTTGTTTGCGCCGATTGCAGTTGCGGCAGGCATGACGTCGACGGATGATAAATTCAAAATGGACTTTACGGTATTGCGCAAAAACATTGACGCCGTAATTAAAGCTTCAACCGCTGTGGACTCGGTGAACTTGTACGAAGCTATTGACGTTGCAATGCCTGCTGGACTTAACCAAGCCCCCGACTTAAGCGTCAGCGACCCCAAATCAAAACAGCGTTTAATAAACGAAAACGTTACCCTCTACAAAGTTTTCGACATCGCCAAAGATTATGATGACATCTGTAGCGAATGGATACGAAACTACCCAATCACCTTCACCGAGGCGTACCCCTACCTGAAAGAGCAACTGGAAGAGGTTGAAGAAAACACTGCAGTCATCAACGTTTTCCTAAAAATACTCTCCAAGCACCCTGACACGTTCATCGCCAGAAAAGCAGGCATCGACAAAGCCAAAAAAGTCTCAGAACAAGCAAAATGGGTGCTGGAACTGGGCGGCGCCTCAACTCCTGACGGAATTGTTGCTGTAGCTAAATTCGACCGTAGCCTGCGTCAAGCTGGAAACCATTATAACCCCGGAACCACTGCAGACATAACAGCCGCAACACTAGCCCTCTGCACACTTAGCGGTTATCGGCCTTAAGCTGGCGTATTTTGTGTTTTGGTTTTCTGCTTTTTGAAAACAATTAGGAACCCTGTAACGGCAAGAACACTTGCTACAGCAATTATTACTATTAACTGCGGGTTTAAGGGTGAATCCGTATCTGCCTGTGTTTGTTGTGTGTCTGTTGTCTGCGTTGCTAATGGTGCTTGCGTGTTTTGAGGTGGTTGGGTTGGGGTTGAGATTTGACTTGATGTAAATTGTGGTTTATAGTCAATATTGTTCTCGTTGATTTCGTAGGGTGTGTCGCCTACTCCAGTGTTTCCTACTTCGCTGGCATTAGGATACCTTGTCTGGTAATCGCTCCAATAGTTGCCATCCCAAGTGTTGCCGGGGCCCGCAACCATTTCAAACGTGGGTCCCTCCTGGGTCCAATCATATGTACCCGGTATTGAAACGTCTATGCCGTCTGGTTGGTTATCAATAAACTTGTTCTGGGTGATCGTGTTATTGGTGCTGGCTTGAGAATAGAAGGATGCACTTTTTAGTTGCATTGCAAAACCTGTATTGTCTGCTATGTTGTTATGATGGATCTGGTTTTCTGTTGCGCCGTCAAGAAGTATGCCCAAACTGTTGCCCGTAATGTCGTTGTCGTAGACGTCTGTTTGTTGGGTTGACCATAATTTGACGCCTGGGCCTTCGTTTGCGTTGATGGTGTTGGCTGTTATTGTATTGTTTTCACAACTAAACAGGATAACTGTTGAACCTTTACTGTTTTCCAATGTATTGCTTTTTATAGTGTTCTTGTTTGAACCGTGAAAGCTTATGCCCTCGCCGTTCCCCGATATTTGATTATTTTCTATTTGATTGCTGTGACTCATCACAAGGTACACTGCTGCTTTTCCAGTGCTGCCTAAAGCCTGCTCATGAGAAGTACCTTTTAACCCGTTACCCGTAAAACGGTTTGAAACCACAATGTTTCCGTTAGAATTAGAAACATACAATGCGTAGTAGCTGTTGTCTGAAAAAATGTTTTGCTCTATGTGGTTGTTTGCTGAATCGACAAGCCAGATGCCGTTATGGTTTTGGGATATTTTGTTGTTTTTGATGGTGGAATCTGTTACGCCCGCGAGCAGTATTGCTTGGCCGTTATGTGATAAATCCATGTTTTGTATGGTCATTTTTGTGCAGTTTACAAGTGCAATGTAGCCTGCGTTTGCGGGAACCTGTTGGTTTTGCTTGTTTTGCCAGTAAATTATGGGTTTCCCGTTTATAGTGTTGGATTCGTCAATATCATTTACACTGTTTGCGGTTGTGCCGCCGGCGACAAAAAAGTTAAACTCGTTACCGTTCATGTGGTTATCGCGCAGGTAACCATTGGCGCAGGCTGCTAAGTAAATCCCGTAAGTGTTCCCAGTCAAGGTGTTGCCGGTTAATTTGTTTCCTGACGAAAAATCGCCTATGTAGATGCCCTTAGTGTTGCCGGTGAATGTGCAGTTTGAAACGGTGTTACCATGAAGGTTGGCGTCTGACCCGTAAAAGTACCATGTTGACCTAAAGCCGTATTCAAACCCTGAGATTTTGAGGTTTTTTATAGTGACGCCGGTTTTGGCTTGTAGGAAAACGCCTGTGCCAGTCCCGTTTCCCTCAAGTGTGTACCCGTTGCCGTCGAGAACTATGTTGTCTCCCATAATTGAGATTGTTTGGTCAATGTTGCCGGTTAAGATGAATGTGTTGTCGCTGGCTTTTTGGATTAGATTTGTGCCTTTGATGCTGCCGTCTCCGATTTGTATGCCTTCTGGGGTTTGTTCTGGGATGAAGTTTGCGGCGGCATAGTTTACTGTTAGTGTTGCTGTTAAGGCTGCGAATAGCAATGCCACGGTTAAACCTAAAGTTAACACTTTTTTATTCACAGCTCTCACTAACAAAAAATTTTAACCTATAATTAAAAAGGTTTTCAGTCAAACTTCCTTGACTAAACCGAATCTGCATTGTACTAAAACCTGATTTTGTATCAAACAAACAGCTTGACTGCAGCGTTACCTTTAATATTATTACAATAAACAAAATACCTTTAGCTTATAGGTGAAATCAGCATGGGAAAAGCTTTAAGCGTAAACCAGTTGGCTTACAAATTAGCCCAAAAACTTTTAGATAACCCTGAATTGTACCGCGTTGAAATCTCGATATCAACAACCGGCGCCACCATTATCGACGCAGGCGTAAACACGCCGGGTGGTTTCGAAGCAGGAAAAATCCTAACCGAACTCTGCCTTGGTGCAGCAGGAAAAATCGACATCGGCTTCAAATCATACGGCGACATCGACTTCCCATCAGTTACCGTCACAACTGATTTTCCAGCAATCGCCTGTTTAGGCAGTCAATTTGCAGGTTGGAGAATCAAAGAAGAAAACGGCAACATCGCCATTGGTTCAGGACCCGCACGTGCCATCGCGCTTAAGCCCAAAGAGGTTTATGAGGAAATCGGCTACACTGACCCCTGCGACAAAACCGTCATCGTCCTTGAAAGCAACCAGCTTCCAACTGATGGGTTGATTGAAAAAGTCATAAAAAACACTAACGTAGCTCCACAAAACCTGATTTTGGTGGTTGCTCCAACCGCCAGCATCGCCGGACTCACCCAAGTTACAGGCCGCATCGTCGAAGTAGGCATTCACAAACTCAAAACCGTTGGATTAGATCCTAAATGCATCAAGTACGCTATGGGTTACGCTCCAATTAGCCCTTCAGGCGCAGACTTTGAGGTTGCAATGGCAAGAACTAACGACGCCATCCTATACGGCGGCACTGTCTTTTGTGCAGTAGAATACGATGATGAAGCAAAACTGCAAGAAATCGTAAACCAAACCCCCTCAATGATGTCAAAAGACTACGGCAAACCATTCCTGCAAATCTTCCGTGAAGCCGACAAAGACTTCTACAAGATTGACCACAACTTGTTCGCGCCAGCAGTCATAATGATTAACAACGTTAAGACTGGCAGAACATTCAAGGCAGGAAAAATCAATCCTAAGGTTCTAAGTGAATCCTTAGGCTTCTAAGCCTATTTTATTTTTTTTTAAAAAAAAGAAAATTATTGTTTGATTGTTTGGTTTTTTGCTATTTTTGTTTTGCAAAAATATGCTGCTATGAAGTCATTGAATGCTTTGCTGCGAAGTAACACTGCTATTATGCCGCTCATTATTACTACTTCGATTACCGCTTTTATCATGATTCCACTTACGATAAAGTCTGGAACGATTGAGTTCTCTGGGATGAAAAACGGTAATAACGTTGTAAAGTAGGCGTAAGTGAAAATTCCTTCAGGTATGTACGAAAGTAAAGTTACGGGTATACCTATCAGTGCTTTGAGTGGTCTATTCTGTAAATTAAGCCCAGTGGCAAGTAAGCCTACTGTTAATCCTGTAAGGCCTTTTCCAAAAGGTAACGCAAGCAAACCTAAAATGCCGCCCGTCCCTGCAGGTCCAAACATGATTCCTGGGATTATTCCGGCGATTAGACCTGTTGCGAAGCCTGCTTTTGGTCCTGCATAGATGCCTGCGATTAGTACTGCAAGTAGTGAAAGGTCTATGGCTACACCGGGGGCTATTTGTCCTATTGCGTAACTTATAACGAACAAGCCGTTTCCAAGTGCACCCATCATTATTACGAATGTGAGTTTTTTGGTGTTCAATTTTTTCCCTAAATGTTCAATGGTTCGTTTACCTATTTAAGAGTAGCTACTCAAAAAATGGTGTTGTTCTGAATTATGGAAAATTGATATATAATAAAACACGGCATAGTAATTTGAAAGGTGAGCAAGCAATTGACCGAAACAACTCAGTTCTCAACAGCAACTCTAAAACAGTGGATAGACAAAGAAACAAGCACAACACTCA
>JAWRIR010000039.1:0-5909 GCA_040268405.1 Thermoproteota archaeon | reverse complement strand
TGGGCGTGGTGTGTTGGATGTAAACCGCCTTTGGGCTTAGTAATTTTCTACTATCTTCACTCACTTTCAATCCCTGTATCCATGTTATTGACCTCTAGTTATAAGCTTTTAGAAGCAAGCTAACCATTAAAAACATATACACTCAATTATTTAATTGGTGGATTCTTTTCATGAAACATAATAGCCTAATTGATACTCTTAACAAGACTTTTGAGGTTAATGAGACCACAAAACTTGCATATGAAGGCGGGATGTTACCTTTAACTACGACTCCAGTAGTTGGAACACCAAAACGTAGTTACGATACCACTTTTAAACCCGATACCGAAACATTAGACAGCGATGAAATTAGAGTGACAATTCTTGGTAGTGGCGATCCATTTGTGAAAAAAGGTCAAGCATCAGCCTCATTGCTTATTGAAGTAGGAAATAAGGAACATGACTTCTTTTTCTTTGATCTTGGTTCGGGAGCGCTTGCAAACTTTAACTGTCTGGGACTCCCTGTAACCTCAACAACTAAAGTATTTCTCACTCATCTTCACGCTGACCATGTGGGGGATATGCCTACTTTACTATGGAGCCTCGCCAAAAGTGGCAGGCGGGACCCTGTAGAAGTTTGGGGACCTGCTGGTGATGATACTGAATTAGGAACCCTTGCGTACATTCACCATCTTGAAAAGGCACATGTTTGGGATATGAAATCATTAAATGGTCATCCAAATCAATCCGGGGCAATTACAAAAACAGTCGAAATCCCCTATGATAAACCTACAACAGTTTATGAACGGAATGGCGTCAAAATCTCATCTTTCCCCGTAATTCATATGATAAATGGTGCTGTTGGTTATCGCCTCGATTACAAGGGGAATACGGTCGTATTCTCAGGTGATACCCGTCCCTGCAAAACACTGTTAAACGCTTGCCATGATGCTGACCTACTAATCCACGAAACATTTCCATCGGCTCCAGTTTTAGCAAAAAAAGCAAGTATTCCTCTGGAAGAAGCTGAGATTGTTGTGAATAATTCGCATACAAGCCCTACTATGGCGGGAAAAGTTTTCAAAAAAGCGGGGGCACGTATGTCAGTGATGTGGCATTTAACCGTTGACCATGACACTGTGGGGGCAGCGTATAAAGAGATGAGGCTTCAGTATGATGGCCCAGTAACTATTGCTCAGGATTTAACGGTGTTTAACGTTACAAAAGACGCCATTGTGGTTCGTCAAGCAGAAGTAAATCCTTTCGCCTGGCCTGTTATTGGTAAGTCAAAGGAGTCAGGGCCACCTATGTCAAAACCAAATAATCCTCCCGATTGGTGGGCCGATGCCCTTCTTAAGGATTGAAAATACATCGAATTTACTTAATCAACGCCTTAATTTTTGTTAAGTTTTCCGTAGGTTAGTTATTTAGTCGGCGGCAACCCTTGTTGTTGCTTGCTTCCAACAATTCTTTCTAAGTCGGAAGCGATGGCTTTGGATATTACTTTTACGTGATTGCTACTCTTTTGCCAGTTTCAAGGCGGTAAAACAGTGTTAGGCATCGTTTCACCTATCTTCTGTTTGTTGTGACAATTTTTGGGCGTGGCGTCTTGGATGTAACCCGCCATATTGGGCATACTAATATTCTTAATATCATCCCTCTCCTAAACTAACTTTTTGAGGTTCTATTTTTTGCTGTTTCCTCAATCAGCATTTAGCCAATTCTAGATATAAGGTTTCGCATTACAACTTAGCATAAAAGCAAACCATAATTTATCGAAATGTGAGCTTAAACATCAGTGGCTTGCGTGAATGAAGATACATTTTGTTTGCGCTCAGAGGGAGAGCGGAGCGAACGCGCAAGCGGGCGCGAAGCAATATCTGAACGTAAGTAAATTATACTCAATTCGCCTAATGTTAAACTAAGAAAGGGTTTAGCCATGTCTTTGAAACCAAACGGTAAATCACAAAAGACAAGAAATGAAGCACAATATTATGAGCAAATTAAAAAATGTTTGAACTTAGTTATGAGCAAATATCTTGACAACGAAATTATTCACCAAAGCGGGCTCAGCGAAGACATGTCTAAAAGAATTTATTTTGATATAGTTGGTGGTAAGAATGTTTTTTCTGAGACTTTGAAAAGAGAATTTGATGATGACACCCTTAACATAATACGGAATGAAGGAATTTACCCCGATTTAGTGGGGTATGTTCAAAAAAATTCTCGGAGCACTAAAGAAATTATAATTGCAGAAATAAAAGATGAACCAATCACTTTAAAGATGATTGCAAAAGCTAACTTTTACCGTGAAATTTTTAATGCCTCTTTTGCCTTCTTGATTTCAACATATGGCATTTCAGAGGAAAAAGTTAGAGTTTTACTAAAGAAACCTTCAATATATCAGGGAGTTATAATCGCTAAATTCGTACCGAGTCCTCAATTTAATTTAGGGCATCTCGAAATTAATGCAAGATTTAAAGAATCTGTCCCTAATTTTCTACATTTTTGGTTGCATCCTAAGGAAATTCAACCTCAGGCTAAACCATCCTTTGTAAACAAAATTTTCAAACATTGAAAAACCTTGTAGTGGGGTGCGGAAGGCGACCGTTTAGGGCGCTCTTCGCGGTGGCGTGAAATCCTAACTATATTCTATCTGTTGATTTACAACTAACAAGCAAAGTTTTCAAGCAATAGACCATCTTTCCCAAACAAGTATATACCCACCCTAACTTTTATTTGAGTCAAGAAAATTTGACAAACCTCTTTCTTTCTTAGTCAAAGGAGTTTAACTGCAAATCTTAAATAACTAAGGTTTTAGAAAAAGATTAGGTATTAGACTCATGAATCCTAAGCAGAAAAAAGAAATAACAATATCAATTATTTTAATTCTGCTCGGTTTGATTGGAGCTTCATGTATTCACGTAGTACGCGGTCAAAGCCAATGGGAACAAATTTTTGAACCACTTGTGCCACATATTTTAATTTATGGCAATGGGACCATTTCCTCAACTATCCTTCCCATAGAACGAATTGGTAGTTTATACTACCTCACTGGAGATATCTACAACTATGGGATAACCATCGATTGTGATAATATAGTGCTTGATGGAAGAAACTTCAGCCTAAAAACTAACGGTTCGTTAAATGGAGCGGCACTAATTATTTCTGCACATAATGTAACAATCCAGAACTTTGTCATAGATACAGTTCCAGTCGCAATCTCGCTAGATGGTGCTTCGGGCATTATGGGGGAAAAGATGGAAATAAAAATCCATAACAATACAATCAGAAACTGCAACGTGGCTATCGAATGCTGGGGACCATCAGCCAACTCTTTCAAAGATAACCTGCTTGAAAAAAATAAAATAGCCATAAAAATCAAAGGCGAGTCTTTTAGTGGAAATTATTTTTCTCGTGGATATGCTTGTCTTAACATTGTAGAGAAAAACATCATTAGAAATAATGATGAGGGATTGCACATAGAAGACGCTAACCAAACCACTGTCCGCTTTAATTTAATAGAGCAAAATCAATATGGTGCTTTCCTAAATGACGTTGATGGGACGATTTTTGTATTCAACGAATTTATGGCTAATACGTATGGAATCCACATAATTGCTCCATCATCTAATAACCAATTATATCAAAATAACTTCGAAAATAATTCAGTAACTGTAACTTTGCAGGTTACAACCGCAACTATTATGGGTAAACTTGTAGTTCTGAATGGTCTGAATGAAACGCAAAATTCTTGGGATAATGGCAGAGTTGGAAACTATTGGAGCGATTATAACGGTAATGGAACATACATATTTAGCGAATATAACATTGACCATCATCCGCTAAGTCAACCAGTTGATATTAATTCTATAGATATCTCCGAATTAGATAATTCTACAAAGAATATGACTCAGACTCAAGCAATTATTGCGATTGTAATATTCACAGTTGCGGTGGCAGCTATTGCAACTCTGTCGCTTTACAGAAAGCATTGAAAAACCCTAACTTGAAGCATAGTGGACCTCACAGTTATACTGCCCCACCTGTATGCTAATATCAACACCGACTGTTTCATAGTTATCTTTTTTCATTATCCATATAGTTCTTGTTGTAATACTTTTGTTGTTTTGGTGAAAAGTAAAAAGAGACTAACAAGTAAGCAAAGTTTTCCGCTAAAATTCTTAGCTTCTTAGATACAGCCGTATGTCTCCTACAGTATCAGTGTGTCTGTAGCCTCTAAGTAATGCCTGTTTGATTGCTTGAATATCATTAGCTTTAACTTCAATCACATCTGCGGTTTCTTGTTGTGGGGTTTGAGGTAATGGTTGTATTCGTTCTGCTATTGTTTGACAGCATTCTGTTTCCTTCACTGGCTTAGGATAAATTCTTAGATGGTCGTATGCTTTGCTGTATGCTTCTTTTAGTTGTTCGTCTGTTGGTTTACTGTAAGCATCTCGACTGTTGATTAATGCATGTCCAAGTATCTGGTCTATCCAGTTTACGTTCACGTTTCCAGCTTCCAAGTTGGTCTGAACATATTTGCGTAAGCTGTGCGGTGATAAGTTGGCTTCACCTACTCTCAGGAATGCTTCTCGAATCATATTTGAAAAACCGCTTAGAGAAAGCCGTTTTACTTTTCCTGATTCTTGAGTTCTAAACAATGGTGATTTGTCGGTTATAATTTCTGGTGGCACATTTTCAGTGCCTGTTCTTCGTTCCTTAAGATATTCTTTTAATGCTTGAATGGCTTCTTCGCCAATGAAAGTTTTAGCCACTGTGTGCTGTTTCTCTGTAACTAATGTAATTGGAATAATGTTGTATCCTTTTTCTAATCCTTCAGCCACTTTCCCGTAGTTCAACAATACGGTGTCGCTTCGCCTTAGCCCTGAGTCCTTAAGAAATAGGATTAACGCTCTTAGTTGTTTTTTGTTTCTGTTTTGCTTATTTTCTATTGCTTTTAGAATTGCTTCTTTTGTTGCCACTCTTACGCCGAGGCTTTCCCCTTTTGGGTAATCACCTTTTCTCATTATCAATGGGTAATAATGTATTTCAAAAAAGCTTCGTACTGATGCAAAATAGACTTGTAGTGTTGCTGAGGCTAAGCCGTCTTGGCGTTTTTTACTTATGAACGCATTAAGTTGGCTTTCCATTCTGCGCTGGATTTTTCTGTCTGGATTTGTCTGCTCTTGCTGGCGCTGGGTCAATAGTTCGTCTGCGGATTTGCCTGTGAACTGCAAGAATTTATCAAAACTACGAAAATAAAGCTCGGTTGTGGCTGGGTCTTTTGACGCTAATTCCGTTTTCCAGTATTCAAGTGCTGGAGAAAAGCTTTTGTTCAATACACTTTCGGTTTTATCCAAGACGACGGAACTTTTGTTCAATACGCCGTCATTTTGGGTAGTTGTGGGCTTGGTGTGTTGGATGTAACCCGCCTTCTGTTTTTGTTGTGGCATTCGGCTAATCGGGCTACCCGCGCCTTTTGTAGAGGGTCATCAGCGTCTGTTTGCCCTTTCCACTTGCAGGACGGCCGTTTCATCGCTTCCAACTGGCTGGTCGGCATTTTAGGGTGCCTCATTCGTTAAAGCGCCAGGTGGACGTGTCGTTTCTGCTCCGTTGCCAAGGCTCTCGCCTTACGCCCCGAGAGGGTGTTGCAATTCTACGTGTGGGCGGAGTTTCCTCAGACCCAGCATGCCAGGTCCGAAAGCCACACACCAACTCGCCAGCCCAAATGTAATCTTATTTTGGCAGGCAATAAACACATCGCACAAGAAGCCCGTTTTTCATATTTGGCTCCTATTAGGATCCTAATAGTGGTTATATGCAGGAACCTATAGGGGGCAGGTAAAAACAAGAGAGGTAGACGCCACCTGCACCTTGCCAACCCCAAAACACTAAGAGGGGTAGGTGCTAATGGTTGAAAATCAAGG
>JAWRIR010000038.1:0-3963 GCA_040268405.1 Thermoproteota archaeon | reverse complement strand
TACTTTGTTTGAAAAGAATCAAGATTTGGGCGGTCACATGCTTGAAAGTACGGTGCCATCATTTAAGTGGGATGTTAAACGGCTTTTTGATTGGCTTCTGCGGCAGGTGAAACAGGTTGGTGTAGAAGTCAAACTGGGTGTTGAAGCGACTCCTGACCAAATAAAAACGATGAATCCTGACGCCGTAATAATCGCGGCAGGCTCCGAACCCTCGTCTTTGATGGTGCCAACAGAAAACATGAACGTTGTTACTGCTACTGACGTGCTATTGGGCAAGCAGAGTGTCGGCGACAAAATCGTGGTCATAGGCGGCGGCTTAGTTGGCGCTGAAACTGCTCTTTATATTTCTGAACAATTCAAAAAGCAACCCGTTGTCGTTGAGATGCTTGACAAAATTCTTGTTGACATGGAACCTATAAGCCAAATAGCGTTGACCAAGAAACTTGCAGAGGCATGTATTGAGGTGCATACCGGTTGGCATTTGGATGAAATAAAAGCAGGCAAGGTCATTTGCTCTGATTCAGCTTGGCGTAAGCATGAACTTGAAGCGGACACAGTGGTTTCTGCGGTGGGGTTCAAACCAAAAAATGCTGTTGTAAAAGAGTATGCGGGTATTGCGCCGATGGTTTGTGCTATAGGTGATTGTGTGGAGCCCAGAAAAATTTACAATGCCTTTGAAGAGGCATGGCGGGCTGTCCTGCAAATATAGCCTATTTAGACGTCTATGACTTCGTCTTGCTTAGGTATGCAGACGTCTGTCATTTCGCCAATTTTCTCAGCCAACAACTCTGCCTGCTCCAAATCACCGTGAACAAGAACCGTCCGCAAAGGCTTAAGTTTGCTAACAATTTCGACCAGTTCATTTTGGTCTGCATGTCCTGAAAGCTCAATCTGCTTAACTGTCGCATTGACAGTGATTGTGTCTTCTTCTGTTTTGAAGAATCCTTCTTCTTTTGCTGTTTTCAATGGGCTGTCTGGTGGCAGATATCCGCTTGTTAGGATGACTGAGTTCCGTTCGTCGCCTGCCCAATCCTTTAGAAGTCTGAGGCTTGCGCCTGCGTGACCAAATCCCGAAGTGCAGATTACAATGGCGGGGTCATCGATTTGTGCTGTCCGGTAAAGGTGTTTGACGTGTCGGTAGTTGAAGGGTGCTTTTTGTCGTCGGATGTCTTTGGTGAATAATGGTTTGTTGTGATTAAAGTAACCGTTAATTCTATGTGCAAGGTTTGAGATGGTGTAAACGTTGTAGCGTGGCAGGTAACCATTTTCTATGGCAGTGTCAATTCTTTTAGCCATTTCTTGGCTTCGATGAAATGCAAAAGTGGGAATCAAAACGTTTCCTTTACGGTCCATGGTTTTTAGCAGTTCCTCCATAAAATCGTCAATCAGTTGACTTCTTGGAGGGCGTACTTTGCCGCCGTAAGTTGACTCAGAGATAAGAACGTCTGGTCTTTTAGGGAGCGTTTCAAGTTTGCAGCCACGTAAAATTTCTGTGTCATGAGTGCATATGTCGCCGGTATAGACGATTTTTTTGCCTGCTGCTTCAAGGCTTGTTACTTTTGCGCCTGCAACGTGGCCTGCTGATTGAAGATTGATTTTCATTCCTGGTAGGGCGATTGCGTCGCGGCTCCACCAGCATTGACCTATCCTTTCAGCGTGCTGGTCTTCATAATCGAAGTTGCCTTTTTCGCTTTGAATCTTGACCATGTCATGTAGCAGGTCAACGGTTACGTCTCGTGTGATTTCGGAGCCGACGATTGTGGGGTTATGCTTGGATAAACTGAGTAAGCTGCCTGTGTGGTCAAGGTGTGCGTGACTGATGACTACTGCGTCAAAATCTGTGGGGAACTTTTTTGGTTCACCTTCCAGTTTTGTACCGTAGTCTAAGGCAACCTTGCATGAGTCAGTTTCAACGGATATGCATGAGCCACCAACTTCTCTGGCTCCACCGAGGATTTTAATTTCCAATGTTGTATTACTCCAAATAAATGCCAGCTTTTGTCTTTCAAAAAATTGGTTCAATATCCAATTCAAAGCTTGGCAGGTTAGTTTGATTTGTTTTTATCCGAAAAGGGGCAGTGGGCAATATTAACTTATTGACATTTTAAGTGAAGTTGTTTCATGCAACCATGGTTTTCTGGGTGTAAGTGAAGGTTTCAGTTTAATTCGTTTTTAGAACTAAAAATATAAATAGCCTGATTGGCTACTGAGGGATGTAGAAGCAGGCGGTTTTTTACAGTCTAAGCGTTTTTGCCTGACTTTTTTCGATAAATAAAACATTAAAGAGGACGAAATGTTTATGATGAAACCTTTTTTTCAGGAGAATTTCAGTGAATTAACTAATCTTAACATTTCTATGGAGGTGTAATTTTTGCATAAAAAACATTTTTTTAAACTTATGGCTGTAGCTTTCATTTCTATGGCCTTTTTGAGTTCTGTAAGTCTTTTCCCAATTCAGGCTCAAACAAATAATTCAAACGTTAGCTACCCCCAAAACGGCGAAATCGCTTATGCAACCTATAACAGTTCATTTATTCCTTGGACCCGTAAAGAAGCCGTAATACCGCTATGGATTGATTTTGCAAACAAAAACGGCGGTGCCTACGAAAGCATCGGCAAATCAAGTGCATCTCAACAATGGGATATAGTCGCCTTCAAGTTTGGTAACCCCGATAAGCCTGCCCTTATGGTTACTTCGTATCTTCATGGTAACGAGCAATACGGTTATGAAGTGCTCTATGCTTTGGCGCAATGGCTTGTCAGTAACGACACAGCTGCTAAGAATATACTTCAAAACAATTACGTAATCTTAATCCCCGTGATTGATTACCGTTGGGCACGAACCAACTTTAACTATCAAACAGTAACCAACCCCTCGATAGATGTTGACGACAATCAGGCGAGTGGTGTTGACTTAAACCGCAACTTTGCACCTTCATGGAGCGATGCGTTAATTGACCAAGAATACAGCGGCACAGCACCCGATAGTGAACCTGAATCACAAGCTTTAATCAACGCGTGGACAAAATATCAACCCCGCTTCTTCTGGTCACTACATCATGGAAGCACACGTATCTACACAGAAGCAATTGCAACAACCAACCAACAACAAGACGACCTTGACAACCTGCAAGACCTTTTGCCCGGAGTAGCTGAAGAAGTAGGAATATCCGGTTCAATGTTCAAAATTTACGTTCAAACAGAATTCGGCGACTGCTATGGCGGTTCAGGGAAAGGATTTGTTGTTGACGGCGCATCTAATCATGGCGCAGTAGGCATATTCACTGAACTTAAAACAAGTTGGATATCAACAATAGATGTACAAGCTGACCTAAAAAGTGGGTCTACTTTCAAGCAAGCTAAAGCAATGTTCATAGCAATGGCGGAAACAATTCAATCTTCAAGTGATGGGTCACCTGAACAAAGTGATTCACCCTCATCTTCGACTTCTCCAACTGCAACCCAAAAACCTGGAACATCATCTTCTCCGTCTACAACTGACGAGTTACCATCTGGCTCAACAAACCCTGACGCAACTCCAGAGGCATCTACAGAAGCATCCCGCTTTACACCCGCCAACATTGCAGTGATTGTCCTTGTTATAGTGGCTATAGTTGCAGGTTTAGGCGTAGCTGTGTATTTCAGAAAACGTAAAACCTAATCTTCATTTTGGTTTTGTTTTGCGTTTTCTTTCTCTTCTTTTTTTCTTTAATTTTTTGGTGTGGAATCTGGATAGGAATTTTTGGTAAAGAAGCAAACAGTGTCGTGGCTCTTTCCTATATTATTTTCTTGGTTTGAAGTGATTCTGAAGATTCTTTCAGCATATCATCCAGTTAATCTTTTAACTTTTCTTCGCCAAATCACCTGGTGTAATGTGGCTTGTGTGGTTGTAGCTGAGCAGTCACAAACAGTTTAGAGCCTCCACCCGTTGACTTACATTTAAGGAACACTTCGCCAGCCTAC
>JAWRIR010000037.1:0-17505 GCA_040268405.1 Thermoproteota archaeon | reverse complement strand
GGTGAAGTCGCTGCAAAAATACAGTCAAACACGGGTCTTGGTCAAATCAGACTTGACGTAAAGAATTTCAACGGTGGACAATCCTTAACCCAGTCAAACAATTACCCCTCAACATCCAACATTAACATGAACTTTAACACTGGCTTAGGCAACGTTAACCTAAAAGCGACGTACAGGACAACCATTCAGCCTACAATTAGAGTTTAAGGGTTTAGCGCCTTAACGTTTAAAACAAACCCCTTACTATAAATTTTAGTGAAGGTGCACTTTTTTGGCAGAAAGAAAAATTTCTAAACAAGAGTTAGAAGAGAATAATGGTAAAGACGGTAAACCAGCGTATTTTGCGTATAAAGGAAAAGTCTACGAAGCCACCGACAGTTCAATGTGGATGGACGGCGAACACATGGGCATGCATCAAGCCGGCAAAGACCTAACCGAAGACATGGACATGGCGCCACACGGTGCAGAAAACGTTGAACGCGTAAAATACATCGGCGAATTAGTCGAATAAACACTGCAACACGCTGTCAACTCTACGCAAGTCGCAGATTATTTTTTCTTTATCTTTTACACCAATTTTCTCTTTAACACTCCAAAGCTTAGTGACCGTTTCGTGTAGGCTGTCAAAGGCTGTTTTTGTATCTAAATCACTGTTCATGGCAGCTTCAAAACCAGAAACAATCTTATTTGCAATCGCTTCGATTTTGGTTGATTCTGGTTGCGTTCGGGGCTGCGCCTTTTGCAGGTCGGATATCATCTCTTTTAGCTTGTCCAGTTTTTTGGTTGCGGCATCAAATTTTTCTAAAGTGAAATCCAACGTTTCATGATAACAGCCAGAAATCAAAAAGAACCTTATCTGCCCTCCACTGTATCCCTTAGCCTGCAGATCTTTAGGGTAAAACACGTTACCTTTACTTTTAGACATCTTTTGCCCATCCACATGCAGGTGGGCGCCGTGAAGCCAGTAACGCGCAAACTGCCGACCTGACACTGCCTCAGCAATAGCAATGTTGTAATCGTGATGCCTCACAAGATTATCTATTCCACCGCAGGCAACATCAATCTCAAAACCCAAATGCTTCGTTACGACCGCTGGGTCTTGAATGTTCCATGCTGGCCTGCCAGTACCAATCGGGGTTTTGTAGCAGATGTCGCTTTCTGGACAACCGTGCCACAAGATAAAGTCACCCATGTTCCAAGGCGACCCCGGATACGTGTCCTTATGGAAACGGCGCTTTTTCTTAGGCCACTTGCTCATGTCCAAATGAGCCAACTTACCAAACCCATTGAATTTGAGCGGGTCAAAATACACGTTTTCTGCGCCTTTGTAACGGTAAAAGTACGCGGTTCCACAATCAAGGAGTTTGGAAATTAACAGGGCTGCTTGGTCAACGGCTGTGGATGCCCTAACCGCGAAGTCAGGCGCTTTTATTCTGAGCAGCTTGAAATCGTTGAAAAAGATTTTTTCGTTTTTGCTTGACAATTCTTCAACGGTGATGCCTTCTTTTTTGGCTTGCTGGATGGCTTTGTCTTCTACGTCTGTTAAGGTGATTAGGCGTGTGACTTTGTAGCCTAAATATTCAAGGTACCGCTGCAAGAGGTCTTCGAAAAGGAAGGTGCGGTAGTTGCCAATGTGTGCCGGCTGATAAGTGGATGGCCCGCAAGTATACATTTTAACTTGCCCTTCTTCTCTGGGCTGAAACGGCTCCTCTTTGCCTGTTAAGGTGTTGTAAATGTTTAGCAAGCTGGCTTTCTCCATTTACTTCGAATAAAAAATTTCGTTATCAACAAGAACTTGGTAACGGCTATTATCCTTTTCGCAGTGCTCTATAGACTTGGAAAATTAGGTTTTTAAGCGTCATGTGTGTTAACCAAAACACAGGCAGACCTTTATGGAGAAAAAATTAAACATTAACGGTTACAAATGCCCCGCCTTAATCAACAAGGTTCCGGGTGTACCAATCGTTTTTCTTCACGGCTTATCCTACAACATCGAAATCTGGCAACGCATCGGCATAACCGACATACTCGACGAAAAACATGTTCCATACCTCGCTTTAGACATGCCGTATGGTATGAAAAGCCTCTGTAAACCAAAAACCCGTGACCCAGAAAAAAACGTAACCTTCGCCTATGAAGCTATTGAAAGCGTTTTTAGTGGTCCAGTTCCACCTGTTCTGGTTGGCGCAAGCATAGGCGGTAACATGGCGCTTCACTTTGCGTCACGGTTTCCAGTAAAGGGCCTTGTACTGGTTGGTCCTGCACGGGCGCTCGACGAGCAACTGGTGCAATCCTACAGTAGCTTCAAGTTTCCTTCAACTATTATTTGGGGTTCAGAGGATACAATAATTGCCAGTGAAGATATGCGTACCTTAGCGGATAGACTGCCCAATTCTAAACTTATCGTTTACAAGGGTGCAAAGCATTCAGCATACAAGGATGAACCTGAACGGTTCAAACGTGACTTGCTGGAGCTTTACATAAAGGCCGAATTTTAAAGCCCTTTTCTTGCCAGCATCAAGTAATGGTAAGGTCCAACGTCAAAGCTGCATTGAACCATTAACCCTTGTGCACGCATAAGGTGTGCCACCGTTTCTTCGCTGAATTTAACATCCAACGGGGGACCAAAGGGTATGTCCTCTTTCTTCCAGTCTAAATCAGCAATTAAACCATCCATTTTTGCCATGTCCCGAGCGTTAGCCAACACTTTTTCTGGGTAATCAAAATCATGCAAATCCATGCTGAAAAACACGACATCCACGCAGTGTTTACAGAAAATGGTGTCTTCTGCTTTGCCTGCAACGGCAACTATGTTGTTGAAGCCTTCTTCTTTTGCTCTTTTTTGGACTTTTTCAATTGATTTCGGGTCAATATCAACTGCATAGACTTTGCCTGTTTCGCCTACGATTTTGGCTGCTAAAAATGTGAAGTAGCCGTCGCCGCAGCCGATGTCTGCAAAAGTCATGCCTTCTTCGAGTTCAAGTGCTTGCAGGATATCATCTGGGTTGTACCATGAACGACGTTTTGCTTCATCTAAAGAAAATCCGCCATGACAAGTCATACATTTTGCCTCTTACTGTTTTCCAAGCATTTCTTTGATTTGTTTTTCGTGTGTTTGCCGAGTAGTTAAAGGGTAAACTTCGCGTTCACATTCGAAAAACATTGGGTCTTGCCCTATAATCTTCGATAAAGTCTCGTCTGAGTCTGCGTTGACTATTAGCATGCTGCCCTGCTGCCCAATCAGGTGGTAGCATGTTTCTAAAATTTGGGCTTTTTCAAGTGACTCAAAATATTTGAATTGCAGTGGAAGAAGTCGTGACCATTTTTCTATGGGAACTTCTCGTTTCACTTTTTGAATAATTAAGAATTTCATAAGCAAGCACCCCCTTTAGACAGAGGTCTGCTGGATAAAAAATGTTATGAAAAAAGTTCACAAAAAAGGGAAATAAAACTTGCTTTTTTCTTATTCTTTCTTTTCGTTGCTGCGCATCATTTCTGGAATTTTCGAGCCAGCCTTAGACATTGCTTCCTTGACTACATCCATCAATTCGTCATTAACTTCCATTTCTATTGTAAGTTTTAGTTTTCCGCTTTTTTGTGGCATTGCTGTTTCAGTCATGGAACCACCTCCTGAATTGTCGAAGCTGCTTTGGGAAAATGTTACCGACAAGACGAATTGCCTGTTTGCCTGTAAGGTCTAAATCCATGGAGATGCGGTAATGGAATTTGCCCAACCGTTTCGTGTGCGTTTTGTAACCGCAGATTTCTCCTGACTCCTTGTAACGGTGCAACCGCTGGTTAACGTAAAACGTGATTGCAGTAGGGGCTAACGGTTCAAACACCAAAACAAGTCGAAACATAACCCGTGTAACACTTTCCATTAGCGACTCAGAAACAGACTCTTCAATCAAAACTGGCTTCCTCACAAAAATTGACTTCAGCACTCAAACGTTGAGAAACTGGCTACAAAACTCAAACTAGTTTGAGGGGGCGCGAATTTTTTAAGGTTGTGTGACTGTCAATATGCAACTACAAGACGGTTGGCTGTTTATGTCCCTAGAAGAAATCAGCATTCAAGTTCAAACATGCAAAAAATGCCGACTTTGGCAAACCGCACAGCATGGCGTTCCAGGCGAAGGCCCCGCCGACGCAAAAATCATGATTGTCGGACAAAACCCGGGCGCCGAAGAAGACCAAACTGGCAGACCCTTCGTGGGCAGAGCAGGAAAATTCCTCACCAAAACCCTTGCCGAATTCGGCATAAAACGCGAAGACGTCTACATAACCAACATCGTCAAGCACACTTCGCCAGAAAACCGCAAACCCTACGATGACGAAGTCGCCGCGTGCTTACCGTACCTAAACCAGCAAATCGCCATAATAAAACCGAAAATTGTTGTTCTGCTTGGTGCAAGCGCAAAAGAAACCCCGCGAGTCGAAGGGGTTGAGTATTTTGAGATTGTTCATCCCTCAGCAGCTATGCGGTTTACAAAGATGCGCGAAAAATTCCGTGCTCAAATCACAGAACTCGTAAAAAGAATTCAACAACCAAACTAAAACCGCCAACCTATTAGGCTCCAAATAGAGGTTCTATGTTAAAACCTATAGGGGGTAGGCTAAAACAAGCCTAAATCATGATTATTTCATTGGCTGTCTAATGACGGTTTTTAGCTTCTCTGGTGCGACTTTGGCTGCGTTGTTCAGGTATATCTCGTGGTGTTTACCGCTTAACTCGTGCCCTGTTTTGTGGATGTAATCGTGGATTTTTGCTACTGTTGGGCCTTCCGCCGAGTATGGACCGACATAGAAGATTTGCGCCGATAAGCCCTCTTTGAAGTTTTCAAACCTGACTTTGTCAATTGTCGGCAGGTCCTTCTTTTTGCGTGCCTGCTCAATGGCGACTTTAACGTCTGCTTCTTTGACGTATTCTGGCTGCATTATCATGCTCGTCCATTTCCATTCATCCTTGCGTTCGGTGCTAAATTCCTTCATGTTGTCCATCCACCACAACCCCTCAAGAGGCATAACTGCGTAGTCGACGCCGCTGGCTTTCTTGACCATAAATTTGAGAGAGTAAGAAACCGTGAAAAGTGCTTCGATGGATTGCATGTACTGCGGTGAGGACGGGGCGCCTTCTCCGTCAACCACTAAGAAATTCATGGTTGGCACATCAACAGTGCTAACCTCTTTAGCTGACGGGTTATACAGTTGCTTTAGTTCCTTCTTCAAATCAACTTTAGTGCTCATAAGTGAACGCTCCAACTTTCTGTAGCTTAAGTGAAAATAAAAACAAAGTGCACTGGTTTATGCTAAAGCGGCGAAAGCAACTCTTTAAGCCAACATTCAACCTGCTCCGAAGCCGCCACAAGTTCAGCTGACAAGCCTTCACCGAATTCAACGTTTTTTGGTTGAATTAACAGCAGAGCAATCTTGGCACCCGTCGTCTCTTTAAGGTAATCACTGAAAACCCGTAGAGGCAAAACATGCGAACTAAACGCTGAAAACCCTGCGACTTGTTCAGGAAAAACCAGTCGAGTCTCCCCCGGAGTCAGCTCCAGCATTGCCGCGTCAATCAGCAGTACATGTGAGGGTTTGAATTCTTCAATTTCCAGAATGAAGCTTTCAGGCACAGTTTCACATTCAATTAACTGTACGTTGGCGGGGAGTTTGCTTTGAAGTTGCTGGACTATTTTTGTTCCCACAATATCGTCGCTGCGTATTGGGTTGCCGATGCCTGCTATGACTACGCGTTCTGCGCCGCTTAACCAATCTTTAAGTTGCCTGTAAACCTCTTGAGGCATAAACTCCACAAAAACATTAACTGTACAAGAGAAGAAAAATGTTGCTTGCTTATTCTTCCTCTTCTGTTTCTTGACCGATAAAGCGTCTTATGGTGTCAACGATTTCTTTAACTTCTTTAGGCGTCAATGGCGGGTCATAGGGGATGCGTAGGACTTCCCATCCTTGCAGTTCAAGCAACTCTACGATTTCTTCGTCTTTTTGCAGTTGCTTGTCTTTCTTGTGAACCTGCCGGCCATCAAGGTAAACAACTTTTTTTAGGTTAACCCAGCAGAAGTCGGGAATAGTTGCCTTTAGGATGATGGGTTGCTGTGTTACCATGCCTGTGGTTAATCCTTCTGCGCTTAAGGCTGAGAAAACGCTGATTTCGCCTTTGCTGACTTTTGGATGCATGCGTTCTTTGTAACTCACCGTATACTACCAAAGGATGCATGTGTAGTCTATCCTTAATAAACAATCAACAGGTGGCAAGTTGAAAAATGATGATGTAAAGTGGGAACTAAAAGGAGGCTTGGACAAGTCGCCCCTCGTACCAAACCGCAGACTAAAAAAAGCCCCGAGCAGTTAGGTCCACCAGTCGTGCGGCTTGCGTAACAGCTGACCTGCCAAGCGTGGGTGTATCTCTTGGATGGCTATTTCTCTCGCAAATAAAGAACTATTTTTGAGGTATAAATGGAGTTGTGACTGTGTCGGTGCAACAACAAGCGTGTAAGCTCTATCGTAAGTGACGCAAAAATAAGGGATAAATTTTGTATCCTTACTGCGCTAAGATTTCCTGTTCTTCCTCAAACGGAATAGCGCCGATGGTAACGTGGTCTTTGGTTTGCTCTGTTTGCCCCTTTTCCTGATAAGTTGATGAACCCTGCCTGCCGGTGAGGTACATTGCCCAACCTGCCAGAAATATGCAAACAATCACTGGAAGAAGCAAAACCATCAATGGCTTGTTCCGTTTAACCTTACTTAATGCAGCCAACTTCAAACCCAGTAACCCCTTTTCTTTCTGTAATAAGATAAGGTTTACTTGCTTAAAATCTTAACTATAACTACATACGATACATAACAGAAAAACAAAAAAGCAGAATGGCAATTCTTAAGGTTCAAAACGTTTTTCCATGCCAAACGGCGCAAACTGCCTAAGCCGCTCAGCCATAACCCCCAACTGCTTATCAACCAAAAAATTCACAGTGCCCTCTTCAAAACTGCCATCCTCACGCCGCACACCCGCCGCTTTACCAGTCAACACTTCAATACCCTCATCAATACTTTTAACAGAGTAAATGTTGAATTTGCCCGCCTTCACTGCTTCAACGACTTCTTCTTTAAGCATCAAGTTCTGGATGTTGCTTTCAGGAATCATCACGCCCTGCTGTCCCGTTAAGCCTTTGAGTTTGCAGACTTCATAGAAGCCTTCAATTTTTTCGTTAACCCCGCCGATAGCTTGAACTTCACCTTTTTGGTTCACGGAGCCTGTTACGGCAATGTTTTGCTTAATCGGCAGCCCAGAAAGCGCCGAGAGTATCGTGTAGAGTTCGGTGCTTGATGCGCTATCGCCTTCGACGCCTTCATAGTTCTGCTCAAACACCAGTCGGGCTGAAAGACTCAAAGGCTTGTCCCGAGCATATTTGTCATTAATGTAGCCGCTGAGAATCAGGACACCTTTGGTGTGGATTGGACCGCCCATTTTAGCTTCACGTTCAATATCCACGACGCCTTCCCTGCCAAGCCCAATACTTGCAGTAACACGTGAAGGCATACCAAACGCGAAATCGCCCAAACCCGCCACAGACAACCCGTTAGTTTGACCAACCCGCTCCTCAACAGTGTCAATCAAAAAGAAGCCTCTTTGAATCATTTCCTGAATCTTTTCCTGCACAAGCTTAGAACGGTAAATCTTTTCCTCAATCGCCTTCTTCACATGCTCACCAGTGACGAATTCTGAGTTGTCTTGGGACGCATAAAAGCTGGATTCCCTTGCCAAGTCGCCGATAAGTGAGAACTGGGCGGAAAGCTTGTACTGGTCTTCAGCAATGCGTGAACTGTACTCAATCAGTTTTGCCAAGCCTGCGCCGTTGAAGTGTTTGAGGTTTTCTTTTTCGCAGAGCATGCAGACGAAAGCGGCGTATTGTTTGACGTTTTCGTCGTTGCGGTTCATGGTTACGTCAAATTCGGCTTTAACTTTGAATAGTTCCCGAAAATCTGTGTCCATGCTAAACATCATTTGGTACAGGTACGGCGTTCCGATTAGCACGATTTTGGCGGTTAAGGAGATGGGTTGAGGTTTTATGGTTTTGATGCTGATGAAGCCGTAGCGTTCTTCAGGTTCTTCTACTGTGATGGTTTTGTCTCTGATGCTTCGCTTTAAGCCATCGTACGCAAACGGGTTTTTGAGCAAGTCTTCAACCTGTACAATCAAGTAGCCACCGTTAGCCTTATGCAAAGCTCCCGCCCTTATCATGGTAAAGTCTGTGGTTAAAGCGCCGAATTGAGCCTCTTTTTCTGTTCTGCCAAACAGGTTACGATAAGTAGGGTTAACCTCCATCACAACCGGCGCACCCTTCACGTCAGAATTGTCAACTATAACGTTGACTTCATATTTTTTGAATGGCTCTTCCCGTGTCCAAGGCAACGGAAACGGAAGCTGCTGTTGATGGTCAACACGGCGGATGAACTGGTTAAGGTTGTCTAAAATGTCGTTTTGTACCTCTTTAAGGTAGCTTGTTACTTCTTTGACTTCACGGTACTTCTCCATTAAACTGTCAATTTGTGAACCTGTAGCGTACAATGCTACTTCCCTGTTCAGTTTGCGTAATGCTTCGCGGATTTGGTGTTCCATGTCGATTAGTTGGCGCATGGTGTTTTGCATTTCAGTTTCTAAACTGTCATGCTTTTCTTGAAGCTTCTGCTTTGTTTCTGCTGGAAGGGCCAGTAACTCTTCTTCCGTTAAAGGCTTGCCATCTAAAACTGGAATAAGCAGTAAGCCGACAGGGGTGGGTTTGATGATGAAGCCTTCATTTTGCGCTTTAGCGTTTAACTCGTCGATTATGTTTTTGCGTTGAATTTCTAGACCTTTGAGAGTTGATTCTCTGCGTTTGGCGTAGTCTTCGCTTTCAAAGGCTTTTGGCAGGGCGTTTTTGATGCTTTCGATAAAGTTTTTCATGTCAGTTTGGAATTCTTTTCCTCTGCCCGGCGGCAACTGTACCGCTTTTGGTTCATATTGGTTGCCAAAATTGTTCACGTAACACCAGTCAGGCGGAACCGGTTGAGCTTTGGCGGTTTCGTCAACAAAACTTTTCACTGCAGTTCTTCTGCCAGTGCCGGGGTAGCCTGAAACGTAAATGTTAAAACCATGATTCTTGATGCCTAACCCAAACTTTAACGCTCTAACGGCACGTTCTTGACCAACGATTTCGCCAAGAGGTTTTAGGTCTTTGGTTGATTCGCATTTCATAAAATTTGGGTCACAAACGTTGCGTAGTTTCTCCTGTGGTACTTTAGTTACCAAAACAGAAAACTCCTTCGAGTAAAACTATCGTGGACTTACCTTTTATGCTTTAACCTACCAGCCAACTGCTGAAAAAACCTACTACTCTACTGCTAAGAACCTTTTTAAAACGTTGGGGTTTCTGACTTCAGGATGAAAAAGCACTCCATAAACGCTTTTTTCTTTATGTTTGAATGCTTGGATACAACTGCCTGATTGCGCTAGGACCTCAAAAGTTTCCGAAGCAGAAACAGAATAATTATGCAGTGTGTAAACGCTAAAGTTGCCCTCAAAGAGAGGGTTGTCTTTTACGGTTTGAATTTCGGTCATTCCAACCTGCAAGCACGGCTTCAAAGGGTTGTCAAAGACAAGGCTGATTGTTTGCATCCCCGCGCAGACTCCCAAGATTGGGCGGTTAAACGTTTTAATCCAGCTAAACCTGTCCAGATGCTGCAGGGTTTCGTGGTCTTTTAGGGTGTTTCCTGAAAGTATGATTCTGTTTGCTTTTTCGATGTCGGCTGGTTCAAGCTCCATGTAATGCTTAACCGTGCACTCTTCAAGCGGCTCCACTATGGTGACTATGGATTGGACAAACTCGTTAAACGCCAAAGAATCCCGTTTCCAGTTCATGTCAACAACAAGAATCATTTCTGCACCAGCCGCGACTTTTTGATTACATAGACTCCTGAACTATAATTCCACATGACGTCAGACTCAACTACCTCGATTTTCTGCTTAAACAGCGGTGCATCCAGCACGGTGGTTTCGATTTCTCCGCCCTCGCCGGTCACGCTTATGCCGTATTTTTCTGAAAGTTCTGAAAGCTGCTCAATCATGCTGTGGTCTAACGGTTTGCCCAGCCACGACTCATTTAACGGGTAAGCAAAAACCCCCGAAATAACTACTTCAAAGTGGCGTTCCAGCAAAGTTTCCAGTAGCGCTTTTTGGTTGTGCTTCCATAACGGGTTAAAACACCATAAATCCAGCTTGTTACAAATCCGTTGAACCCTTGTTGCCTGATAAACCGACTCCACAGCGCCCGTAACAACGCCTTCGATGCCGTACTGGTTTTTGGCTTGAAGAATTGCGAGTTCTAAATCGGCAAGCTCCTCTTCTTTGCGTCCCTGTGTTTCAACCGTGACCAGCGGCAAATCCAAAGCTTGCGCTTGAAGCTGCGTCATATCAACGTTGGGCGTGTGAAACATGTAGCTCTCCTTGTTGACGGAGACTACAGTGATTAGGCAGGCTACTTGCTCTTTATCCGCAGCCATGTGCAGGGCAAGCGTGGAATCCTTGCCACCTGAAAACAACACGCCAAGCTTCATTTGTTATGTGATACATGAAAACTTGCTTATATACACTGCAATATCCTGATGGGTTTGATGCCTTTTCTGGAATGATTGGTAGATGTATGTTTAGAATGCGGTAAATTTATTTGCTTTCTGAAGATTTTTCCTTCAGGTAGTAGATTTTGGAAAAAATAAATAAAGCCGAACTGGTCAAGGCTTCACTTTAGAAGAGACCGAACATGAACCGTAAAGAAGCACTCTTATCAGCTATCATTTGTGTCCTCCTTGTAAGCTCCATAATATTCATAGGAACGACAAATTTTGTAGAAAGTGAACAACAAAAACAGTTTCTTGTAGGAGTAACTTACGGCGGAAACAGCATCCAAGATGCCAAAACACTAATCGACAAAGTCGCAGGTTATACCAATTTGTTTGTGCTCCAGTCAGGCGTATTAAAAAATAACGCCACTGCAGTAAACGAGATAGGCGATTATACGGTATCTAAAGGATTACACTTTGCGGCTATGTTTGACGTTTTAACCCCTGCTGATAAAGCTGAATGGGTAGGCACAGCAAAGCAACGATGGGGAGACATGTTTGCAGGCGTCTATTTGGGTGATGAACCTGGCGGCAAATTTCTTGATGGAGACATTTATTACACGAATGAGCTGGGAATAACCTTGACTAGAAATAAAAATGGCGTAATTGACTATCGTGATGGAAACGAGTATGTTGCAACATTTTTTCTTGACGGCACAATCGCAGTTCAAAGAGAGAATATAACTTCATCTTTCAGCGTAGACCCAACTAATTCATCATTGACAATTTCGAGCACGTTTAGAAACATCAATACGACTACATACAAACCAAACGGCACAATAACAGTAAGAGAAACAATCGTAAATTCAACAAGTAAAATATACACGGGTGGTTCTCCCTCGGGCCATTATAATGCAGGGGATTCAATTGAAACACTAAAAGATGATTTCTATACAATGGAAAATGGCTCAAACCGTATTGCCCAAGAAGAAACTTACCAACAAGTGGCAAGCAAAAACCCCTTAACTAACTGTGATGGCGCTGCTGAAGTCTTTGTAAACAAAACCAGAGCACCAGTTGAAGGGCTGAAAAATCAATGGAACATTAGCAAAGGCGATTTTCCTGTTTTTACTGCTGATTATGGATTGTACTGGTGGGATTGCAAGAGCGGATACGACATGGTGCTTGGGGAACTTGGCTGGAACAACACGTTTGCTCAAGAGATTGGGTTAGTGCGGGGAGCGGCAAACTTGCAGGGTAAAGATTGGGGTACAATATTGACTTGGAAGTACACACATGCGCCTTACCTTACAGACGGAAATGAGATGTTTGAGCAGATGAAAACTTCTTACGAAGCTGGCGCGCAATACGTTGTCATTTTTAATTACGCAGAAGACATGAGTGGCCCATATGGTACCTTGAAAGAAGAGCATTTTGAGGCATTGGAGCGTTTCTGGAATGACGTTGTTCAAAATCCCTCGGTAACCCATGGAGGAATCAAAGCGGAGGCAGCACTGGTTTTGCCTAACAATTACGGTTGGGGAATGCGCAGACCCGACGACACCGTCTGGGGCTTATGGGACGCAAATGGCACTTCAACGCAAATCTGGAATCAACTACAACAAAGGCTTGACCAGTATGGCTTAAAACTTGACATTGTCTACGACGACTCAGCATGCCCAGCATCAGACAAATACACCAGCATTTACTACTGGAACCAAGCAACCTAACCACCTTTTTTATTCGCTGCTTTATTTTTTAAACCAACCTATTAGGATCCAAATAGCATATCTATGCAGAAACCTATAGGGGGTCTATAATTCCAAGTAGGGGCAGACTAAACCTAAATTTTTTCGTGTTCTTTTTGAAGAACATCCTGTTCTTTTGGGAGAGCTAAATTGCAGAAGTTCCAAACTTTTTTAGGGATTGAAAATTGAGCAGAAAGCTGGTCATGGTGTTGTTGCCTTTAGCTTTGCTTGCAAGTGGGTTATTACATCCATTTAGTTTGGTAACGGCTGACACTTTTCTGCATACTCCTTTACAATTTAATATTATTTCACCACAAAATCATGCAACTTTCAATACAAGCCAAGTTCCAGTTGTTTACAGCGTCAACTCAGACGTTAGGTACTCCTACTATGTTTTAGACGGTCCTTCTAAGTCTACGCATAATTGGCACCGTTTTGAGGGCAACATGACGCTAACACAGCTTTGTGAAGGCGCTCACAACATAACCCTTTTAGTAAGAGTAACCGACAACAACCTGTCCCCCAGCTACGCGAAGGAAACCGTATTCTTTAAAGTAGACCTAAACAATACGCCCTCAACATCTACGTCTGCGCCGTCTCCAACAATTCCAGAATACTCCTCACTTATAATGCCCCTCCTCATAATTGCAACTGTCTTTTGGGTCGCAGTTTTAAGAAAGAGAAACCTCCCCGCAGAACACTAAGGGGGGTAGGTGCTATTGACTGAAAAACCGCTCATTAGCATGTTGAAAATCAGTGCTTTTCTATTTAGAGTAAAACGGTTCTACTTCCAAGTTGTGGGTTAATTTTATTTACTAATAGTTTCAAATAAGGTTCTGAGGTTTGGTTTTCCTTGGAAATCGTCGTTTTGAACGGCGCAAGAGCCAAAGACTCCAAAGTCGACAAAACAACAGAGCTTTTGCAGTCCACCCTCTCTAATTTTGGGCAAGTCACTGTTTACCGGCTACGTGACCTCAAAGTGGCTGATTGCCTGAGCTGTTTTGGCTGCTGGATAAAAACCCCCGGCAAATGCGTAATTGACGATGATGCCCAACAAATAATCCAAAAGATGCCGCTATGCGACTTAATCGTTTACGTTACACCCGTCGTTTTCGGCGGCTACTCTTATGAACTCAAAAAAGTGTTAGACCGCCAAATCTGCGGTATTTTGCCGTTCTTCAAAGACATTAACGGGGAACTTCATCATCCGCAAAGGTACGAAAAAGTTGGCAAGCTGGCAGCAATCGGCGTTCTGCCCGAACCTGAACATAGAAGCGAAGAAATCTTCAAAACGCTACTTTACCGCAACTCGCTAAACAAGCAGGCTTCACACCACGCAGCCATATTCGTGTACGAAAAAGACCACCCTAAACAGGTTCAACAAAAAATTGAGGTATTGCTTAACCAAGTGGAGGTTAAAAATTGAATCATTATGCACTGCTTTTAGTGGGAAGTCCACGAGGATTTAACAGCACCTCAAACTCGTTGGGCACATACCTGCTTTCTAAACTTGAGAAAGGCGGCTACACCACAAGTAAACAGTGTATTCAAGCAAACTTCCACAAGTCCCAACAGAAAACCCTACTGCTCTCAGCGGTGGCTGACTGTGACCTTCTACTCTTAGCCTTCCCCCTATACATCGACACCCTGCCAGCACCTGTGATTTTAGCTTTAGAAAAAATCGCCGAGCAACGCAAGAATGCAAAGATAACAAAACCTCAACATCTGCTCGTCATCGTCAACAACGGTTTTCCTGAAGCCAGCCAAAACGCAACAGCCATAGCAATCTGTCATCAATTCGCAGAGGAAACGGGGTTCCTTTGGGCTGGCGGATTAAGCCTTGGTGGAGGAGGCGCCATAAACGGTGTATCCCTTGAAAAAGCAGGCTACTTAGCAAGAAACATCCGCAAATCACTTGATATAACAGCAAAAAACCTGCTTTCCGAAGTGCCAGTTTCTGAGGATGCGGTGCAGTTAATGGCTAAACCTGTTATTGCCAAAGCCTTCTACGTTTTTGCTGGAAACCGCGGCTGGAAAAGCATGGCAAAACAGCATGGCACAGAAAAGAAGCTTTACGATAAACCGTTTGAAAATTAAAAGAAGGGAAAAGAATCCCTTAGAATCTGACGTTGCAGACGTTTGGTACTGCTTTTAGTTGTGCAACAATTTCTGGCGTGACTTGTTGATGCAATACGTAGACGCTGATTGCGTAGCCTGTGTTGATTTGGCGGCTGTAGTTTGCGCGGATGTTGATGTTGTTGTCGCCTAAGACTTTGTCAATGTTTGCGAAAACGCCGGGGATGTCTTTGTGGTGGATGAATAGGGTGAAGACTTGTTTTTCTTCTACTTCGATGCTTTCGCCTGCGTTTACGGCGTTGGTAAAGTCTCCACCTTGCAGATATGCTGATAAGACGCGGGCGATTTCCGTGGATGTCGCTACTTGAGCTTCAACAGTTGATGCGCCAAGGTGGCTGCTTAAGACGACGTTGTCAAGTTCTTTTAGTTTGTCATTGAATGGGTCGTTTTCGGCTTTGGGTTCTTCTTTGTAAACGTCTGTTGCGTAACCGCCAATCTTCTTCTCTTTAAGTGCATTGTAAAGGGCTTCTTGATCAATGTTATTGCCCCTTGAAGTGTTCACAATAAAAACGGTTGGCTTCATCATGGCAAGTTCCGCTGCTCCGACAATGATATTTTTGCCGCCTGTGTGAATGCTTAGGTAGTCTGCTTTGGCGAGGACTTCTTCTTTGGTCATGAATTTGATGCCGCTTTCTTGGTTGGGGCAAATGTCGTAACCGATAATTTCCATGTCAAAGCCGCGTTTGGCAATTTGAGCAAGCTTCTGACCAATCCTGCCGCAACCGATGATGCCTAAGGTTTTGTAGGCAAGCTCTGTGCCTTCAAGCTTCTTTTTAATCCAAACACCGTTTTTCAGAGAGTGATGTGCTTGAGGGGTATTGCGTGAAATAGAGAGCATCAAATCGACTGCTAATTCTGCAACCGCGTTAGTGCTGCCGTACGGCGCAATCTTTACAACGATGCCGTTTTCTGAAGCAGCTGCTGCATCAATGTTGTCAAAGCCGACTCCTGCGCGTCCAATAATTTTGAGTTTACCTTTTGCACCTGCTTCTATAACTTCACGTGTAACTTTTGTGGCGCTTCTAACTACTAAAGCGTCAAATTGGCCTATTTCAGCGATTAATCCGTTTAAATCGCGTTTTTTAGTGTCTGTTTCAATTCCAGCTTCCTGAAAAACTTTTAGGCCTTGAGGTTCTAAACCATCATTTAAGAGTACTTTCACTACAAGAGTCTCCTTTGAAGAGTTAACAGAAAGGTGATTGTAACTGTTTACTAATAAAGTTCTCTGAAAACAGGCTTGCAGTTTTACGTTTTGGGCTTAGCTTTTGGTTGGCTAACCCGTGTTGAAGCAATATCAAAAGTGTTCACTTGGTGACAGTAAGGGCATTTGAGGCGACGCCGGTTTCCATAACGCAGTGCAGTCAAAGAGGCTCCTGGAACCCAATGAAAATTGAACACTTTTCTGCAGTTTGGACAAACCAGTCTTGACTTGTAATGTGGACCATACCTTGGCAGCAGTATAAAGAAGATAAAGAAGCCAATGACCACTACTGGCATGAGAATGTAAATTAAGTCCATGAATTTTCAGCATCAAAAACAACGAATAGTCTAATTAATGTTTAGGATGAAAAACCCGTCAGGAACCTGAAAACAAAACAAAAAGAAAGAATGTTTGGCTTAAGCCTTAACGTATTTTAAGGCTTCTTCAACACTTTGGAAGCCATACTTTACTTGGCTGAACTCTTTCTTGAGTGCCATAACGTCTACTTTAACTTGTTCTGGAGTACGTTTGCCTTTGATTATGTCCAGCATTAAGTCGCAAAGGTGTTTGATGTCGCCTTCACCCATCCCATGACGTGTAACATCTTGGAAGCCAACGCGTAAGCCTGCAGGGTTCTCTTTGTCACTTTGGTCGTCGTAGGGTAGCAGGTTCTTGTTTAGGATGATGTTTGCGTCTTCAAGGTCTTGAGCGATTTTGTTGCCGCCGCCAAAAGCTCTAACGTCAAGCGCGAGTTGATGTGAACGTGTAAAGCCCTTGTGTTCTGCGACTACTTTGACGCCGTTCTCGTACAGGTATTGACCTGCGGTTTGAGCGTTTTTGACGATTTGGGCTGCTAATTGTTGACCGAAAACCTTCATTTCAAGGCAAGCGATGCCTAATGCTGGTAATCTGCCAAGGTGAGTGCTTGAAGCTGTTAATGGGAATACTGCGCATTGGATTTTTCTTACCGCTTTCTCTTTTGCTGGAGAATCTGGAACACCCATGATGACGCCGCCTTGTGGACCTGGGAATGTTTTGTGAGTGGATGCGGTGATGAAGTCTGCGCCTTCGCGGAGTGGGTCTTGGAATTGACCGCCTGCAATCAAACCTAAAACGTGGGCTGCATCGTAGGCTACGTATGCGCCTACTTCGTCACAGACTTCTTTTAATTCCTTTATTGGGTGTGGGAAAAGGAACAAGCTGCCGCCGAAAGTGACGATGCCTGGTTTAGCTGCCCTAATAACGTAGGCTGATTTTTCTGGGTCAATGTTAAACTCGTTAATGTCATAAACATGGTTTATGTTGTCTATGCCAAGAATGCTGCCTGCCAAGCCAGTGTAATCATGGCTAATGTGGGCACCGCAGCTTAATGGAGTAACAACCATCTTGTTATTTTTTGAAGCTAAGGATAAGCCCTTAAAAGTGGCTGTGTTTGCGTGAGTGCCTGAAATTAAACGGACATCTGCCCATGTGGCGCGAAACAGGCTTTTAACTGCGTCAGTAGCGCAGTCTTCGATTTGACTCATGAATTTTTGGCCTTGATAGTAGCGCTTCTTTACATGACCGTCTTTGTCGTTTTCGCCTTCTGCGTAACGTGTTGCAAGGTCATGTGACATGTCGAGCATTTGGCATACAGCGGGTGATTTGATGCCTTCGCTGGCGATCATGTTTATGCATTCTTTGTCGCGGTACTGTTCGTGTTTTTTTGTTGCTTCTATTAGGTCATGGACTATGTTTGGCAGGTCTTTCATTTTTTGGTTCCCACGCTGATTACCCAACGGATTGGGGTTTGCAGTATTTAGCCGTTACTGG
>JAWRIR010000036.1:0-14517 GCA_040268405.1 Thermoproteota archaeon | reverse complement strand
ACGGTGAAGTTGACTATTGGCTTGTAAGCTGTTTTTCGTAGGCGGAAAGGCGGTACGGAGTATAAGACGCCGAAAAGGATGCCCACGCCGACAAACAGGAGCACATACGGCATCAAAGTTGCAGCGCCCAACGCTAAAGATAAGCCTGTAAAGCCTAACGTGATGAGTAAGCCGATTTTGCCAAGTTTTTTAGTGAACTGTGCACGCAATGGGTCAGAAAGCTGGTCTAATTCTACGTCGCACAGGTTGTTCATAGCGTCTACGGCGCTCCAAATGCAAAACACGATAACTCCCAAAAACAATGCTGGAGCCCACGCAATCGCGCCTCCTGTAAGGAAGGTTGCGCCGACTGAAATCATGAAAAGCATTACGCCGCGTTCTACAGAAATGAATTGGGCAAAGCCCTTCAAATCCTGAATCATACACGCCTAAGCAAAATCACCATTCTTAAGCTTTCTCCACAAAAAAACCTGTTTCTGCCTGAAATTCAACAGTTTTGTTTTGCTGCAGGTTTAGAGGATAACCTGAATGTTTTGACTAAGTGAAGAAATTTAGACGGGTTGTTGCTGGGTTATGCTTTTGCTACTTGCTCTCCCTGATGCTTCAGTTTCTCTTCAAGCAGCACAAGAAGTTCCTGAGGTTTCACTGGCTTAACAAGGTAAGCGTCGGCGCCTTCATCAAGGGCTTTAACGCCTGTTTCTAAGGATGGAAAACCTGTAATCATTATTTTGACGGTGTTTTGCAGTTGCACTTTTAGTTTGGCAAGCAGTTCAGTTCCATCCATGTCAGGAAGGCGGATGTCGACTAAAGCAAGGTCGTAAGTGTGGCTGTCAGCTTTTTCTATGGCTTCTTTGCCTGTTTCTGCAACGTCTATTTCGTATCCGCTTTTTTGAAGAATTCGTGTGAATGTTCTAAGAATAGACTTGTCATCGTCAACAACAAGTATTGTTTTTTTATTTTCAGACATTTCTAAGTCTCCTCAGATTAACGTAAATCACTCGCACTTGATTCACGCTACACTTTTTTCGAGCCCAAATCGTTAACGGGCGCAGCAACAAACCAGAATTATATCCGCTGCCGATTTGATGCGTCAGCATAGCATGCAGTGACACTCTTTCGGTAATTTTACCAATGTTTTTCCAGATTAATAAACGCTATCCTACCGCTAAAAATGATGATTTTGTGAAAATTTAACCTTTACAAACATGCATTCCTTTATATAAATGCGTAAACATTAAAACTAATGGAAACACTGGATTTTATCGTTAGGCGGCTTACTAGGCTTGAGTGAAAAGGATATAACACGTTTTCTGCAGATTTTGGGGCTCTCAAAACGCGAAATTCAAGTTTACATGTTTCTCGCCAAAAGCGGTGTACAATCAACCAGTTTCGTAGCTAAACGCCTAAAAATGGAACGCGTACAAGCTTACCGAACATTCAAGAAACTACAGGAAAAAGGCTTCATTGAAGCTACACTTGAAAGGCCAACCCGCTTCACGATTGTGCCTTTTGAAAATCTTGTTGACACCTTCATTAACGCAAAAAAGAATGAAGTCATAAACCTTAACGACCAAAAACAAAACCTGCTTGTTGCTTGGAAATCAATCAGCACTCCAGAATCCGAGTATCCAGTCGCCAAATTTTCAATCATCACAGGCAAAAAGAAGATTCACTCAAAAATGATAAGCATGATTGAGGAATCCACCAAACAAGTCATCTTCTTAACCACTGGGTTGGGACTTATTCAGGAAGACATCGCTGGAATTTTTGACGCTGCTTTTGACCCGTCTAAAAACAGGAATGTTAACTTCCAAATAATCACTGATATATCCCCTGATAACCTCAAAATTGTGGAACGCATAGACCGCAACATAACCGAAGACCGCCTAAATATCAAAATGCGTCACATGGGTATGAATTCCAAGTTTTTCCCACGTTTCTTAATCAAGGATGAGGAAGAAGCCATCCTGTACGCGCCTTTCGGTAACGAAACCTCTGTTTTGAATCTTGAAGACGAGGGCTTGTGGATTAATGATAAAATGTTCATTTCAGTTTTGAAAGCGTTTTTTGAGCAAATGTGGTCCATTGGTGTAGATGCTTCAAGACGCGTTGATGAACTGAAGAGCGGTGTGCCTATCGGCGAAACCGTGGTTATCAAAGGCGCAGAAGAAGCCTGGGCCAAAGTAACTAAAGTCCTTGAAAACGCTAACAGGGATGTTGTCATAATCACTTCCTCGCAAAGCATTAATCGCCTCGCCGAAGATGACCCGCTTATTAAGTTCTTGAAAAAGGATCTTAAAGTCCGCATCATGGCATCAATCGACCTTGATAACCTTGAACCGGCTCAGAAGCTTTCTCCACGTTACGAAATTAAGCATGTCCCAATCAGTTATATGACTATGATGATGGTTGATGACAAGCACCTGTTCATGTTCAAGAATCCGCCTGTAGGTGACTGGATAAGCGAATCAGTCTTTTACTTGCCAGACACTTTCTATTCCAGCGACCCCAGCCAAATCGAACGCACAAGCGAAATGCTAACTGACATCTGGAAACGCGGCATCGACATTTCAGAAATAAGCAGCCAAGCAGGCATGAAACTGCCAAAAATTGAAGTTCCCATCACCGAAACCGTTTCAGCACTGGTTAGTTCGATGCTCCAAAACGGGGTAAACTCGGTACTCATTACTGAGCATCACGGGCCAATCGGTGTAATAAGCGACCGCGACATTCTACGGGATATTATCGAGAAGCACAAGGACCCAGTAAAGACTCCTGCAAAAGACCTCAGCTATACGCCACTGATTATTCTGGACGAAGCTGAATCAATGATTAACGCCATGAAGGTAATGCGGGAAAAAGGAATGAAACGCGCCGCCATGGTCAAGAACGGGCAACTCGTAGGTATGCTTACCGAGGAAGCAGCCAAAAAAGCAGCCCTCCAAGTCCAAACTGCCCCCGCACCAGCAGCTTAACGCCATCCCGTCTCAACTTTTTGTATGGTAAATAATAAAAGCTGTTAGTTGTAACGCTAAAGTGAGGAATTACAAGTTGAAGCTAAACGAGCCTATGATTATAGTAAATTTCAAAACTTATCTTGAATCAACCGGCAAAAGAGCTGTGGAACTTGCAAAACAGGCAGAGAAAGCCAGCAAAGAAACAGGCGTTCAAATCATAGTTGCCCCACAATTTGTCGATTTAGCTAAAATCGCCGAAACAGTTGAAATTCCAGTTTTCGCCCAGCACCTTGATCCCGTAAAACCTGGTAGCAGCACAGGTCACATCCTTGCTGAAGCCATTAAAGAGGCAGGTGCAGTTGGCACCTTAATTAATCACTCAGAGAGACAGCTTAGGCTCATTGACATTGAAGCTTCAGTGGCACTTGCAAAAGAAAAAGCCTTAATCTCATGTGTCTGTGCAAACAACCCAGCCACAAGCGCCGCAGTCGCAGCCCTAAAACCAGACATAACCTCAATTGAACCACCAGAACTTATCGGCACAGGAATTCCAGTGTCCAAAGCAAAACCCGAAATCGTAACCGACACAGTAACCTTAGTACAACAAGTTAACAAGAACATGCCCATTTTGTGTGGTGCAGGCATCAGCCAAGCAGAAGACGTAGCAATAGCGCTCAAGCTTGGAACACGTGGTGTACTGGTTGCAAGTGGCATTGTCAAGGCGAAAGACCCATATAGCATTCTACGTGCATTTGCTGACGCAACACGCTAAGTTGCAAGTGACCAAAATTGAAAGTTGAACCTGAATGCGCTGCTTGCATGATTTCACGAGGGCAAATCCAAATCTACCAAGCCACAACTAACCCCGCTTTACGGTTTAGATGCATGGCTGAAGTTGTTAAACTGGTTAACCGAGAATTCAAGCCATCAACGGTTGCCGCTGACATTGGTACTAAAAGAGACCGTTTAATCCGTCAATTAACAAGCAATCCCGATCCTTACAAGCAAAGCAAAAAAGTTGCCAACGAAAAAGCCCTTAAACTGCTTCCGCAAGCAAAAAAATTTGTAAACGCCGGTTACACCCAGCAGGAACGCTTCAAAAAAGCCTGCCTCTGCGCAATTGTAGGAAACATCATGGAATTCGACATTCCTGGTCACAAATTCACCATTAAAGACTTATCCAAAATCCTCAAAGACGCAGCCAAAGACTTAGCCATTGATGACATCGACAAGGCTTACGAGATAACCAAAAAATCTGAAAGCGTCCTGTTTCTTGCTGATAATGCAGGCGAAATCGTTTTTGACACACTCTTAGTTGAGCAACTGAAAAACATGGGCTTAAAAGTAACTTACGTAGTCAAAGGTGGACCCGTAATTAACGATGCCACGATGGAAGACGTGGAACTTTGTAATATGGATAAGCTTGCGGACGAAGTCATAACCACCGGAACAGACGCCGTTGGGCTTTTGAAAAAGGAAGTTTCTCCTGAATTCCTAAAGGTCTATGACGAAGCTAAACTGGTTATCGCAAAAGGCATGGGCTACGCCGAAACACTCACAGAATACAAGTACACTAAACCACACCTACATCTATTCCGAACAAAATGTGTTCCTGTGGCAAACTATTTCTGTGTCCCAAGAGACAAGAACATAGCAAAGCTGATGACCTAGCATGAAGTTGCCAGCCATAACCTTCAACCAGCAAGCCCTCACCAATTTTAGGGACTTAATTGAGAAGGAATGGCTAATAACTAACGGCATCGGCGGCTACGCATCCAGCACAGTTCTGGGCATAAACACGCGCAAATATCATGGTTTGTTGGTTGCCGCGCTTAATCCGCCGGGCGACCGCATGGTTTGTCTTTCAAAACTGGATGAAGACCTCAGTTTAGGCAACCAAATTTTCCGGCTTGGCAGCAACGAATTTAATGACACAATTTACCCGCAAGGGTACAAGCTAATCAAACAGTTCTCCATCAGCCCGTTCCCAACTTACACTTACGGGTTAAACGGGTTAGAAGTTAGCAAAACCGTTTTTATGCCTAAACTCAAAAACGCCGCCTGCACCATATACAAAGTAAACAATCGAAGTGGCAACGAGGCTAAACTGTCGATTTACCCCATGGTAAACTGCCGCTACTACCACAATGTCACAGACCGCCAAAGAAACCCCATGCACCTGACACAGCAGCAAAACAGCAAAGAAGTAGAATTGACCTTTCATGAACAAAAAGCAACTCTCACTTGCCGCATAACCGACGGCGTCTTTAATGAAAAGGGCAACTGGGTAGACCGTTTGCTTTACCGTGACGAAGAATTCCGTGGCGAATCAAGCAACGACGACTGCTACCAACCCGGCACCTTCGAAGTTACTGTTCCAGCTGAGAGCGAAACCACGTTTGCCCTCACTACAGCGGCAAGCCGAGATTCACAAGAAAACCGGCAAATCCTTGACTCAATCGGCTCCTCAGTAGACCAAGCAACCGAAGCATACAATCACGAATTGGCACATCTCAGCGATTTGATTTTGGGCTTTTACCAAGTGCATAAAGAGGTGCCGATGACTGACTGGTTAAACTGGGTTCTGCAAGCAGCCGATGCTTTCATAGTTCAAAATTCACAAAAACGCAAATCAATTATTGCTGGTTATCACTGGTTTGAACCTTGGGGCAGAGACACCTTCATCTCTTTACCCGGGCTAATGCTTGTAACTGGCAGATTTAGCGATGCAGAAGACATTTTTTCCAATTTTATTCAGTACTGCAGTGACGGATTAATTCCAAACTATATTGCAGACAAATCTGCCCAACCATCATACAACACAGTTGACGGTACATTATGGTACATCAACGCGGTCTTGCAATACCTAAAATACACAGGCAACTTTGCCTACGTTAAACAGAACCTTTGGGAAACCCTAAAATCTATAATTTCTAACCATGAAAAAGGCACTCTGTTTAACATTCATCTTGATAGTGATGGTTTGCTTGCTCACGGTTCACGGCTTACTTGGATGGACGCTTTTGTAGACGGCGAAGATGTTACACCACGGCATGGCAAAGCAGTAGAAATCCAAGCCCTCTGGTATAACGCCCTCAAGACACTGGAGCTCTTAGCACACAAGTATGAAGAGACCGATTTAGCTGAGCATTACGCAGAAATTGCTGAAAAGGCTCATGTAAGTTTTAACCAAAAATTCTGGAACCCCAAAAACGGCTACCTCAACGACGTAGTAGACACATCGGGCGCTGACGCTTCAATCCGTCCAAACCAGATTTTAGCAGTTTCCCTCGACTTCAGCATGGTCAACAAAACCATAGGCAAACAAATCGTTGACTTCGTAAACAACCAACTCGTCACACCCTATGGACTGCGTACGCTTTCTCTTGATGACCCCAAGTTTGTCGGCAAATGCGAAGGTAACCGAAGAAGCCGAGACACCGCATACCATAATGGGACAATCTGGCCATGGTTACTTGGGCCATTCATCACGGCTTACCTGAAAGTGTACGGTGACGATTCCGAACCCCACAAACTGGCACTCCAAAACTTTGTGCTGCCCCTGCTTGGGCAAACTATTCACCACGGTTGCTTGGGTTCAATAAACGAGATTTTTGATTGCGACCCGCCAAATGAACCCCGTGGCGCTATTGCTCAAGCTTGGAGTGTAGCTGAACTACTACGCGCTTACGTGGAAGATGTACTGGGGATTGAGCCTGCGCTGGAATCAGTTGAAGCTAAGCTTCTATGACCCGTTTAAGTTCTGAAGCAGCGTTTTCTGGTGCTACAGTGTTTATGAAGATTCCACTGCTTAATTCGAAGCCTGCCCAAATTGACAGTTTCGGGTAAACTTCCACGTGCCAATGATAACTTTCTTGAGCGTCCTTGTTGATTGTGATGTGGAAACCGTAATTGTAGGGTGGGTCGTTTACTAAGTTCTTTAGGGCTTTAAGGCTGGTTTTTAATGTTTTAGCGAAAGCGGAGATTTCAGTTTCTGATAAGTCAAGAATGTTTGGCGAGTGACGTTTAGGCAGTATCCAGAACTCCAATGGCGTAATGCTAGCGTATGGCGTAAAAACCAGAAACTGCTCGTTTTCCAGAATAGTGCGTGGGCCTTTCGCTTCCTTTTCGATCAGGTCGCAGAAAAAACATTTTTTGTTCTGTTCAAAATAGGTTTTGCAGGCGGCTTGTTCGTTTGCTACTGTTGAGGGAATAATTGGGGTTGCAATGATTTGGCTATGCGCGTGAGATAAGGAGGCGCCTGCTTCAGGGCCATAATTACGGAAAATCTGCACGTACTTAACAAAGGGTTTAAGGCTGAACTCGGAGAGCCTGTCAATGTAAGCTTTAATCAAAAGTTCAAGCTGCGGCAACTCGGCATCCGCGGGGCCTTCACTGTGATTAGGTGACTCATCCAAAACCTCGTGTTCACCAATCGCAAAACCATGACCGTCTTGTTCTAAAACTTCGGTGTCTGCTGCGTCTTTGGCGTTTTTAGGTGGAACAAACGCGGGGTAAAGATTTGGAAAACTGCGTATCAGCCAATTTTTTGGGCGTTCACCCTCGGTTGGGTCAATGGCGCGTTTGATTTGACCGTTTTCTTCTTTTAGGTAAAGCATGCTTGCTGGTGGCGTTATGTGTTCGTTGCCTACGCACATGGGGCAGTTGGAGTTTTTTGCGTGTTCATTGCGAGGTTTGGCAAAATCGGTTGGTCTTCTGCCACGTTCAGTAGCGATTACTACCCAACGGTTTAGAATGTAATCTTTCCGTAATTCGTTATACGCCATAAACTTAAACTCCAGTCACAAAAAAGTAGGGTGCTGAAACATTTTAGTTTTCCCTAAAACCCGCGGCAAAAAAAGTGTTTGCCCTTTTTTTGGTCTTGTTTTCTTGGGAAATAGTTTGCTGAGGCTTCGCAAATTAAGGAGAGATGCAATTTTACAAACGCTACTACAATCGCTTAAGCAGTATCGTTCGAGCCTATCCAGCCTATTTCCACGAAAAAACAAAAAAGAGGGAGGTTAAATTTGTATTTTTTCCCAAATTAGGGTCGTTTTCTAAGAATTACGCCAACTATTGCTATTGCAATTATGATTGCGATTGTTGATACTGCAAAATAAATTTCGATAGGCGGCTGAGTTGTCTGAGGCTGCTCCGAGGGCGTAGCAGTCTGTGATGCTTCAACCACGCCTACTGCGGTTTCAGCCCATGAACTACCGTAAGAATTGTCACCCATAAACGTGGCTGTAATAGTGTACTCGCCTGCAAGGTCTGGAGTCCAAAGGGTCTTGAAGATTCCACTCATATCGCTTGTCACGTCTGCAATGTGCTGTGAGTTACCATTAGGGTCAACAGCGTCAATCGAAACAGACACGCCCTTAACATCTGCAGGAATTTCATGTTGCATGTGCAGATATTCCATCCATTCTGTCATTGATTCTTCTGAAACACAAGGTGTATTTGGTTGTCCAGGTGACTCGTCCATGACTGTTCCCGTTATGAGTATGCTTCCTCCTTTGCTGATTACCCCGTCAGATGTTGCAATGGTTGTTTTGCTTTGTCCTTTACCGAAAACGTACATGTAGCCGTCATACCGGTCGTCTGCTGTCAAGTAACCGTCAGCGATTGCGCCTGGTGTCATGCCGCCTGTAATGTTCCAGATTCCTTCCCCTGTTTTAGCGTCAACACAAAACAGTCTCCATCCTCTGGTAATTGGTGTGGTTGGCGAGTGTTCACCGTTGCTTACGTAGACTTTTCCGTCAGCGATTTGTGGGCTGCTCATCCAAGACCATGTGCTGTATGGTGTTTCGTATCCTGAGTAGCCTGCTGAGAATTTCCAAGCGATGTCGCCTGTGTCCCAGTCAAAAGCGTAGACGCCGTCATAGGCTAAACCGATTAGGTTGCCGTAGGCTGAAGCTACAGTGTAACCCCAACCGAAACCCCATGGGTAATCAGCAAGTTCGCTTTCCCATGCTTTGCTTCCGTCAGCCAAATTATAAGCGTTCCAGTGCCTATTCATCATGCAGACCGCAAATTTGCTGTGGTCAGCTACAGCAGTGCTTGTACTGTAAATGGTGTCTGTGTCAGTGATGTTCCATTTTAATGCTCCCGTGTACAAGTCAGCCGCAGCTATTGTTGAGCCCATCCATGCACCAAATTCTGGTGGCGTTATTGGTGAGGCTGAAACTGCTACTCCTGCTTCATAATCGACAACGCCTAAACTGCTAAAAGGCCAAGTTATGTTGCTCATGATTCGGTTTGTAAAGTTAGTTTCGGTGCCCGCTGTTGTCCAGTTGATTAGCCTGTAAGGACCTTGGCTCATTCCAGTGCCCAAGTTTTGTACGCTTAAAACAAACGGGTCGCGATAGTAGGTACCTGACATGCCTGAAACGTTAAGTGAAATGGCGCCTGTGTATGGGTTAACCTTGTACAAACGTGAACCCACAGAAATTAATGCTGATTGTTGACCAACTGCTGAAGATGTAGCTCCCGGGACAACTTCCATGCCCTTGCTGACTGTTATACCCGTTAAAGTGCCTGGTGAATAGCCAAACCAGCCTTGAGAGCCAGGTACCGGATTTGCGATTTCCCAGTAGATTTCTCCTGTTCGCAAATCGTAACATTGCAGTACATCTTCTCCGCCTGCTTTTGTGACTGATTGATAGCATCTTCCTTGGAAGACAATGTTTGGTGTTCCAGCGTATGTTCCTTCGCCTGAACCGACCATTGTTGTTCCCATGTCGCCGCCGATGAGGCCTGAAAGAGCGCCTAGGCGTCTCCAGACAACGTGAGCGGTTAAGGGTCCTTGAACGTATGGAGTGAAGCGGTAGTTGCTGGCGTACGCGTTGGTGTCTTCTGGCGGGTTAACCATGAAACCTGCGTAGGGGTATTTGCCTAGAATTGAAACCCATTCTCGATTTTCGGGCGAAACTGGTCGTGTCCAGTAATCTGTTGGCAGAGGTGCTGGCGGCCAAGACATAACCGGGTCTTCTTGTACAGTTAAGGTTAATTCTGGGCTGGAGGATGGCTGATAATATGCGGGTGCAAGTTGTGTTGGTCCGCTGAACATTGTTGCTGAAGCGTTAAGTGCTGGTAGGTGGTCGCCGTCGAAGTGGAATTTTATTTTCCATTCGCCAACTTGGTCGGCTGTGTATTCGAACCATGCGGTTACGTCGCCTTCATATGATGTTATTGGGCCTACTTCGTCTACGTTGCCGTTTGGTTTGGTTATGGTTACGTAGTAGTTAGTGATTGACCTTGAAACGTGTGTAGCAGGAGTTATCCATATGTTTACTAGGAAGGTTTGGTTTACTCCTACAGGGTTTGGTCTAAAGCTTAGGTAGGCTTCTGTTGGCACTTGTACTTCGGCTAAGTCAGCTCCAGATGCTTGCGGCATTGATATGCTTATTGGTAAGATAATTATTGCTAGTAAAACTATTGTGGCTATTGTGTATTTTGTTTGATTCATTTGCAGCTTCATTTTTTGTTTTTTTCTCCATTTCTTCTATATAATAAAACGGTGTTGTCGGCAGCTAGTATTTAATTTTTTCTAAGTTAGCGCTTAATAGAATAAATTAGTGCAACATTTTTTGTGTAAATGTATAATATGTTCCCAATTAGGCAGGTTGATAAGCTGCTAAATTAATTAAGGACAACGCCAAAAAAAGGTTGATGCAACCTCGAAAAAAAATAGACCAAATCGATACAAAAATAATCAAAATTTTGCTGACGAACTCCCGAACAAGCTTCACCGACATAGCTAAAGAATGCAAAATCACAATAGGCGCCGTTCGAATGCGCTACAAAAACATGATAAAAGCCGGCATAATTAACGGTCAAATAATGCAAGTTAACCCTAACAGCCTCGGTTACAAATGCATAGCAGACATAGGAATCCTGACTGCCATAGACAACGAGAAAACCGTTATTGAATTCCTCAAAACTCGTCCATACATCATGCATGTATTTGGAATGTTCGGTAAATACAATATTGCAATCAAAGTTGCCCTAAAAGACCTCAAAGAATTAACCACAATAATTGAAGACTTGGAGTCAAACATTTACATCAAACATGTTGACCCTATGATTTGGGCTAACGCAAACGATATGGACCACTGTGAAAACCTGATTATTAAGCCAGTGATACCCATTGACGAGAATAATCCTCTTTTCAAAAAGATGCCTCCAGTTAGCGACGAAGAAGTAGTTCTTGACGAGAAAGACCGTCAAATAGCCAAGATACTTTCTGCTAATTCACGGATGCCTTTCAAAAAAATCGCTGAGCAACTGGGAATTTCCACTAAAAATACTATTCAAAGGTTTAAGAAGCTTGAAGGAAACCTTCTTGGGCTTTCAACTGTCACTTTGGATTTAACTAAACTGGGTTACAATGCGATGGCGCATAACTTTATCAAAGTGTCCAACCGCAGCAAGATGCCAGAAGTATATTCCAAGATTCTAAAGTTGCCTAACACAATTGTTCTTATCCGCATGATAGGCGCTTATGATTTGATGACTATCAACGTTTTAGAAGATTTCAACGACGAGTTTAATCTTCGGGAACAGATGCGTAAAATAGAGGACATTGAAAGTGTTGACAGTTATCTTGGGCCCGTGTTCAAAGCGCAGCCTTTGAATGTCTTTTATCCGCTTCTTTAAGCGGCCATCCATTTTTTTAATATCAAATATTCTATAATTTGATAATTATTTTATTACTGAACATTTTTAAGTATATAGAAAGCACAAAAAAATTCTTTTTTGGCGCCTTTTTTCAATACCTAATATAACCCTTTAGCAAGTCTTAAAAACAAAAAGGACTGATAGTTGTTTAACTAAAAAAGTACTAAACATGGAACAATAACGGGTTGTTTCAGAAAGCCCCCCAAAAGAAGATAATAAAAAAGGTAATTTGATTTGACTGAGAGGCTTAGAATAGATGAAACTGACGCAAAGATCCTGCGCCAGCTTTTGAAAGAATCTAGAACAAGCTTTACAGAACTCTCTAAAATCTGCAACATTACCGTTGGCGCCGTTCGAATGCGTTACAAGAAACTGTGGCGTATCGGAATTATTAACGGTGAAATAATGCAGGTTAACCCTCAAAGTCTAGGCTACAAATGCATATGTGAAATTGGCATCTTAACCAGCGCTGAAGATGAAAAAAAAGTTATGGTTTTCTTGGAAAGCCGACCTTACATTCAATATGTAATCCGTGTCTACGGAAAATACAATATTACCACAAAAGTTGCATTAACCGACATGCAAGAACTCGCTGCTATCCTTGAAGATTTAGAATCAAATGAAGGTATCAAGCAAGTTGACGCATTGATGTGGGCAGAAGTTGCAAACACTGATCACCCAGAAAACTTGGTAATCAACTATAACATTGGCTCTGAACCAAGACTAAACGGTTGTACACGTAGCATACCCGCAACAAAACTGCCTTTTGAAATGGATGCGTTAGACAGAAAAATAGCCAAAATCCTTTCACAGCATTCAAGAACAACATTTCGCAAAATCGCCGAACAAACAGGTATCTCAACTAAAAACGTGATTCAACGGTACAGACGCCTCAGAGGACCCGTGTTAACCCTTTCAACGATAACTGTTAATCTTAAAAAACTGGGTTATAACGCGCATGCCTTTGCTTTTGTAAAAGTTGCTAATAAAAGTAAAGTTCCCGAAATTTACAATCAACTTTTGTGCATGCCGAACATGCTTGTTATTACAAGAATCATTGGTCCTTATGATTTGGTTGTGATTATGGCTTTGCAAGACTTCCAGGACTTGTTCAAATTTAAAGAAGAGATGCGTAAAATCAATGGTGTAGAAGACACAGCAATTTTTCTTGGACCCGCCATGCCAATGTACCCGTTGAACCTCTTCCAAGCACTTCTTTAATTTTGGATTTAAAATGTTGAGAAATTTGTCAATTAAGACAAAATTGTTAAAGGGGTAAAGAAGTTTTTAGTCTTCTTCTTCGTATAGTTTGCGTTCTTTGATTTGTAGTGCATTTTCGCCTTCGTCAGCAATAACGCGGTATGTGTCGATTAATTCGTATTTGTGTAGGAATTTCTTGGTTAAGATGCGCAGGTACTTTTTAGCTACTGCGGGACCTTCACCTTTGACTGTGATAGTGTTTGCGTCGGTGCTTACGTCTGCGCTGGTTTTTTCTTTAAGGAAGTCCGCGTATTTTTGAACCATGCCGCTTTTGCCTTTGATTTCGTTGGCATCAATCTTCATTTCAACCATTCTATTTTTCACCTCGATTGTCTGCGTCGCAAATTTTGCGTGCTTAAACTCTCATGTTCATGTCTGCTGCACTGATAAATTTTCCGCTACCAGTCTATGAACAGCTTGGCTTTGTCAGTTCGCCCGTCGAGTCAATATCAACGCTTTTGGCTCAGTGACTCTAGGCTCATCATCCAAGCACAATAAAAGCAGAATGAAGATAAGACTTTTACGGGTCAAGTACCCAATAAAAATTGGGGTTGCACTGAAAGATGGAAGTTTTTGAAGCAATAAAAAACAGAAGAAGCATACGCAAATTCACAAATCAAACAGTTCCAAAAGAAATGGTGGAAAAACTCGTTGAAGCAGCCCGAATGGCACCCACCGCTGGAAACGCCCAAGCTTATCAGCTAGTTATTGTACGCCAGGAAGAGCAAAAGCAGCGTTTGTCACATGCAGCTTTCGGCCAAAAGCAGGTGCAAACAGCATCAGTAGTTTTTGTTGTATGTGCTGACCTTAAAAAAGCGCAAGAAAGCTACGCCGACCGTGGACAAAACCTGTATTGCCTTCAGGACACAGCAGCAGTAACTCAGAACATAATTTTGACCGCATTTAGCTTAGGGTTAGGCACCTGCTGGATAGGCGCATTCAAAGAAGAGGAAGTAAAAAAAGTATTAAACGCGCCTGAAGGTATGCGTCCGGTTGCAATGATTCCTGTTGGTTACCCCGCTGAATCACCGCCTCAACGCACAAGAAGATTGCCCGCAGAGTTTGTTCACCAAGAAACTTTCTAACGGCGTTTTAGCCGAAAGTTATCTTTGTCTTTGGCTCAAGGTTTGTGTCCATTGTCCAAAAATAGGCTTCCCCTTTAGGCACACGGAACAAAATTAAGCCTGGGCTTTCAGCGGTTAATCCCCACTGTTTAAGGAATGGTCTTGCTTCGATAATCTTCTTTTTAAGTTCAATGTCTTCCACAAATTCTGCTTCGCCAGTTATTCGCATCATTCGCAGGTTTTGGCTTTTAGGGTCGAAAAAGCATAATTCAACTTTAGGGTTAGCTTGGAGTTGCTTGTAGAGGTCTTTAGTTGCCCCTGTATTGTAGTAGAATCCTGTTTCATTGGCAAACCACATCAGCATTCCGCGCACTCGAGGCTGGTCGCCTTCAACAGTGGCTAAGTAGCTGGATGGATTGTCGTTTGCAAATTTTATACAATCTTCAAACTGCAAAATTAAACACCAAAAACCAGTAAGCGCAAACTACTTTTTAATATTTAGTCAAAAATCGAAACAGCTTATTTGCCAAAGGTTTTGTGCCACCCGCACTGGTGGC
>JAWRIR010000035.1:0-43862 GCA_040268405.1 Thermoproteota archaeon | reverse complement strand
GGTGGGGTTGCTGTTGGAGTTGGTGTTGGTGAAGCGGTCGGTTTAGGTGTTGGCGTTGGTGTGGGTGTTGGTGTTGTAGTTGGTTTAGGTGTGGGTGTAGGCGAAGGGGTTGGTGTTGGAGTTGCTGTGGGCGTTGGAGTTGGTGTAGCTGTGGGTTTTGGTGTTGAGGTCGGGGTGGGACTTGGCGAAGGCGTGGGTGAAGGGGTTGGACTGGGTGAAGCTGTGGGTGTAGGCGTTGCCTGTACCAGTTGTATCTGTGGTGTTTTGCTGTATTCGTTAATGGCTTTTTGAGCCTGTGGTAAATTGTTAATGGCTGCTTGAGTATTGGTTTGTTGGTGTATTGTTAAAGCTAATAAAGCAAAAACCAACAGTAACGCTGTTGTTAACAGTAAACCTTTGACCTGCCGAATAGGACGTGGCAATGATGTTTTCTCCAAAAATAATCGAAGAATTGAATTACAAAGCTTTGATGGGTATTAGGCGATAAAAACGCTTGTGGGTATGCATTAACAATCACAACTAACTTAAGTAACTCGAAAAACGTTTCAAGCAAACCCTGCCTAAGTAAAACTATGTGGCTGGTACTTCGTTAACTTCCCTGATGGCTGCTACTGGCACATCAATTTTTTCTAAAGCCTCAAGCAACGCATCTTGGCTGGGGGCTTCGATGAGGAAAGCAACTCTGTTTTCGTCAGTACAGCAGTAACAGGATTTTACTGTGATGTCCTTGATTTTTCCTTCTGTTAGCATTTTTGCTGCTCCAGTAGCGCAAGTTTTAGGGTCTTTGCCTGAACGTAAAATCGCTGAATCTACAATAAAACTTGGCAATAAAATCACCTATAACTATTGAATCTGAACCGTTTTTATATAAGTATGCTAAAACGTTTGCTTTAGGGCTTTTTGGCTGATTGCTGGCTATATTAGGCACTTTAATCATTACTACTGTGTTTACGATTTTTTTAAAGTAGGGTGCACTATATTGTGTTTGTCCTGTTTTGGTCGTTTTAATTGGTTGTTAGGGGTGTTTTTGTTTGGCTTATGATGCTGTTAGCGGCGAAACAGAAGACGAATTGATTATGGCAATTCAGGTTGAGCTTGACCAAATTGTAAGCAAAGAAGTGTGCGATGCAGTCTACGAATCCCACAACAAAGAAGTCCAAGAAAAAAGCGCCGAAGAGCTTGACCAAGAATGCAAAAACCGTAAAGGTGCCATAATAAGCGTGATTTCTTCTTCTGTTTGCCTTGAACGCTTGTATTTTGTTATACGATCATCAATTATGGGGTTAATTACTGGCTTGTTAACTTATGGAGTTATCAGTATTTTTAAAATAACCAATTTTTTTGACTTGGTCTTTTTGGGTATTTTTGCTTTCATAGTTTCCCTGCTGATTTCCAGATACTTTGATGGACCTATCGTTAAGGCGTGTAATCTGATTTTGAAGTATTTGTCTCGTTACGAGCGGCTGCGAACATTCATTTTAAGCCGGTTTTAATGGTGTTTGTGTTGTTGTTTTGGTGCAGTCACATAGCATTATAGGCGGCACCCGCAACACTGTTGGTAAGGTGACATGTTTGAAAGAGGCAATATTTACCTGTCCTTTTTGTAAGTGCTCTAGTTGGCGAACGAGGTTGATGCTTTGGCGTCACATAAGAGTCTGCATGCAGGAATCAAAAGCACTCAAAATTTATTCGTCGACTAAACCGTTAATTGCAACGGCATAATTTCTCTTTGTTATGATTATGTTCTATTTTTGTCATATTATTTTTTTAAAAATATTCCGTGTCGTGTAACTTGGACAAAACTGGCTTTTTGGCTGTTTTTAACTGTTCTACACATTTAAAAAACGCAGTTTTTGGGTATTTTTCGTTGATTTTTTCGTGTCTTTAGGGGCTGGAGGGTTCATTTTTGGGTGTTTTTGATGTTGAAAATCGCTTGGTGGCGGTGTGTCTTGTCTTGAGTAATGCGTTATTTTTGTTTTTTGTTGTTTTGTTGTACAGTTGGTTTTTGGTTGTTTTTTTGGTTTTTTTGTTTGTTGTTTTGTCGGTTTTTTCGTTGTTTTATCTGTTTTTTTGTATGCTTGTGTTATGTCTTGATATTGCTGTATTATGTCTTAACATTTAAATAAAGTATAGTCTGTATAAAGATTCGCTAATCAAGCAGGCTTAAAAATAAAAAGGGGTAAGGAGAAAAATGGTTAACGTACAAAAAGAAGTTCAAGTAAAACTTGCAAAAGGATTACTTGACCTCATAATTCTTCAGTTTTTAAACACTCAACCCATGCACGGGTATGAAGTAATAACAAAAGTCAGGAAAACCTTCGGCGTCTATTTTGGCCCAAGCACAGTTTACCCACTGTTATCAACGCTGGAAAAGAAAGGCTACATTGCAAGCCAATGGGACATGGAAAACGACAGGCCACGAAAAGTCTACAGTTTAACCAATGATGGCCACAACATGCTAAACTTCACAGAAAACTCATTAAACCTGATTTGCCAAAAAATGGGTTCATCCATCCCAACAGTTGAGGTTGAGTCTTCAAGTTTTGGTAAAAGCAAGGGTTTAACGGCGGCAGTTATCGCGCCATAATTCTTCTCTTGTTTTATTGTAACTGTTTTTAGTTACGTTTCTATAACCATCAGGGTTAATGTTGTCTTGATGGTTGAGAGGTTTTTTATTTGTTTGAAAATTGTTTCTTTTAGGTAATCTATAGATTCTCCGCTTACTTTAGCGATTATGTCGTAGGCGCCTTTGGATGGGTAAACCTCGCATACCCCTTCGATTCGGCGGATATCATCCATGGCTGAATCGTACGTTTCGGGTTCTGTATTGATAAAAACATAGGCGTGCCTTTGAGGCTTTACTTGTGTTGATTCAAAAATGGGTGAATCAGTGCTTATTTGGGGTTCTTGAGAAAAAATAGTTTCCAAAAAAGTTACTCTCCCAGAATTTGTATAACAATACTGTCAGTGAATAATCTATTAAAGCTAAGTTACTGTGCGGAGACTACAACAAATCCATATAACACTTCAACGCCTTTTTTAGCATGCAGCTGGGAAAGCTGGGGCTTGGCGAGACCGGCTTTTTCGAAGGCACAAAGAGAGCCGCTTACCGCGTCCATTCGCAATAAATTTTTTCGCCATCAGGGAGGTAGAAAGAAGGAATGGAGCTTGACTTGTGCTTTCTTTCGAAGAGCCAAGCCCAACTTAATTGTGTTTTTATTGTTTGGGTGTTTTGATTTTTATCAGCGAGACTATTTCGTATTTGTCGCCGAGCAGCTTTCTAGGGTCAAGATATTCCAGTTCAATTAGAAAGCCTAAACCGACGACGTTTCCGCCGAGTTTTTCGATAAGGTCAATGTTTGCTTTGATGGTTCCGCCGGTTGCAAGCAGGTCGTCGATGAGAAGCACGTTTTGTCCTTTGCTGATTGCGTCTTCTTGGATCTGGATTGTGTCTGCTTCGTATTCTTTTTGGTAAGTGTAGTCTATGCATTTGAAGGGTAGTTTGCCTTTTTTGCGGATTGGGACGAAACCTGCGCCGAGTTCAATTGCGAGGGGTGCTCCAAAAATGAAGCCTCTTGCCTCGTTTGAGACGACAAGGTCAATTTTTTTGCCTTCAAATCGTTCTGCGAGTTGCTTGATTGTTTCTCTGAAGTATGCTGGGTCTTTAAGGATTGGTGCAATGTCCCAGAAGCATACTCCTTTAAAGTCTGTGCATCGAAGTTTGGCTCTTATGTCAATATTTTTTTCAGATTTGTTCATGACTTTTTTCTCCGTGGTTATTCTTTTTGTGCGAATGCTCCGTCAAGCGCGTGTTTGCAGCTGCATGCTTGCTCTGATGGTATGGCTTTGACGGTTTCAGCGATGATTTTTTTAACATTTTCAATATTGGCGGTCATTACTCTAACGATGTCGCCGATACATACTGGGTGGTCTTTCCAAACGTCGTAATCAGTTACTAATGACATGTTTGCGAAGCAGATTTCAGCTTCTCTGGCAAGAATGCATTCAGGGACAAGGGTCATGCCAACAATGTCTGCACCCCAGCCACGGAACATTTTTGATTCTGCTTTTGTGCTGAACCGTGGTCCTTCAATGCAAACGTATGTTCCGGTTTCATGATGTTTGATTTTGAGTTTTTTGGCAACCTCAATTACGACTTTGCGGAGTTCTGGGCACGTGGGTTCGGCGACCCCGATGTGGCAAACCTTTCTTTCTGCCAATGTGTAAAATGATTGTTCACGTTTTGTGGTTCGGTCAATAAATTGGTCAACAACAACCATGTCTCCCGGCTCGTATTCTTCACGCAGTGAGCCAACGGTTGAGGATGATAAAATGTGTTTAACTCCCAAGCTTTTTAGAGCCCAAATGTTTGCCCGTACAGGGATGTCTGTTGGCCTAATTGTGTGTTTTTTTCCGTGTCTTGGTAGAAACGCCACGGATTTGCCGCCCAATTCGCCGATTGTGATTTCGTCTGAGGGTTTTCCGTATGGTGTGTCTACTGTGACTGTTTTTATGTTACTGAAAAGTTTTGGGTCATCAAGACCTGTTCCGCCGATAATTCCAATTTCTGCTTGCATAAAAACCTAACTTGCCGCTCTGGACTTATAAAAATAACGCCTTAACCCTCACTACACATAAACAGGTGCCCAGCCAGTGAAGCTTAACCATTTTTAAAAGTGTGTTTGGGTGATGCTTCTGTATACAAACTACTGAATTTCAACATGCTTTTGAGCTTTTTTCAGCCATTAGCACTTACCCCCTTAGTGTTTCAACCTACCTCCTATAGGTTCCAGCATAGAACCACTATTAGGATCCTAATAGGTTGATATGAAAAATAAAGCAACTGTTTTGTGGGCAAATTTGGTTAGATTTGATTTTTCATTAATTTAGCTAAATTTTAGACAGATTTTTATTGCATACAACTTTACATAACATTTATGGATAGGCAAGTTGGATTTTTTGCTTGGATACTTGTTTTTCATTTAGTTTTATTATCCATGGTACTTTTGGAAACAAGTAACGTTTCGGCTTCTTCCGATTATTGGGCAACTATCGCTTCAGTCCCAACAAACGCAAGTGAGTCAATCGGTGTTCTCCCAACTTTTGGTAACATTTGGGCTGCATCATTAAATGAGGCAATCTACTGTTTTGGAGGAATTAATCAACATGAAAGGTCAGGCGACTATATTTGGTATGGCATAAGTGAAAAGTGTGACCTTGACACGGGCAAATGGACAACAATAACCCCGCCCACAAATTTGCTCGCTATAGTAACATGTCAAAACAAAGTTTATTCAATAGGGACACAAACTCAAGTGTATGACCCATTAACTGACTCTTGGTTAAACAGGACCCAAATGCCTGAGTCACTGCTTACAGTAAACGCCAATGTAGTGGACAATAAAATCTACGTTATTAGCGGCGCAAAATACGCTACCTTAGGAGGCGTCTACAGTTCAGCAGTTACTTATGTGTATGAACCCAATTTGGATTCTTGGTCAACTATGGCGCCTATCCCAACTCCTGTAGAAGGCTATGCTTCAGCAGTTTTAGATGGCAAAATTTACATCATGGGCGGCGCTGCCATGTCCCAGAATTATTCAAATCAGGTTGTTAACCTTGTGCAGATTTTCGATCCTAAAACTAACCAATGGACTACTGGAACGCCTCTACCAACAGGGGTTTACGCCGCGGGGGCATGTGCAACCACAGGGTTATTTGCACCTGAAAAAATCTATGTGGCAGGTGGGCACCCTCATTATGTTTCTTGGGTAACATCAGCTATTCTCAGTCCGCATGGAACAACTCTCAATCAGATTTATGACCCTGCAACCGATAACTGGTCACTTGGAGCTTCTTTGCCTGAACCAAGATGGCAATGCTCATTAGTCAATATTAATGACACACTTTTTATTGTCGGTGGAGAAAACGGTCCTGCAGATTCTTCTTTGTTTGATGACCCCGGAAAAGTAGTTTTAGATATTGAAAGATACATTCCAACCGGCTATGAGGGTATCTTATCGCTCACGCCTGCTTTAAGCCCCTCCGCAATATCTACTATTGAAGACCCTGCTTCTCTTTTTGTTACGATTGCCCTTGCAATAGGTATTGGAGTGATTTTTTGTGTTTTCTTGATATTTAAGAGAACGCAGAAAAGAGTTTGATTGCTGAAAGGGGGTTAAAAATCTCTAGAAATAGTCACTAAGACTTTTCTTGTTGTAGCTTTCTTCATACTTTTGAAATGATAACCTTTTTTTCGTTTTGTGACGTGATGCAATTGAGTTACGGTTATTTTTTAGAAGGAGGTGATTTGTTTTGGGAAACGTCACTAAGAGTATAGAAATTTTTGCTCCACCAGACAAAGTGTTTGATTTCGTAATTGACTTTGATAAAATGAATCAAATTCATGAAGGCTACACTAAAGCTACCCCGACATCAACCAATCAGCCTGTGGGAATTGGTACAAGTGCACATTTTGTTAGTCAAACGGGCGGGTCCAAAAGCGAATGGGACATGAAAATTACTGAATTTGAGCGAAACCGAAAATTACGCTGGCAATCTGTGAAACCTGAATTAGCTAACATACTAACTCTTGAACCAACGGCAAAAGGCACAATGTTAACTCATCAGACCCTTTACGAGCTTCCATATTCTGTTTTTGGAAAACTGATGGATAAAGTAAAAGTCAACAGTGACATAAATAAAGAAGTAGAACTTGAACTGGAGAAAACCAAAAAAGCTCTTGAGAGCTAAATGCGCTGTGTTTCTGCCGTTGATATTTAAAATCGTTTTACTTTTCGAGTAAGATAGAAACGTCCATTGCAAGAGGTGCCTCGGTAAGGTCGTTTACGATTTTTTTATGTTCTGCTGATTCTGGTTCTAAGAGTATCATTGCATTTTGTTGGTTTGCCAAATTTTTTATGTTGTCGACTTTGTCCATTAGTTTTAGGTATGTTACAAAATAGTCTAGAAATTTTGTTGCTTCTTCGTTTTCGAATATTTCAACATTTTCGGTCATGCTTTAGACGTCCTTATTGTGTTTGACGTCTTATGTAGTAACTGTTAAGTCATAATGATTGCTAATATGCACGTATATACGTCACTGTTACAAAAAACCCATCCAAACCCCAATAATAGCGGCACAGAATAAAGAAAACGGCAAACCGCCAAAAAACGGCAACAATTTTTTACACAGAAACCTAAAAAAAGCGACATACAAAACTTGAAATTTTGTTCTCCAATTTAGCATTACGCATGTCAAAATCACTCATACAACCATGTTAACATTTAGGCTTTAGAGCAGAAAAAACCGGGTTTTCCGTTTCAAAGCAGCTTGATTCAAGCCCTATTTTAATTAAATGTTTTTGATTAATCACGCACACTGTAATGCGTGTGTGAAGAGATGGACAAAGCACAAGCTAAAGAAACTTCAAAAACGCTTTACGAGTTAAGCGAAAGCTGTGTTGAACTACATAAGGCAGTAAATTCAACCACTCAAACTGCTGCCCAAGCAAAGAAACTATGGCGTGAAGGTAACAAATCTAACCTAATAAAAATCGGTATGGCCTGCATTATGTTTCCAGACCCTTCCCCTGTGGGTGAAATCATAGGTGCTGGCTTCTTGGTTGCGGGGGCAGTTCAAAAAGGCGTCCAGAAAAGGACTCTTTATGTTAGCGACTTAAAGAAAAACATAACCAGCATACAAAAAGAGTTAAGGGCAACACAAGATTGCCTTAGATTCTAATCTTCTTTTTGTGGTTCTTGTTTCTTTTTGAAAATGCTTGTTTTTATTTTCGGGATTTTTACTTTTATTTTTATGTTTAATGGCTTTTTGAAGCTGTAGAGTATCAGAACGGTCAAAGCAATAACAATGACAGAGCTAATGACGAACATTGTGTTATTTACGCTGTATTCAAGATTAACAGGTAAATCGCTGAAGTCGCCCTCTGGAACTTTTACAGTGCAAATTTGTCCTTGACAGCCAAAAAACACCAATCCGCCATCAATCGCTGGGGTCGTTTCAACATTAGTGAAGCTCCACACGTTTTCGCCGTTATTGGTCTTAAAAGCGGTAAGTGTACCCATTACGTTGACGTAAACTAACCCGTCATCAATAACTGGTGCACTGCATTTATCATCAACTTTTGTGCTCCAAATCATTTGGCCACTTGATGTGCTAAACGCGTAAACCGTGCCGTAAGCTTTACCATAGTTTTGGGTTGAAGCGTCATAAGGTTGCCCGGAGCTTGTAAAAAACAATACCCCGTTCACGACAACTGGCGAGGAAGGGTCAAAGGTTTGGTCTGTACCCGTGGGAGCGTCGGTTTTTGGTGGGCTTGTGTCGTAACTCCAAATTTTTGATCCGTCAGTTGCTCTTAACGCGTACATGTTGCCGTCTGCTGAACCTGCATAAACTGTTCCGTGATCAATTACTGGTGTACCCTCAAAGCTTTCACCTGCTTTGAAATTCCAGATTTTTTCGCCATTTTCTGTGTTTAAAGCGTAAAGGTTAGCGTCGTTTGACCCGAAGTAAACAACGCCGTAAGAAACAGCCGGTGAAGAAGCCACGGTGCTGCCTGTTGTGAAGTTCCATAAAATGTTGCCTGTTATGGCGTCTAAGGTGGTTAATGAGTTGCCGCTTCCAATGAAGACTTTTCCTTCAGCCATAGTTGGGTTTGAATGTCCAGTTGGGGTTGCGGTACTCCAAAGCAGATTGCCGTTTGAAGCGTCTAAAGCAGTAACGTAATCTCCTGCGGCAAAGTAAACTGCACCTTCAGAAACCGCCAAGTTTGTAATTGTAGCTGCTGAATAGTTGCCTTGGTAAATCCAGATTTTTGCTCCGTTGACAGCGTTGAAAGCGTAAATGTTTATCCAGCTGACTTCTGGGTTGCCGTACCTGTTAAGCGTAATTGTCGATTTAGCTGCAGCATACACTCTGTCTTCCACTGCAACTGGGGCTGTCCATGTTCTGCTTTTGCTTAGAATGTCTGTTTCCCAGTAATTCTGTGCAGGTGTTCCTGTTAAATTCCATGAAACATTGGTTTCCCAAATTATTGCTTCATTGTTAATTGTTGGGGTGGGCGTTGCTGGTGTAGCTTCTCCACTTATTGTAAAAACTAACGTGGCAGTGCTGTTTTTGGCAAAGGTTTCATAAACTGTTCCGTCTCCTTGAGTGAAAAGTAGATATCCGCCTCCAACTGCGGAAACTGTGATGGATTGTTCTCCTTGAGGTACATCTGATAATGGAACAGTGGCTTCGAAGGAAAGCTGGGGGTTTGCGTCGTCATCGTCAAGACTTGCGGGGTTATTAATGCTCCATTGATAAACGGTAACTGGATAGTTAAGCCAGCTTGCCTCGTAAGTTACGTTATACAGGAATGCTCCAAGGCTCATCATGTTATCTGGCGTGCTTTGCTCAGCACTAAATCTAATTGAGACGCCTGATTGGTCAGAATAAACAGTGCTGCCGTTGCTTACAGAGAACCTTATACTATTTGTGGCTGAAACTAAATCGGTGTATCCTACATCGCCATTGTAGGTTGGGTTATCTTGTTGAGCAACTGCTGTTTCAATAAACGGTAAACATACTGCAACCAAAAGAATGGTTAAACAAATCATGGATGTTACTTGTCTGTTCATGCCTGTTCCACTTAAGAATTTAGGGCATGGTTGGCTTTTAAGATTTGGCTGAAAACAATTATGGAAAGCAAAAAACGTTAACTAAAATTTAAGAAAGAAGTGTTAAAAATTGAAGATTTACTCTTCATCTTCTTTGATTTCGCACTTGAGCTTCTTGATTATTTCGTCAGCTCTCAGTGGCTCAATTTTAAGCGTGTAAAGCTGGCTTGGAGTGCGAAGTTTCAGTTTAACGATATCTTTGTTTCTTTTTACTTGACAATGCTTTGCTTTGGCGCTCATTGTCACGAAACTTTCAACGTCAGTCATTTCTGATGGCATACTAATTTTTCCTCTTATTAACGCTTTGATGGATGCAAAGCCAGTTTTTATTTGTTTTGGTGCGGACTTGTCTAATGCACTGCTGCATCAGGGTTTTTTGAGTTTTGGACCTGATTTGGGAAAGCCCTTAAATCATCATTTACTCACAATCAAGAAGTGTAAGCTTTTTGGCAGCTTTAATCAGGATTTAAAATTAAGAAAATAATAATATAATATACGCTAAAAGAAGACATCAAAAAAATGATTAAGCATATTCAAGTTGGGGCTTATACTTTGTCAATAAAACGTGCATCAATACTTCTTATCGTCGCGATAGTGCTTATCAGCTTACTGACTGCCGCTTTTCTTGCACCCCAACCAAGCAGCAGCATTTCATCAGACCCCGTTTATCTTGGCGTAAGCTTCTGCGGCAACACCACCCAAGAAGCACAACTTCTAATTGACAAAGTAAAAACCTACACCAACCTATTCGTGTTACAGTCGGGTCCAATTAGCACCAATGAGACTGCTACCACAGAAATCTGTGACTATGCAGCCTCCCAAGGATTAAACATCATCGTGTACTTCGGCTGGCTTAACCCGGAATACCCTTGGCAATATTACTGGGTTCAAAACGCTCCACAACGATACGGCGACCAATTCTTAGGAGTATACTACTACGATGAACCCGGCGGAATTCAATTAGATTATGACTGGGAAAACCATTTCATAAACCTAAGCAACCGCCTGAAATCTTTCGGAGCCAACATTACATGGTACCAACAATACTTCCTTGACCAATTCACAGGCTACCTAAACGGAACAATCAGAAACTATGACATAGAAGCCCAAACATACATTGACTACCTGCAAAATGACCATGACCTTTCACTTTTACGAAACAGTTCAATATGTACTTTCGTTGCTGACTACGCTCTTTACTGGTGGGATTACCTAGGCGGTTACGATGTTGTTTTAACAGAACTTGGCAACAACGCAAGCATTATTCAAGAAATCGATTTAGCTAAAGGCGCCGCGCATCTTCAAGGCAAAGAGTGGGGCGCCATAGTTACTTGGAAGTATAATGAAGCTCCATACTTGGATACTGGTGAAGAAATTTACAGCCAAATGAGTTTAGCGTATGAAGCAGGCGCAAAATACCTAATAGTATTTGATTACCCATCAATTGAAGGAAATCCTTATGGCGTTCTAACGGACGACCATTTTGAAGCACTTCAGAAGCTTTGGCGTGACATTAACGAGCAGACAATAACCCAGAAACCTGAAACTGAAGCGGTGTTAGTGCTCCCACAAAATTACGGGTGGGGCATGCGGCATATTAATGACCGAATCTGGCTATGGGGACCAGACGAGTACAGCCAACAAATATGGGATATTTCAAGAAAACTAATTGGCCAATACGGCATTAACCTTGACATTGTTTACGCTGACCCACAGTTCCCAGTAGACGGCAAATACGACGCAATTTACTACTGGAACCAAACATTAACTTAAAAAACTGGAAACAAAACTGCAAAAAAGCGGAAAAATGGCTGTTTAGGATTTCTTTGAACGAATGCCAAGTTTAACATTGACTTCTACAGTGTATTCTTCTTCGTTCTTTCCTACACTAAAATTCCAGTCCTTAACATTAACCTCCATGTCTTTAAACTGGTTAACCATTGCATCCTTGTAATCCTGTGCAGTTTGCCCAATCTTCTGCAGTCTCTCCGCCATATTATTTTCAGGCAAAAATTTACACCTCCACAAAAACGGGTTTCATGCGCTAATATTGCTTGACTCCGCTTACGTGTTTAAAAATTTGTGACTGTGCAAGCACACCAGCAGACCAAAAAAGCCGAAAAACCCCCAACCAAATCAGCAATAGTGTCACTGCTGCTGGAAAAGAAGTTATTTATTTTTCGTGTAGTCAATAGTTTAGTGGGCTTTTTTGTGACTTATTCTGTTGGAATATCTGGTTCTTACGGCGGATTAAATCTTGGTGATGAAGCCATCCTGCAAGGCATCATTACTCAACTGCGTGAATCTGTGCCTGTAAAAATTACCGTTTTTTCACGTAACGCAGAAGACACTCTTCGTCGCCATCAAGTCGAAAAAGTGGTTTCACCCCGCGAATTAACACTAATGGAGGTTACTCCTGAAATAGAAAAACTTGACTTGTTCATTTTAGGTGGAGGAGGATTGCTTTTTGACACTGAAGCTGAAATTTTTTTGCGTGAACTTGAAATCGCCTCAGACCTTGGCGTTCCAACAATGGTTTACTCGGTTGGCGCTGGACCAATAAAAAATGAAAGTACCCAAAAAAAAGTAAAAAACGCACTTAGCAAAGCAGATTTGATAACTGTTAGAGACCGAGAAGCCAAAAAACTTCTCGAAATAATAGGCCTAAAATGTCCAATTATCGAAACCGCTGACCCTGCACTGCTTTTAGAACCTGAACCCTTGCCTCCGTATGCTTTAAGGAATGAACAGATTCATCCAGGCAAACGGCTTATCGGCATTTCAGTTCGGGAACCTGGACCCGCAGCGCCAGATATTGACCCAATCTTTTATCACGCCGTTTTAGCTAACGCTGCAGATTTTGTAATTACCCGTTTGGATGCTGACGTAATTTTTGTACCTATGGAACGTCAAGTCCTCGACGTCCAGAACGCTCATGCTGTTGTTTCAATGATGCTTAAACCCCAAAACGCTTCCGTGCTAAAAGGCGAATACACACCGGGACAACTGTTGTCTTTTATGAAGTACTTTGAATTCGCAATCGGTATGCGTCTGCATTTTCTAATTTTTGCTGCATTGCAAAAAGTTCCGTTTGTGCCATTGCCGTATGCTTCTAAGATTGGCGGTTTTTTGGAGCATTTGCAGGTTCCTATGCCGCCGTTAAGCAAGGTAAATTCAGGATTGGTTAACGCGTTAATTGACCAAGCATGGGATGAACGTGAATTAACTATTGAAAAAATTCAACGGTTGCTTCCTGAGCTTAAACGGTGCGCCAAAGAAAACAACCGTTTAGCAGTTGAGCTTCTAAAACGAACGCATAAAGGCTAAAGGTTAAGGCGAATTTTATGCCCTTACTAAAACAACCCACTGGCACCATTGTTTTGCCACAACGAACCGCCCAGTTGGTTCCAGAAACCGATGTGCTTGTTGTCGGTGGCGGACCCTCAGGGGTAGCGGCAGCAATTGGTGCAGCAGATGCGGGGGCAAACGTTGTTTTAGCTGAACGTTACGGTTTTTTAGGTGGTAATGCAACGGCTGGGCTTGTTTTAACATGGGCTTCTTACCATACTTCACTCAGGCAGCCTATTGAAACCCTTCCGAAAAGCAGCGATGAATTCACAATTTTTCCAACTGACCATGGCACTGGAAGACCCATTATTGCAGGGGTTTTAGCAAAAATTGTAAAGCGCCTCGTAGCTTTAGGTGGGGCTTTTGCGCCGTCAAGACGCACTGGATACATGGTGCCGTTTGACCCTGAACTCTTTAAGCTTGTAGCGTTGGAAATGCTTGATGAAGCTGGGGTCGATTTGCTGTTTCATGCTTTTGCAAGTGGAATCATTAACGAAAACGGTTTACGTGGGGTCATTTTTGAAACTAAATCAGGTCCTTTAGTAGTTAAGGCAAAAGTCATTATTGACTGTACAGGCGACGGGGACATTGCTGTTTCTGCAGGTGCCCCTTTCGAAGTAGGCCGATTAGAAGATAATTCCGTGCAACCTATGACCTTAATGTTTCTTCTTGAGGGCTTCGAACGTTCGAAGTTTCAAGATTATGTGGAAAAACATCCCAGACAATGGAACGGCGTGGAAGGCTTAAACGATTTAATGCGTGACGCAATTGAAAAAGGCGAATTGCAAGTGCCTAGGGAAAACATTTTGTTTTTCGGCAGCGTGCACGAGAGTCAAATCAGTGTGAACAGTACCCGCATAACGAACGTGTATGGTGTTGACGTGTGGGATTTAACTTGCGCCGAAATTGAAGGCAGAAGGCAGGTTGCGCAGTTAACGACTTTTTTCAGAAAATATGTTCCCGGTTTCGAGCGGGCTTACGTGGCTCAAACTGGTACAAACGTGAGTGTCCGTGAAACAAGACGAATCATGGGTGAGTATAAACTCACAGCTGAAGATGTTCTTAATGCTCACAAATTTGCTGATGTTATTGCTTTAGGTTCCTACCCTATTGATGTCCATAACCCATTGGGTAGGGGAACTTTTCTTAAAAAAATCAAGGCAGGAAGCGCCTACGACATTCCACTACGTTGCCTTATACCTTTAAAGATTGATAATTTGCTTGTTGCTGGACGCTGCATTTCAGGAACCCACATAGCAAATGCATCTTACAGGACAATGCCCATCTGTTTCGCAACTGGACAAGCCGCTGGAGTCTGCGCAGCAATCGCTGCAAAAAATAGTCTGCAACCAAGAAAAACCCCTGCTTCAAAGGTTCAACATGAACTTTTACGTCAAGGCGCAATACTAAAAATTAAACAAAATAGGTTAGCCTAAAATTTAGACTAACCTTGTTTACTGTGTTGTTTTTGTCTCTGTTTCTGTGTTGCATTTTTTTCCTTTTTTAAACGCAACAATCAACGTTACTGCAATTACGATGCTTAACAAGATTATGATGGCAATTTCAATTGTATTGAATGGTCCCTGCGTGATTGGTGTTGTAGTAGGTGTTGAGGTGGCTGTCTGTGTAGGTTGATTGGTTTGGGCCGGGTTTGTTTGAATTGGAGTTACTGTTGGTGTTGGTGTAGTGGTTGGGTTCATGTTAACGCCTGGAATTACTGGTGCTCCCACGTAAGGGCTGTCCAAAGCTGGTAGGTACTTTACTTCCCCAAGCGAGTCATTGTTGTTTTTGTCATAGATTGTTTGGTTTATTGTTGGTATGTCTTGTGTTCCCCAGAAATTGTATACAGCTTCAATTTCGTATGACGGGCTAATGGTGGAGGCTTCAAAATTGTATTGCGTATTGTTCATTATGTTGTTGTAGCTGATTAGTGATTGGTCAGTGGTTTGATAAAATATGCCGACAGTGTTATTGTAAATGGTGTTTTCTTGAATTGCTACTTGGGCGCCAATATCGATTCCCAACGTGTTATTCATAATCAGGTTATGCTGAATAGTAACAGGGCAGCTTACGTTACCAACTTGTATCGCGACGTCGGAACCATAAATAAGGTTTCCATTAAGAAGGATTGTCCCCTCACTTGAACCGACACCAATGCCTGTTAAACAATCAATTATGGTGTTGTTCTCCACACTTGCATCATACAAGTTGCTTGCATACCCATTATCAGGCAAGTTAAAACCGATTCCAATAGCTTTCCCTGTAATTGTGTTTAAAGAAATTATTGGTGCACTTTGGTTTTCTACGTTTATAGCGTAGACGGCGCCTCCCTCGGAAATGTTGTTGCCTGTAATGGTTGGAGCTGCTTGAGTGATTGTGATTCCGCCTTTAATTTGACACCCTGCAATCATTGGTGCGGAGTCATTGATTGATATTGCTGCATTGATTTCTGCGTTTTCAATTATGCAGCCTGTTCCGTCATTTGCGTTATAATCTGCGGTGGATGGTTCAAAAAAGATTTGCGATGTTGTGGATGGGCTTAACGTTGTACTTTCAGAGTCAAAAATTATCGGGTTTGAACTGTTGCATCTTGCATTAAGAACTCCTTTAACGTACAACGAAAATGATGCCATGTCAATGGTTACCCCCGGCTCTATTGTTAAAGTTACATTTTCATTTACTGTGACAGGTGCAGTGAAAACATAGGGGCTACCGGCGGCATTCCATGTTGTATCCGCCGTTATTTCATTATAAACGTTGGTTTGTGCGTTTGAGAAACCTGTTAAAGCTGTGCTGCTTAACATCAGTGTGATGGCAAGAAGAATGACCGACTTTTTTCCCAATACTTTCTCCTCGCCCGCTAATTCTATCGTTTTCTAATATAAATTTTTACCAGAATCAGTGTTTACGAGCAAAAATTCTTTGTTTATACTTTATAAGAATCAACGTTAACCCAAACCCGGCGAATAACACTGCAAGGGCTGATGATGTATCAATCGGAATCTGTAACGGTTGATTTTCCGGTGCAGGAGTGTTTTGGTTTTCGGGTTCAACATTAACATTTATGCTTGTTTCTGCCAAGTTACCTGCACCATCTCTAACTTGGACTGTTACCGTAAAATTGCCTGATTCAACGTAGACATGGTTAACCTGACTACCCTCTGCGGTTGTATTATCGCCAAAATTCCAAACAATACTTTCAATGCCACTTTGGTCGCTACAGTCAGCAGTAAAATCAACGGAAGAGCCAATAACTGTTGACCGATTTTCGCCTAAGTCAACAAGAGGTTTAGTCGTGTCTAAAACTATCGACGCTTCAAAACTTGCTGTAAAGCCGGTAGAATCCATAATTTGGCAATAAACGGTCTTTGTCCCATCTTCGCTGGTTAGACTCCAACTTTTACTGTTTAGGTATGGCTCCCAAGAACTCGTTGTCCATGCACCGTCATTGCTAAAACGCATCTTCTGCACGCCGGATAACGCGTCAGAACAAGATAATGCCAAAGTAACCGTGTTGCTGACTGTTAATTCGGCGCCAGAGTTTATTTTCATTGACCCAGACGGAGCGGTTGTGTCCAATTTAATCCCTGAAAGGATTCTATGGGTTAACTCTATTGTGCTTGTGCCGTTGCTCCAGGTGCCCCAGTACTCAAGAACATTATTTGCGTTTTCAACGTTAAAGTAAGGCTGACCATTAGCGCTGACCGTTTTGGTTTCGCCGCCATTTATTTTGTAATAAATTTCTGAAACACCGCTGCTATCCGCGGAAAGTGGTACATTAAAGTTTGATGATTTCCAGTTTCCATCATAATCTGCCAAAATTTTGGGCAGTTGGGTCAATGTAATCATGAAGTTGCCGTCCAAAATTATTGTGTGTTGACCTGCTGAAGCTTGATTTGGTATAGTAAAGGTTGTGTTAAAGTTGCCGTTGGTGTCGACAATAGCTGAGCCCATGTTGTATGTGCCATCATAAACTGCCGTTACAGTGCCTGGGTTGAAGTTTTTACCACTAATAGTTAAGCTTTGACCTGCTTCAACTAACACGTTGAAGTTTGTGTTGTTTCCAAAGAGGCCTGTTGCTGCTACATTACTAACAAGTGTTAGGCCTTTTCGGTATTCTGTAAAGGGCGTTTCCGAGTTGAATGTGTATCCATTGCCATTGTCTTTGGCAGCAAAAAGTATGTTGTCAACGCTTTCCGGGTGGTCCCCTGCAGGGTTTCCTATGCCTAAGTCGGGAGCGTTAAAGGTGTAAGTAAAATTGTTTGACTGTGAAACTGGAATGTTATCTGCGATTGTTACCCAGGTGTTTGAGGTTGGGTTAAGATATGTTAAGTCTACTGTGTTGCTAGCAGTAAATCCTGTTCCTTGCAAAGTAATTTCTTGTCCTGCACAACCACTTTTTGGTGAGACAGTCAAGGATGGTCTAACTAACGTGTGCGATAGAGAAAGACTTACAGTTCTAAGGTGACTTGTTTGGACAGGCGCGTCTAAAGAGACAGAGTCTCCAACCGCAAAATACGTCACAACACCCGTAGTTCTAGTTAAATTATCATACACACTCAAGAAGAATGGTTGATTGTAGAAGCTGGTCATTTCCTGCTTAAGCTCTGTAATGTCAACTACGATTTTGTTTGAACAGAAAGGTTGATTGCCGCCTATGACAGCGTTACTAAACACTTTTGTTGCCAAAGGGTGAGTTGTGGTTCCGTAACCAATGGTTATTGTGCATTCTCCACGGAATTTATGGGTTATTTCAAAGCTGGCTGTTAATTCAGGTTGATAATTGATTAAATCGTCAAAGATTATTACGGGGTTTTCTTTGCTCGAAAGTTGAAGCATAATTTCGTATGGTATCCAGTAGCAGCCGTCGTCTACGTTTTCCCATTGACCGATGCCCCATGAATTGGCAATTTTAAATGCGCCAAAATGCGCTTCACCATTTATTGTGTAATTTAAGTTGTCGTCGTAACCAACTATTGTGTTAGCATGATCTAACACTTTGCTAGCATTGTACGAAATTAGAATATCCTGGTCTGTTAAAGCGTCATATTGGTCTGCGTCTATTGCGATTACAGCCAAATTACCTGCTGCTAACCAGTTTTTTAGGTTAAGCAAGCCCTCTTCAGTATTAGCGTAGATGTATTGATAGTTTGGGTTAGTGCTGCTTCTATAATATGCTGCTTCTTTCCATGCAGCCTCTGTTGGCCAAGACGTGACATCAAAGGGTGCATAAGGCATTGTAGCCCAAGAACAAACGCCGATTGAGGAAACAAGATTTATTCCGTATTCAAATTCAGCTCCTTGATCTGTTCCTCCATTGATAAGTGAATAAATAAATTCTGGACTCATAATTTTGTCTTGATAACTTGCTGATGGATGTCCGTAGGTTCCTCCTTCCCAACTTGCACCTGACAAGTCCCAATTGTGCTCTTTTGCTTCCTGATACGTTTTTATGTAGTAACCGACTGTCCATGCAACACAGGAACCCTCCCCATCTTGGTTGCCTATAGGTGGAAACCATGGAGTTGCTGAATTATCAACAGACGAGTTTGTGTCTGGATATGATATGCTATCTACAACATGAGCTCCTTGGGAAATTTCTTCAAGGTCTTCAAGTGTTGGTCCACTAAATCCTGTTCCGTGACCGTCCACTTTTTGGGTGTAATCGGTTTCTTGGTTTGATGAACTTATTTGTTTTTTAATGTCTGAAATTTCTTGAGCAGTAATTTTATGAGAAACAATGGATAATCCTGTTGAGTTCTGAGCGGTGCTGTTTTGTGCTTCAACAGGCGTGCTTAATGTTACGTTTGAAATAAGGATGATGAGCGTGAGTGCTGTCATTAAAACGCTTATTTTTTTGGTTTTAATATGCACTTAATGATTCACCATTCCTCAAGGACTGCCTACTATCAAACGAATGTTAGTTTCCCTCTTACTAAAATTTTTAGCCAAATTAAAGATTCTGTTTTAGTAATATACACTACAAAACCTGAAACCGACCACCACAAGCACAAATAATATAGCCCAAACACAACACACAATACCTTACGGAGAAAACCTTCACATGCAAAGATCCTACTCACGATTACTCGGGGTAATAGGCAAACCAAACACTGGAAAATCAACCTTCTTCAGCGCCGCAACACTAGCGACAGCTGAAATAGGCAATTACCCCTTCACAACCATCAAACCAAACAGAGGCGTAGGCTACGTAAGAACCCCCTGCGTCCACGAAGAATTTAAAGTACAAGACAACCCAAGAAACTCACTTTGCCTTGACGGAACAAGACTCGTTCCCGTTGAACTCATCGATGTGGCTGGAATAGTTCCCGGCGCATGGGAAGGACGCGGCTTAGGCAACCAATTCCTCGACGAAATCCGCAGAGCAGACGCCCTCATACACATAGTTGATGCATCAGGCGGAACAGACTGCGAAGGCAAAAGCTGCAAACCCGGCGAACACGACCCCTTAGAAGACGTTCAGTTTCTTGAACGCGAAATCACCATGTGGATGATTAACATTCTAAAGAAGGATTGGCCAAAAATCGCTAGAACCGCAGAAGCCGACAAAAAAGGTGTTGCAACGCCATTAGAAGAACGCTTAACAGGTTTAGGCATAAAAAAAGTCAGCGTAGTTGAAGCAATCAGACGCTGTGGGTTAAACGTTGATAAACCAACTCTTTGGAGTGACGATGACTTCTATCGGTTTGTAGATACTCTTCGCAAAATCTCCAAACCAATGCTTATCGTCGCAAACAAGATTGATTTGCCAACGGCTCAAGCAAACATTGAACGCCTAAAAAAGCTCGATTACACAGTGATTCCAGCCTCTGCGGAAGCAGAACTCGCCCTGAGACGTGCAGCTGAAAAGCAGTTAATCGACTATAAACCCGGGGATAAAGACTTCAAAATCCTTACGCCCGAAAAGCTTTCAGCAGGACAAATCAAAGCTTTGGAATCAATCCGAGAAAAAATTCTCGCCAACGGTTCCACTGGCGTTCAAGAAGCAATCAACACTGCATACTTCAAACTGCTGGACATGATAACTGTTTACCCCGTTGAAGACCTTGAACATTTAGCCGACCACAACGGACGAGTACTGCCCGACACTTACCTTGTCCCAAAAGGAACAACTGCACACCAATTCGCCTACGTTATCCACACGGAGCTTGGTGAAAACTTCATTTATGCAGTTGATGCCCGAGATAAAAGGCGGATAGGAGAGGATGCCGTGTTAAAAGACCGAGATGTTATTTCAATAGTTAGCGCTAAAAAACGCGCTTAACCCTTTTTTAGTCTTTATTTTCCGAATCTGCGCCTGCGATGCTGATAAGTTCTAATTGCCCTTAGCAGATCGATAAAGCGGAAGTCAGGCCAGTAAACATCCAAAAACAGCAGTTCGCTGTAGGCTGCTTGCCAAAGCAGAAAACCGCTTAACCTTTCTTCGCCTGAAGTTCGAATAATCATGTCAGGATCCTGTTTTGTCATGTGAGACGTGTAAAGATATTTCTCGAAAATTGCCTCGTTAATATCGTCTATTTGTAGACGGTTTTCTTTTATTTCTTTAGCAATTTTTTTGGAGGCATCAACTATTTCTGCCCTACCACCGTAAGCGAAAGCGAAATTCCAAACGTAAGCGTCGTAGTTTTCTGTTGCTTTTTCAACCTCTGCAATGGCTTGTTGAAGGCTTGGTGGCAGCAGGTTTGTTCGTCCGATTACTTTTACGTGAACTTTGTTTTTGTGCACTCTTTCGTCAACTAAAAGTTTTTTGAATCTTTCTTCTGCTATCTGCATTATTTTGGCGACTTCTTCGGATTGACGTGAAAAGTTTTCTGTTGAAAACGAGTAAAGCGTAACGTACTTTACTTCAAGCATGCTGCACCAGTCTAAAAGTTGTTCAACTGTGTCTGCGCCTTGTTTGTGACCCCACTTGTCTGTGAGCCATGGGCTTTTTTCTTGATCGTTAGCCCATCTCCTGTTGCCATCTAAGATTATTGCGATGTGCTCGGGTCTTTGATCATTTTTAATTTGGTACCATAACCATCGTTCATAAACTTTGTAGGCGCCAATTACCGAAAGTATTTTCTTAAGCACTGTGTAGCCTCATGTTTGACATGCTAAATGAAGTTATTTGCTTTTAATTATTATGTTAAAAAGCCCAACTTGGTAAAATTAAAGATTGCTGTCATCTGAAGGGGTTTTGGGGATAACCTCTTTTTGCGCCTCTTCCTCTTCGTCTGATTTTTTGAAGAAACCCTTTGATGAACGATTAATTATGGTGATCAGCAGTATTGATGCTATTCCGATGAGAATACCAACCACTATTGCCCAGATGAAGTTTGTGAAGAAGACATTCTGGAAACCTATCGGTACAGTTTGTGTTTGCTGAAGTAAACTTGCAGTACTGTCTAAGATCATCCTAGCCCAAGCAACTTCAACAATCAACGCTACAGTTCTAAGTAGTCTTGGGTCTCTCTCAAAGTATAGTCTTAAGCTTCTGCCAACTAAAACTAGTATTGCACCTACAATCATGAGGTCCATTATGCCTTTGATGAATGACGCAGTTATGCTTGGAAGTAAACCTACCCAACCAGCAAAGGTGTTGTCGACAGGTGTAGGCGGCATATTGACAACAACGTTTTGAATACCTAAATAAACGCTTACGGCAATGCAGAGAATTCCCGCAAGTATAGTGTAATTAGAAATTTGCATAGGCAGAGGCGGTGGTGAATACTCTCGAACCCACGTGAAAACGTTTTTGGCTGCTCGGTCAACGCCGAAGCCTTTAAGCAGCAAAAAGCCGCCGACGATGACGACTATTGCGATGCCGTAATAGTATATGGGTATGCCGGCGAACACGTTTAAAGCCCAAAAGATGCCGAAAATTAGTACGAGCAAACCGGGTAAGCCTAAAGCTATACGTGAATATCGTGGGTTGTCAACAAGCAGCTTCATGTATTTTGTGAATACTGCTGCGGTTTCTTCGATTGATTCGCTGTGCTTGATTACTATGCGTCGAACTGATGAGACTGGGACACGTGACTCGATAAGTGGTAAAACTGCTTCGTCAGAGTAACCGTCAGAAACCAGAATAACTTCAGTGGCAGTGAAGGTTTCTAAAAGATTGTTTAATTCGCCTACAAGTTTTCTGTCTGCCGTTACACCGCCCAGTTCTGTTCCAGAAATTGTGGCTACTTCAAAAGTTTCGCCAGGCTTTTTTTCGCTTAAAAGGCGGTCATAAAGGCGGACTGCTTCAAACATTGCGTTTGCGTCAGGTTCTTCGGGGTCCTTTAAGGCTAAGGCAACTGCCGCGTCAAGGTTGGCGACTCGTCCAAGCAGGGGTGTTTTGATTCCTGCCTTGACTTCTATATCGCCATCTCTATCAACACATAAAATTAGAATGCTATTTTGCGTTTGCTGCGGCAATTCCTTGTTAGCCATCGTATCTAAACCTAAATGTGCCACAGTTTAATTATTTTTGCGTATCAGCGTCCTCAGATTCTTCATCGCTGGCAAGTAGTTGGAATTCGTTCCAACTGAGTTTTTCGCCTTTGTTGAGTTTTTCTTTTGCTTGTGCACCGAGTTTTGTTTTTAGAGCTTGTTCGTCGAGTAGTTTCTTGTTTCTTTGAATGCTCATTTGTTCTTTCTCTTTTGCTCTGACAACCATTTCTTTTTCTCTTAGCTCTTTATTCTGTTCACGTACAGTGTTTTGTAAGCCTAACATTTGACCGGTTAGAACTGCGATGTCAACAAGTAATGCTTTGATTTTTTCTTTATTCTCGATGAAGCCTTTGTGTAACGTGTCTGCTTCTTCTTTTGCTTTTTTAGCTTCAGCGATTTTGGTAATCATGCTTTCGTGAAGTTCTTGGCTTTTCTTTGCCATTTCCGACAGTTCTTTATGGAACTTATCTGCTTGTGCATCAAGAACTTTCCGTTCCTGAATGTGCTCAGCGATTTTCTTATTCTGTTTTTCAATCTTTTTATAGCCGCTAAGCTGAGTTTCAAGAAGTTTAACTTCTCCTACTAAGCGTTTTTCTTCTTGTAGGTCTAAAGATTCAGTTTGAATCTTCCAGTCAATCTTGTTAATTTCTTCTTGGATGTCTTTTTGGCGAACGCGGGGAGCTTTCTTTTTGAGCTCTTCTTTCTTCTCGTTAATCGCCTGGATTTCATCCATGATCGGCTTTATTTTTACTCTAACCTCGTCCCTTTGCTGTTTAAGGGCTTGAACCTTTTGGTTAATTTCATCCCGCTGTTTTTTGATATCGCGGATTTCGAGGTTAATTTTTCGGGTTTGTTCGTTTAATTGGTCTCTCTTCTCAACCTGCTTTTTTGATTCACTGTCTGCTTTATTCACTTGATCTTTCAGAGTGGCGATCTGTGAACGCAAGTTAGCGATTTGATTGAGTTTATCTTGGGTTGACACGTTTATCCTCTGTGCAGTTTTGGATTAATAGTCTTGTAAATTACATGTTTATATTATTTTAACTTACTCTTTCAGTGTTTTTACCATGCTAATACCATTTTCGTGCATTATAAGTTTTAAATACATGCAGGCACCATCATTGGACTGAGACTCACTATGGACTTTCGTTATGATGAATTATTAAAGAGGGCCGAAGAACAAATGCCAGAGGTCTCTTTAAAAAAGGAACGTCTTGAATTACCTAGACTGTATATTACAACGGTTGGCATGCGCACAATCATTTCAAATTTTGGTGATGTTGCAGACGTTTTAGACCGCGACCCCCAACATATCCTGAAATTTCTTACTCGCGAAATGGCAACCGCAGCAACTTTCCATGACAACCGCGCAATATTCCAAGGCAAATTCCAACGTGAAAGCTTTGAACGTCTACTGCAAAGATACATGGATGCATTCGTAATTTGCCCAGTGTGCAAACGTCCAGACACCAAACTTGTTAAAGATAAGCGTCTTGCCTTCCTTGTCTGCAACGCTTGTGGCGCAAAATCTGCAATTAAGCAAATTTAGGGAAACAGGGATGGAAGAAGTTTACGTTAAACTAAAACAGATGGGAAAAAACGTTGTGTTAGCCATCTGTGATGTTGAACTTCTCGGCAGAACCCTTCATGAAGGCAAAATCACCTTCAAAGTAAAAGACGAATTCTACAACGGCGGAAAAGCCACTGTTGACGAAGCAGTTGGTATGATAGAAAACTCTACCATCGTCAATTTGGTGGGTAAATGTTGTGTGGAAAAAGCCATCCAAAAAGGATTTGTTCACCCAGAAGCGGTTTTAAAAATTGAAGGCGTACCCCACGCCCAAATAATGAAGCTTTAAACCGCTCTTTTTTTGCTTTTCTCTTTTAACGTGTTACTAGTACTGGGCAGGGGGCGCTTTTTATGACGCCGTGGCTTACGCTTCCTAAGAAAAATTCTTTAAACCCACTTAGTCCGCTTGCACCCATAACAATTAACTCAAAATATCCTTCATGAGCTGTTTTTACAATCTGTTCAACTGGGTCTCCTTCAAGCAACACTTTTTTGACATTAAATCCCTTGTTTTTTGCAGTTTCCTTAGCTTTTAATAAAAGTGCTTCACCGTTTTTTATTGCTAATTTTTGGAAATGTTCTTGACTTTCAGATATAACCAGTGACGTTCCCATCGAATACACATGAATGATTGTGATTTCCCCTTTTGTCAATTTTGCAAGTTCTGCTGCTTCATCTAACGCTTTCAAAGATGCTTCTGAACCATCTAATGGAACCAAGATTTTTTTGTACATGTAAACTACTCTTTAAGATTTAGACCTAATTTTCAAGTGTGATATAAAAAGAAAAAGTGATTTAGAGTGGTCGAAGGTATATTCCAACTTGTCCTTTGGATATTTTAAGCTCTACACCTTTTTCAGAACAACACGCCACGCCTTTTGCTAAAGCTGAAATTGCAAGTTTGTTTCTCGGTGCTTCAAGCATTGCAGGTTTTATACCTAAAACTTCTTCGCTGGCTTCTTTGCTTAGTTCAACTTCAAGGTGTGTTATCTTCCACTCTTCAGGATCAAAGATTAACCCTTTTATTTTTCCAATCCTGAATTCCTTGATAAAAATATCTTTGTCTTCTATTTGGCTGTAGTTCACTTAAAAATTCCTCAATATGTTTTCTATTTTTTGATTTATAAATTTTGGTCAAATCCCGTTTAATAAAATAGCCACTAAATTTATGGAATAGAACATTTGAGTTTTTTCGTTATCAACTTGACTAAAATTTTTAATGAGTGGATAATTGTTGGAGTAAATATTGAGAAAGCTGCGATTATGTAGTTTATTGGGTAAACGAAGTAGTGTTCAAATAGGTTGCTGCCTGGTGAAAAGGACATATAAACCGCAAGTTGATAACCCCAAAGCTGGAAAAGAGACCATAAAGAAACGAAAATAAGTGCACCTTCAAATCTGGCGAAATATTTCATTTTAACAGTAAGTTTTTGCTCAAGATAACTGATAGCGAAGATTTCGCCTGCTATAGCTCCTGCAGCACCTGGAAAGAACATGTTAACAAGAAGTTTTTCTGAAAAATTGCCCGGAATAAAATGGTCAATCCAGTAGCCCGGCCAATTAAGAAACGGTATAATTATGCTTCCTGTAGCGTAACGTATAGCGACTGGTATAAGGTAAATGATTATGCCTGCTGTCATCCAAGTCCAAAAACGTTTACTCTTCAAAGTAGCTGCCAGGGCAAATGTGAAGCTCATACGCTTTTATGGCGTAATTAAATTTTAAAAACGTTCTTGATTTTAAGCGGCAGAAACTGCAATGTTGCTTTGGGGCTGTTCAACTGTAATTTGCCTAATTTCGGCGGTAACAGCCAAAGGGTTGGTGTTTTCTTCTATTTTTCCGCCACTTAGAATAATTTCTTTAGATAGGGGTCCAACGTTAAAAAGTAAGTCAACGACGGACATGTTTGGTTCAAAACTTTCAAACTGTTGCTGATATGTTGGATGTGTGTAACTGTGCCATTGTAGTTTGATGTTTGCCTCAGCAAAGGCTCTATCATCCACGTAAACCCTTCCGCCGCTCCCTGAAAGGTAAGTGTCTGCACCTAAGAATTTGCACATTGAAATTAGTTTCTCATTTTTATCGTACCCGCAATACGGAAATTCCGAACTGCGAATCATTTTGGCTTTTATGCCTAAGGCTTCAGCGATTTTTTTTAGAAGATGCAGGTTCAAACCAATTAACAGTTCATGATTGAAGTTTAATGCTTCTTCAATTATGGGAAAATACGTGTTAAAATGGGGCGTTTTTTCGTATTGTTGAATCAAAATTTGGGTGTGGTCTTCTCGCCATTTGCTTCCTGCTATCCGTACAGCTTTGATCATTTGTGGATGATTGTGTACGATTGGCACGGTTATCCAACGCCAACCTTTGCTGGTTCTTAAACGGTTGCGGTTATGGTAACTGCCGTGTACAAATTGTGCGTCATCGTAAATAACGAAAACGTCGCATCTGGCGAGTTTGTCAAAGAAGCCAATCCATGGAATGTACTCCGGTTGATGAACAAAAACAATCATTATTTTCGCCTATGCGGAACTAAATTCTTCAAAAACTGCTTGAGACCTGTAGCCTTACTATTTATGATTTTGAATTTGTTATATAAGGACTAGTTATAGCCTCATGTAACCACAATCAACATTCAGGTTCATGCTACCCAAAGGTTGAGGCAGCTTCCGAAAGCATTTTTCGAATTAGCTGCCATTTGCTCCAAACCCATAAGCATCTCAAGCCACAAAATGAATGCTGACGCGGCGAATTATCATAAAATTTAATTAACAATTAACCTTCTACATGGTAAATAAACCGGTCCTAACCAGCCCCAGTCGGAAAAGCCATGAAAATAGCCTTATCTGGACGAGTTATCGGCTTAATCCTAATAGTAGTGCTACTTGTTTCTGCGTTTGACACCTACTTAGTAATCAGCCAATACAGTGCAATGAATGAAGCGGGGCAAACAGACAGTTCAGGCTTTGACTTTGTTATTTCCCAAGATGGTTCAGCATTCAAATTACGAAACACCCTGACCAACCAGATAACGCACGGGTTTGCAACGGCTTCAATAGCCATCAATTACGCGTTAACACAGGGTAGCTCCGTTTATCTTGACAAGGGCACCTTTAACCTGACAGCGGACATCGTGGTTTCAAACAAGTGGAACGTAAAAATCGTTGGAGATGGCGCAGTAATCAATGGTAACGGACACGCAATCGTTATTCGCGGAGACAACTATACATCATCAAAATACTCGATCGTTTCAGGTTTAGTCATAGATGACGGCGCCGTTAGAATCGAAAACTCTTTCGGCGCAACCATAACCAACATGATTTTCCAAAACAGCCTTGTTGGTCTTGAATTTGCCAACAGTGACACCTGGACAGAGGGCACAAAAATCGAAAACTGCCACTTCATCAACTGCACCGAAGGCATCGCTTTCCGCACGCCAACAGGCAACGCAACCGGTTCCTACGCAAGTTCCGAAATAAATCGGTGCTTCTTTAACCAGTACGACAACTCCGTTGCCATTAACGTTGAAAACCAAACTGAATTCTCAAACAGCCAACTCCAAAACGTACGCATCTGGATAGGTGAAAACGGCGCTTTTAACCAAACAGGTTTACGGTTAGGGGGAACAATGTCGCAGTCACTGCTTATTGACGTTGTCTTTGAATCCTTTAGTGACGCTCCAGACTTATTGTTTGGCATTGATATTTTGGAATCTGCAGATGCAACACCCATTATTGATGGAGGCGTTAGTTTTCTTGGCAACTGGACATCAAGAATCCACAACCCTTATAACGTTTGGATTTCAGCGGCTGGCAGCCTTTTTGACCGAGAAAACATTCCCGTTCCAGTAGGCGTAAACGGCAAATTCGGCGACAACGTCAGTATTATACCTAAACCATTAAAAATTGTCACTTTCAAACCAAAAATTGAGGTTCAAGGAAGCTTTAGTCACAACGAAACAATAACAGTCCGCATCCAAATGGAATACATAGATAACGTGTATTCACCCGCCATCGAGAAGGTTTTCACAAACAGCTCAACTGTTTGGCTTTCTGACGACGAAATACTGCAACTGTTTCCATCTCAAAACGTTATTTGGGCCATAATTGTTGATGCTTCATGCAGTTCAAGCAGCACGGACGCAACCGTAAAAGTCAGCGGTTACGGCATAGCAGGTTAACCTTATTGTTCTTTTTTGGTTTCAGGCGGCTTCTTGGTTAACTCTGATTTGTCTAAGGTTGCATATTCAAAAATGCTTGAACGCTTAACTGCCTTAGTTGGGCAGACATCTACACAGTTATTACAAAAAATACATTTATCCAACCTGAACTGGGGACGCTTCTTTTTGTCTGCTTCAATCATTTCAATTGCTTTTGATGGACAATTTCGGGCGCATAAGCTGCATCCAATGCACAGGTTGTAATCGAAAATGGGTTCACCACGGTAGTTTTCGTTTAGTTCAGGTTTAACGTATGGGTACTTGGTTGTTGCTGGTTTTTTAAAAAGGGTTTTGATAGCTTTGATTGCACCGTTACCACCATTCTTTTTACCCATCTCTCAATCACGACTCAATAAATCTGGATTAAAGTTGTATATTTAATTAATCATCAAAAACCTTGATAAAACAGGTTTTAATTTTTAAAAAGAAGTTAGATGCTGCTTATTCGTTAAGCAGGTTCTTTCGGCTGAAAATCTTTTCCAGCTGTTCAGGCTTAAGCAAACCCTTCTCCAAAGCAATCTCCTTAACGGAACGGCATTCTTTTTGGGCTTGCTTTGCCAGTTTTGCCGCTTCTAGATAACCAATGTAGGGCGACAGCAACGTTGCCATGGAAGGGTTCTTTTCAAGGTAATCCGTGCATTTTTGTTCGTTCACGGTTATTCCTTCAACGCATCGTTTACGGAATACTGGCAAATAGTTGGTTAGGATTTGAATTGCGAAATGTATGTTATACACGATTGCTGGCGTCATAACGTTTAGTTCCAGTTGGCCTGCTTGAACTGCCAAAGAAACGGCTGCGTCACATCCAACAACTTGGTAAGCGACCATGTCAAGGCATTCCGCCATTACAGGATTTACTTTGCCGGGCATAATAGAGGAGCCTGGTTGAACAGGCGGCAAAACTATCTCGTCAAACCCTGTTGTTGGTCCTGAAGCTAAAAGACGTAAATCGTTAGCGATACGAATAAGCTCTAAAGCCAGCTCTTTTAAGCCGCTTGAAACAGTTGCTGCTGCTCGGTGGCTTTGTAAGGCTTCAAAATTGTTAGCTGCCAGTTTTAATGGGAACCCAATCATTTTAGCCAGTTCACCGATTGCAAGTCGCTTGTATTCTTGGTGAGCATTAGCTCCTGTTCCCGTTGCGGTTCCACCTAAAGCAACTGAATAAAGGTTTTCTTGACGCCTTCTTAACTCGTCACTGCAGTGCTTGATAACTGAGCCATACGCGCCGAATTCTTGGCCATTAGTAACTGGTACCGCGTCTTGCAGATGAGTTCTGCCGGATTTGATTACGTGCCCATATTTTTTACCTAATTCTTCAAAAGCTTCTGCAAGCAAGTCAAGCTCATTAAGCAATGGTTGAAGCGCCATAAGGACTGAAACATGCAGGGCAGTTGGGAACGTGTCGTTGGTTGATTGTCCCATGTTGACATGGTCGTTTGGTCCAACGATTTTGTATTCGCCTCTTGGTTTGCCAAGGATTTCTAAGGCTCGGTTGGCTAAGACTTCGTTAACGTTCATGTTAAATGATGTTCCGGCGCCTGCTTGGAACACGTCAATAACGAATTGGTCAACAAACTTGCCTGATAGGATTTCGTCGCAGGCTTGAATTATGGCTTCTGCTGTTTCATCTTTAAGCCAGCCTACTTGATTGTTTGCTATTGCTGCTGCTTTTTTGATTGAAACGTAGGCTTTAATGAAAACGAATGGTTCTCTTAAGCCGCTTATGGGAAAGTTTTCTGTTGCACGGAAGGTTTGGATGCCAAAGTATGCGTCTTTGGGGATTTCTTTTTCTCCAAGAGGGTCAATTTCTTTTCGGGTAGACATGGCTTGCTTGATTCTCCAATTTATTTTTACTATTGCCTTTAGTGACTTTAATGTTCTTTGGACTATTAAATCTCGAATTTTTCAATTATACGGTTTTCTTTTTCGCCAGTGATTTCCGCGACTACATGGAAAAACTTTTCCAAACCCGAGTTAACGATTCTTGGCTTAAGTAACTCGTCAATTTGGAAGACTCCTGCTGAATTGCTCATTTTGATATGGATAACGATGGGTTTTGGAAAACCGTTTTCGGGGACATTTACTTCGACTTGCTCAATGGACAAGGCTGATACGGCGTGAATGTCTACTTTGCCTGATTGAAACGGGATTCGTGCTCGGCCTGCTTCCATGTCTAAGGCGTCTGCGATGCCTACGATGCCTGCTTCTTTGGTTAGAATCTTTTTGGGCATCTCCGTTCTTTCAGGTACTTCATGGCAAACGATGGCATGCAGAACCTCTGAGGTTATGATTGCACGTTCCTCTTCATTGTAAGTTGGAGTTAGCAGGTCGTCGATTACTTTCAAGGCGAGGAAGGCGCTGTATTTTTCGTGGTCGCGTCTTTGGACAATCATGCCAAGGTCATGCATTATTGAACCTAAAACGACTACTACTTCAGCGTCATCAACGGTAAAGTGGTAATTTTCAACGATGCTTGGTGTGATTAGGTTCTTTTCGACGAGTACACGTTGGAGTTTTAAGGCGATGTTTGCCACGATTTTTACGTGAGTTGGTCCATGGTCAGTGTAGCCCATGCGGTCAATAGCCATAACGTTTGAGCACCGCCAGTACGTTTGCAAGGTCTTGTTTTCCTTGACTTTATCCATTACCTGTTTCAGTTTAACGTTGTTTCGATAGGGTATGTTGAAGACGTAAGCCAATCTATTCAGCCCTTCACAGCAAGACTATTAGACGGTAAACATTTAAATTTACACTGTTTTCTGCCACGGCTGTTAATGTGCCCTGTTAAATCTGCCGAATTTGATGAACACGCTTTTAAAGGAGTATTATCCTTTACATTCTTCTAAAGTAATAGAGGTTTAACGTTTGGGAAAGAAAAAAGTCTTAAGCGAAGGCGAAATAGGCGAGTTAGTTTACCCAGGACAGGGCGAAGTCCTCGGTGTAGTTACAAAACTGCTCGGTTTCGACCGTATTCAAGTTAAATGCCAAGATGGCAAAGAAAGGTTATGCCGAATTCGCGGCAAGATGAAGCGACGTGTTTGGATTCGTGAAGGCGACATCGTTATTGTTGCACCTTGGGATTTCCAAAGTGACACCCGCGCAGACGTTGTTTGGCGTTACACACACGCTCAAGCAGACACATTAAGACGCAAGGGACTGTTAACCCTTTAATTTAACAGCATTTTTTGTTTTAATTTTTTAATTTTCTTGCAGTATTATTTTCTCAGCAACCTATTTGGAGCCTATTAGAAACTCATTGCAGAAACCTATAGGGGGTAGGTCATATTAGCAAAGAAGGTTCTTTCATGCTCAAGTGATTTAAATACCCTGACACTTATAGCATGTAGACTGATATGTCCCATAACGCCAAAAAACGTCTTGAACACCGCGAACGTCATGTTGAGCGACGAGACAAAATGCTCATCCATGACAAAGCAAACGAACGCGCCACTGTAGAGGAAGTTTTTGACCAAACCACCCGGTTAATCGTTTTCCAACTACTCAACGATGGCATACTCTACGAAGTTAACGGCGTCGTCAGTAGCGGCAAAGAAGCCCGTGTCTACTGGGGCAAAAACAAGGAAGGCAAAGACTTAGCAGTAAAAATCTACCTTACCTCATCGGCTGAATTCAAAAAAGGCATGCTAAAATACATCGAAGGCGACCCACGGTTCAAAAACGTAAAACGTGACACCCGCTCGCTTATCGCTGTTTGGGCACAAAAAGAATTCCGAAATCTAGAAGAGGCTTGCCAAGCAAAAGTAAAAGTTCCAAAACCCGTTGTTGTAAAAAGCAACGTTTTGGTTATGGAGTTTATCGGCAAAGAAGGCAATAGTGCACCATCTCTCAAGGAGTCTCCGCCGGAAGACCCTGAAAAAATCTACAAAATCCTCGTAACCAACCTTAAACGGCTTTATCAAAAAGCCAAACTGGTACACGGCGACCTCAGCGAATACAACATTATGATGTGGAAGGGCAAACCAGTCATTATCGACATGTCACAATCCGTTTCAATTGAGCATCCAATGGCGGATTTCATGTTAACAAGGGACCTAAATAATCTGAATAGGTTCTTTAGTAGGTTAAGAGTAAATGTAACCCCAGTTGAAGAATTGCATAAACAGGTTGTTGGAAAATAAATGTCTAATCTAGATTCATTTGTCAGAATTCCACGAGAACGCGTCGGCATACTTGTCGGTCCAGAAGGCAAAACCAAAGCCTACATTGAAGAACGCATGAAAGTAAACCTTGCAGTTGACAGCGAAGACGGCGGAGTAACCATCACCCTTGGCGAAGGACAAGATGACCCATCCATGCTGTTACGAGCAAAAGACCTCGCAACCGCCATTGGAAGAGGATTCGCCCCCGAAGTCGCGTTCAGACTAATCAGAAACGAAGACGACGTTTTCGACATGGTTGACTTACGCCTTGTTTTCGGACGTTCAGAAGCTGACATCAAACGCATAAAAGGCAGAATCATCGGCGCAGAAGGCAAAACCCGCCGACTAATCGAAGAATTAACCGAAGCTAACGTTACCGTTTACGGTCACACAATCGGAATAATCGGCAGCTATGAAGAAGCAGACGCTGCTCGAAACGCAGTTCAAATGATTATTGAAGGTTGCGAGCACAAAACCGTTTACCGATACCTACAACGTAAACGTACGGAAATGAAGAAAGAAAAACTTCAACTTTGGGAAACACCACCAGAAAAAAGATAACCTCTTTCTTTTTGTTATTTTTTGTTTTTTACGTATCTAATCAAGGCATCTACATCTTCTGAAAGCAGCAAAGGCAAAACCTTTTTGATTTCACGGTCAGACCAATTCCACCATTCAATCTCCTGCAAAGCGGCAATTTGTTCCGGCGAAAACCGGTACTTGATGACTCTTGCAGGGTTTCCGCCAACCAAAGCGTAAGCAGGGACATCCTTAGTTACCAAGGAACCCATTGCAACAACCGCGCCATTATGAACTAATACGCCTTCCTTGAAAACAACGTTTGACGCTACCCAAACATCATTTTCAATAACAATCGGTGACGCCTCAATCTTGGCCTCATCCGGTTTGCCATTGTGCCAAAGCTCATCCTCAAAACCCCAAGAATTGTAAAAATCGTAAAACGGATACGTTGACACCCACTTGTAATTGTGCTTTCCTAAAAAAGAAAATTTAACTCCGTCGCTTAAGGAACAGAAATTACCCACTTTGCTGCCACGAGCCTTTTTAGTTAACCACGGCATGGAACCTAAAAGTTCTGGTTGTGGTCCATAACTGTGCCTTCCGAACGGAATGGTCAATGGCGGTTTATCTGGGAAAACGTTTTTTTTCAAAACAAAGAATGGACTCAATAAATGATTCAACCTTTTAGAAAACAGGTTCAACCACCCAACTGCCTAACTTTTTGAGAGATTAGCCTTTTTGGTGATTCGTTGCGAGAGTTTGTTAGTGGGCTCTTTGCCATTCAACGCTTTCAATCAAGTGATTTAGGGCGTAAATGGTGGTTTCGCACTCAAGATCCACATCATCCTACACGTCTACGGGGCCAGAGTCGTCATCGCCCACCAACCACAAAACGTAGTTTAAACCCATTAAACCTTTAGGTCAAACTTCGCTAGTTCAACGAAAGACCCTGCAAGTCAAAGCTGAAGCCTGCAATGTTGGGCTGCTTAACTCGGCAAGAAATCACTTAAAAATTATAACGACTGAATATTTAAAAAATTGTTTCAAGCGTAAACTGTTAGAGTTTAACGCTTATTTCTAAACCGTCATTGCCCACACCGACATAACGGCTATTGTACTTGCCGGATTTGCGGACATAATCCAAGTATTCTTTCATTTCTGGCGCAAATTTGCCAGCGTTATCTGCAACAATAACTGCGCCTTTCCATAGTTTATCCTCAATTAGCTTGAGGTATTGGAAGTATTCGTCTTTAGCTGCATCAAGGAAAACAAAGTCAAAGCAGCAAGGCAATGTTGGAATAACATCTATGGCGTCGCCGCTGATAACTTGAACGTTAACATCGATTTCGGATTGGCGAATATTATCTTTAGCTACTTCGGCTTCGTCTAAATGTTCTTCGATGGTAACGAACCTTACGTCTTTTCCAAGTTCGCGACCAATCAAAATAGTTGAGTAGCCAATGAAAGTACCTACTTCAAGAACGTTTTTAGGTTGAGCTTTTTTTACTTCCTCTGCCAAAATTTTTCCTTTGGCAGGTCCAACAATTGGAAGGAACTCTACAACTGCAATATCTGCAATTTCATTTAATAGTTGTTCAGCTTTATTTTGCGGGTTTTTGGACATTACTGAGGCACCTTCAGCTTATCAAAGAACCTTTTCCGTAGTTTCGCAATTTTTGGTGCGATTACTACTTGGCAATAGGGTTCTTTGGGATGCTTCTTGTAGTAGTCTTTATGAAAATCTTCAGCCTTATAAAAGATTTTCAGTGGCTCAACACTAGTTATGATGGGCTTATCGAAGATTCCGTCACGATTCAACCGAGCAATTACTTTTTCAGCGGTCGCTTTTTGCGCAGAGTTATGATAAAAAATAGCTGAACGATACTGCGGGCCAACATCAGGTCCCTGCCTGTCAACAGTTGTCGGGTCATGAATGCCAAAGAAAACCTCTAAAATCTCTCGGTAACTTATCACTTTAGGGTCAAACGTTATTCGGGCAGCTTCTGCATGACCGGTGGTTCCCGTGGTGACCTCTTCATAAGTTGGATGGTCTAAGTCACCGCCAGTATATCCTGACTCAACCTTCACAACACCATCAATAACGCTAAAAGCCGCTTCCAAACACCAAAAACAGCCACCAGCCAACGTAGCAACCTCAAACCCTGATTTTCCGCTCATCTGTTTAACCTCAAAAGCAAGTCCAAATAAAGTTCAACGTTGCAACGCTATAAACTTAATCCCAATCATCGAACCTGCATTGCAGCTACGCTTTTAACTTCAAAGAATAATTCTTAAACAAGGAAAACCCATGAACCGCCCAGCATTACTACTTAAACAAATTAACGTTACACCATTGGCATCTGAAAGCTTCGGCGTTCGTTCCATGTGCACCCTCGTCGAAACCCCAGATACTGTTGTGCTTTTGGACGCAGGCATCTCACTTTGTCCTTGGCGGTTTAATCTGCCACCTCACCCACTCGAATTCCAAACAATCCAAAACCTACGAGCAAAAATCGCCCAAGCAGCAGACAAAGCCCAAATCGTAACCATCAGCCATTACCATTATGACCATCATACACCATCATTTGAAGACTGGGTAGTCAACTGGACAGCTCAAACAGAAACAGCACGCCAAATTTACAAAGACAAAATATTGCTTATCAAAAATCCAAAAGAGAACATAAACGCCAGCCAACGAGAACGTGCAGGAGCATTTTTGAAAACAGGTGCTAAACACGCCAAAAACGTTGAATATGCAGACGGAAAAACGTTCGTTTATGGAAACACACAGTTACGTTTCTCCGAAGCAGCCGCTCATGGTGAAGACAACTCTATGCTGGGATATGTAATAATGGTTACAATCCAATACGGTGACGAACGTTTCATGTTTGCCCCTGACATTCAAGGACCAATGTCCAACCATACAGCTCAGCTAATATTGGATGTTAATCCGTCTCTGCTTATGCTTGGGGGACCACCATTTTACCTTTCAGGTTTCCGGGTAAACGAAGCAGCGCTTCAAAACGCAACAAACAATCTTAAAGCTATCGTGGAAACCGTGCCTTTAACAATTATTGAACATCACACGTTACGGGACGAGTTCTGGAAACAAAAGGTTGCCCCAATCGAAGAGCATGCAACAAAAGCAGGACACAGTCTCTTAACTGCTAAAGAGTATGTTGGTGAAGAAAACCATTTCTTGGAATCCAACCGAAAAAGGCTGTTTAGGGATTTTCCTCCATCAAAAGATTTTCAACTTTGGACTAAAACCTTGAACAACAAGGTTATTGGTAAACCGCCTATTTAGGAAAGTTTTAGCATTTTCTTTATGGTGTGTAAGAAGCTTGTAGCTGTATTGTTCCTCAGTATTTGTAGGTTACATTACGCACAATAATTCTTATCTCTAAAACGCTGTATCTTAAGTCACACGAAAAACATGATACAATAAGCCAGAGCAACAACTGAAAACCTTAAGAATCATAGTAAGTTTGCAGTCTATTAAATTAAAAAAAGTGGCTTAATATTATTTATTTAGAGTAAATAGTGTGTTTTCATAAGGTGTTTAAATGCAATCTGCTATTTGTGTGTCTGTACGACTCGGAGGAAAAAATTAAGTGAAACAAATGGTGAAGCAAATAGCAGTTAAACAAAAAGAGAGAAAAGAACTTGAAGCTAAATTAGCTGACGTTTTCACTGGAAAAATGGGCAAACTTTCGACAGAATTGCAAGAAATATTGCTAGATGACCTAGTCACAGCATTCGAAAATAGAATAAACGTGTTAAATCGAATCGCTGAAAACGCTGACAATTAAGCCGCTTGCATGGAAAAAGTTACTGATTAGTAATACATAAAGCCTTTATATCTAAAACACGGATTTGTGTTCAACAAAAGAGGTCTATGCATGCGACGTTCAAAACTCGAAATGTATGTTGACATCCTGAAGGTACTGGCTCACAGGGGTCCATTGAAGCTGACCCACGTAATGTACAAGGCTAACGTTAACTGCAGTGTACTCAAAGAATACTTAGATTTCTTGATCAAGCAGGGCTTGGTTGAAGAACGCACAGTAGGCAAAGCCCGCGTAGTTTATGCAATTACTCAACGCGGAATTACAGTGCTAAAGTATTTCAGAGAGCTCAAACAAGTGCTGCCGATTGTCGAAGAAGCACGTAATTTAGCTCCAGTTCCCTTCTAGTTTCAATTTTTTACCTACCCCCCCAAACTCTATTTCCATTTTTATTCGTATTCAGAATCTAATTATAATATTGTTGGCTTGTTTCCGAGCAAACAAGCTTGTTGTTCCAAAATAGTTATTTGCGTTTCGTAAGACTTAATAAACACTTCTGAATTATTGAACTGTATACTTGAAAAACAAATATACTCGGGGAAATCTTGGTTGAGCAAAGATGAAGTGTTAGGAAAAAAACCTCTCGTTATTCTAGAGAAAATAAAAGAAAACCTCGAGAGACTTAACGAGAAATTCGAAGTAATGATAGAAATCCAGAAAAACGGAAGTAGCAAAAAAGAAACTACAACAATGGTTCCCGACGCCTCACTCGACGTTATGACCCTTCTCAACATGCCAGACCACCTCCGAAAAACAGCAATGACTATCTGCAGAAACGGACGTGCTACCGCAGAAGAAATTGCTGATCAAACAAGCCGAGCCCGAGCAGTTGAAAGTGCCTACCTAAATCAACTGGTAATCATGGGTTACCTTAAAAAAGAACGCAAAGGCAGAAAAGCCTACTTCTATGTTGATAGAGAATCACAGAGCTGAATGTCATGAGCAAAATTATAGCAGTCCACTCATACAAAGGCGGAACCGGAAAAACCCTCATGTCCGTTAACTTGGCCGCAACATTTGCTAAACAAGGCAAAAAAGTAGCCATATTTGACTTAGACTTCAGGGCACCAAGCCTTTTTGCCATACTAAAATGCGAAAACGCTGAAACTTACTTTAACGATTACCTAAACAACACCTGCGAAATAAACAAAATCTTAATCGACCTAAGCGCAAGAATACCTGGCGGAGGCAAATTTTACGCAGGTCTCGCAAACCCATCAACAGAAGCCATCAGAGACATGTCAGCAAAAGACCGCAAATGGGAAATGAGAGCACTTGGCCGATTGCTATCACTAAGAAATACGCTCCTCAACGAACAAAAGTTTGATTACATAGTCTTCGACACAAGTCCGGGTCTGCAATATTCCTCCATAAACGCAATTGTAACAGCAGACTTTGTCGTAGTCACCACAACAGGAGACCGTTCAGACGTAAACGGAACTAGGCGTATGCTGGCTGAACTTTACAACCTTTTCGAAAAGAAAAGCGGGTTGGTAATCAACAAGGTGCTTGATGCCTCTAAAAGCAAGAACGCTGAACTAGCCAAGAAAGTCAAAGAAACATATCATGTCCCGCTGCTTGGGGCTGTTCCATGTTTCTGTGAAATCTTGCGTGCTGAAGGTAATTTCATCTTCCCACAAGACAAGCCTGATCACCCATTCACAAAGTTACTAGCTGAAATGGCAGGCAAAATCGAGCAAAACGAAATAGGCTAATTCTCCTTTTTTATCAAACTTTTTTCTCTTAAGCCTCTTGTTTTTGCCAAAACAGCAATAGGAAAAACTTAAAGAATGTACGACACGCTAGAACTTGCTTGGGAGAAAAACAATCAGTGTTAGACAAATCAGCAATCATACTTGCAGGTGGAACTTCACGAGGGTTTCCTGAAGACAAAGGCACAATACTGCTTGACAACAAACCCTTGATTAGACGCGTTTTTAACATCGTTGAACCAATCGTTGATGAAGTAATAATTGTAACCAACACACAAGAACGCGCAGACATGTACGCCAAACTTTTGCCGGAAACCGCCAAATTCGCCATAGATAACCCCCAAGGTCACGGACTCTTAAACGGAGCCATAACGGGCTTTGAAGCTGCCCAAGGCACATACTCCATGTTACTTCCAAGCGATTCACCATTCATTTCAGAAGAGTTATCTATGCTTCTTTTTGACTTGGCTATCGGCAAAACAGCGGCTGTCCCTAGAAATCCTGACAACGAAATTGAACCGCTCTGCTCAGTTTACCAGACTAAACTTGTCTTAGAGACAGCAAAACAAGTTGCAACTGAAGGAGCAACTGACTTGCAAACGTTGGTTGAGAAACTTCGTGGTGTACGATACATTTCCACAATGGTTATCGAGCAGATAGATCCTGAGTTGCGTTCATTCTTTAGCGTTAACACGCCTTTGGATCTTAAACGGGCAGCTGTTATGCTTCAGGGAAAACCAAATTCATCAAAAACAAAAGGTCACAAGCCAAAGTAGCTCTCTTTCATCATGCCACCTTTTTTCTTGGCAAATGAACCATTTTTACAAAGTTTTAGCCTGCTTGTATACAAAAGCATCAACAAAATCAACTTATCGTCAATTTTCAAAATTGCTAACTGAAGAATTTTTAACGAAGACAAGCGAACCTTATATAATCATGAACCGAGCAACTAACAAATCTGCGTTACAACCCTTTTTTCAAGACTTTCATGATTTTTTAGTGTTTTTTGGAAAAAAGGTGCCACTATTTTTCATTCTTTTTAGGCCAACAAAGGGTTTTTCAACGTTTGGCATGTTGGCAAATACCAGGTACAGCGCTATTTTTGCTTTTTTTAGCGTTTTGTCTCGCTGGTTTGCGGGCTTTTGCTTGTTTTTCTGACAACTTTGCTGTTTTGTATAAACGAAAATTTTTCGAATGGTCACTTTTTACATTAAACAGTTAAAAACAGGCAAGATGTTTGCAGATAAGTGCTATCAATAGTTGCAATTTATCCATTGTTTGAGTGAATTTTGGCTTTACGACTTGCGAAGCCTGCTGGTGGTGGCTGGTGAGAACTTTTTTTATGCAAGGGGCGAAATGATTATTTTTGTCAGGGGGAAATACGTGGGGATATCCATAGGTTTGCTTAACGGGGGTTGGTTGCATGAGTGCCTGCAAAATGTTGAAAACTTTGGAAACGCTCTGTGGTGAAAAAGTGTGTTTGGGTGATGCTTTTGTACACCGATTGCTTGGTGAACCCGTTTTTATCGGTGACTTAATGCTCTTTTTGAATAGTTTTTGCTGCTTTAATAACAAAAATGGGGGTAGCTTATGACAAGTGTTGAGCGCAATCTGATAATTTCGCTACTAAAATTAACCAAAAAAACCGGGGTTTTATTAAAAGATGTTAAAGACCACTCCAAATTGCCCACTGAGACTACATACCTGTTGATAGAAAAATTTCAATCTGAAAACCTGCTTAATTTGAATGACCAAACTGTTGAAGTCTCAATTGATGACCGTCTTAAGTTAGCGGTTAAAGCAGTCTCGTTAGGGGCAGATGTTCAGACAGTTAGTGACCTGCTCTGTTGGCAAGAATTCGAAGAAATCGCAATCATGGCCCTGCGAAACAACGGCTTTGCAGTAGCCAAAAACGTTCGGTTCAGCCAGGGGGGACGAAAATGGGAGATTGACGCTGTAGGTTGCAAACGGCCTTTGGTGGTTTGTATTGATTGTAAACATTGGGGCAGGGCAATATCTGCGTCTGTTTTGGGCAAGATTGCGCAAGCCCAAGCCGATCGTGCCAAGGCTTTAGCCGAATTTTTGCCTGCAGTGAAGCTGCAGTTAGAATGCACTAAATGGGAAAAGGCACAGTTTGTTCCCGCAATTTTATCACTAGTTCAGGGCAGCTTCAAATTTTATGATGACATCCCCATTGTTCCAGTGCTTCAGCTTCAGGATTTCTTGTGCCAGCTTCCCGCTTACATGTACCAGTTAAAGGCGTTTCCTAAAGTGTTTGATCATTTAGGTTAAGATTTTGAGGATGGACGTTTTTGCCATTTTTATTGCTGGATACAGGCTTAGCAAAAACATGATTGTTAAAGCTGACAACAGCCACCCCGCTATTCCAACAATCGTCCATGCAGTAACTAAAGGATTAGCCATCAAAATCATCAAAGTCGTCATTATCCCAAAGGCAATTCCAACACCAAAACTAGAAAGAAGCACAATTAGGCTCTGAATAGACAAAACACTAACAACAATTCGCGGTTTTGTTCCAATCGCTCGTAAAATTCCGAATTCTTGATGCTGCTCCTCAACCGACAAAATCTGATAACCAACAAGACACATCGCAGCTGAAGCCAAAGTAACCAGCGGCACAAGCAAAATAACCGCCCAAGCGGCATTCAAAAAAGCCAAATTCCTTTCCGTAACCAATTCAAACGAAAAAATCTGCAATTCGCCATCTGCAACCCCTGGAACAGCTTGCAGTTGCGCCATAAACGTGGCTTTGTCAATGCCCTCTTTAGGCGTAACCAACACAATATTGGGGCTCAAACCGGTCAAGTTTTCAAGGGTTAGTAGCGGTACATACGTTACAAAGCCCTTGTTTATTTGGTCAATACAAACACCGTTGATAACGAATTTTTTGTCAAAAATTTTAACGCTTTGAACCAAGGGGTCTGAATAGTTTATGTTGTTTTTTGGGTCTGCTGTATACATTTTTGTTGCGATTGAATCGCCAATTACAGCCTCAAAACCACTTTGATTTCCTAAAAATCGGCCTTGAAATGATAATGGCTGATTTTCCTTGTTAGGTTTTAATCCAATGATTAAGGAGTCGCCTTCGCGGGTTCCTCCAACCCAATACATAACACCACCAATTACAGTAAAATTTCGGTCTTCCAAAATGTGTGCCTCTAAAACAAGCCGTTCATCAACCCCACTTACAGAGTTTAAAGCTGTTAAATTGTTAATTGTTAATGCGGAAATGGCATAACTATTGTTAGAATAATCAAAATTATCGGCTATTTCACCCCCCGAAAATGTAGATAACAAACCCAAATACCTTTCACCGAAGCTACTATGAGCGATTGTAACCGTGTTAGCAGTCTTAGTGCTCACAGAATACTGCAGCCAAGAACCCGTCGTATCTCTAGCAATAACTCCGCCGCTAATAGAAATAGTCAACAAAACGAAGACAGCTGAAAGCAAAATAACCATGCGAACAACGGCGTTTTGGCGTCGGCTCAGACTTCGGGTTGCAATTTTCCAGGTTACCCCAAACTTTGATAGGGGTTTATGTCTTTTTTCAGCAGGGGTTCCATAAAAGTTGATAGGTGAAAGTGCAGTTAACGGTGGCATTCTGGCTGCATCAATTATTGGTTTTAAGCCAAAAGCAAGAGATAAAACAAGAAAAACAGCAAAAACAAATGCAACATAGAAAAAATTAGGCAAGACATAGGAACCTATGACAAATGTTGCTACCAAAAAATCAGTTAAAACACCAAAAACTATGCCCAAAAGGCAACCACTTACTGAAACAATCAAGAGTTCTGTCGTAAAATATCCTGCAACTAAAGACCCCGGGCAACCAGCTGCTTTAATTAAACCCAAATCGTGGGTTCTTTGAGCCATCATCAGAAAAACAATAAAAGACGTCAAGATGGCGCCGACAATAAACACCAGCGGTTCAATAAAATTCAAAATTTGGGAGAAAACAGTGGATAAACCAGTTGTTAATGTGCTCGTTTGAGCTGATAGGCCTATACCTATTCGACCACTAAAAATCAACAAAAACAAGGTTGACGCAACAGTTAACGTTAATGTTGCAATGGTTAATCCCGTTTGCAAGGGTCTTCTTAGCAAATCTTTAACTGGAAAACTCTGATTCATTCTTTAACCAGTCTTCCTTCATCAATGCAGTAAACCACATCAGCCAAGCCACGAATATCTTGGTCATGCGTAGATACAATAACGGTTTTGCCGTCGGCTTTTAGTAGCTGAAAAATTTGAATGATTTTTTGAGCATTATTGCGGTCCAAGTTTCCTGTCGGTTCATCTGCAAGAACCAATGGAGGGTTATTGGCTAATGCTCTTGCGAAAGCCACACGTTGCTGCTCGCCACCGCTAAGTTGTGACGGAAAATGGTTTGCACGATGCTGCAAACCAACGGTTTCAAGAAGCAGTTGTATGCGGTCTTCTATTTCTTGTGATGGTTTTCTTAACCACTCCATAGGAAAAGCAATGTTTTCCGCAACAGTTAACGTGGAAACAAGATTAAATGATTGGAAAACGTAGCCGGTTTGGTTGCATCTAAACTCTGCCAGTTCTTCCTCGTTTAAGAGCGTCAGGTCTTGTTTTTCAAAGTTTATTTTGCCGCTTGTTGCGCGGTCAATTCCCCCAATTATGTTGAGCAGAGTGGTTTTTCCTGAACCTGAAGGTCCACACAAAGCGATGAAAGTACCTTTAGGCAAGTCTATGTTGATGTTTTTTAGAACCTCAACTTTTTCAGTCCCAACAAGGTAGGTCTTAGTTAACGTACGAGCTGAAACAATAATTTCTTGAACTGCTTCTTGGTTTGTTTTTTCTTTTGTCAAGCCCGTTCCCGCCAATTTTTTGCTTTAAGGGCTTGTAGCTGGAATTTATTATTAAGCTTGAGGTACGTTCCCTTACTGTTGATCTTCGGGCAACTGGGGTGTTTCTTGGTAGCTTTTGTCGATGTTCAAGTTGCCTCTATCACGTTTTAAAATCCTAACTTTTTCGGGAATCTTGTCTTTCTTCCAATCGTTCCAGCTGATTTCTTTAAACAACCACCGTTTACCCAAGTGTGCTGCAACTACTGCGTGTTTGTACTCGTTGCTTGTTGGGATAAATTCATCTAAGAACCGGAAGAGTTTGTCGATTTGGGGTTTGGGGAAGTAGGCGTAGTAGGTTGCGTTTTTTACTTCAAAGGCGTATGTGTGTTTGCCTTTGCGTGCCATTAAGTCGGGTAGAGGGTTTAGGCTGGGGTTGCTTACTGGGACTCGAACGGCAAAGTAGCCTTTCTTTTGGAGCAGTTTGACCAGTACGGATTCGCTGTAGAAGCCGCGTTTGCGCCAA
>JAWRIR010000034.1:0-19730 GCA_040268405.1 Thermoproteota archaeon | reverse complement strand
ACCTCAACCTGCAATACCCCTCACGCTGGGTGGCCATCAAACTGCTTGAAGGCGACAGTGAAATCCGAAAGCTGGTTGCAGAAAAATCAACAGCGGTCATTTTGCAGACCAAGTTGATATCCGCTGAGCTTGAAAAAGACTGTCAAGAGAAATGTTTCTCAATTATAGCTTCTGAACGTTACGCGCTTGCAAGTTCTGTTGTGGCTTCAGCGTTGCAGCAAGATGAAATTTGGCATCCTTTCACTGACAAATTAGATTGGTTTACCACTCACCGCGTATTTGGTTACGTAACAGCTATTGGCGTGATTGGCGGTTTGCTTCTTTGGACGTTCTTTATAGGTAACTGGCTTTCGAGCTTAATAGCGGAAGGTTTAAACCTGATTCAGCCAGTAGACCCAACATTATCGGCTTCCTCGCCACTCCTCAGCATTATCCTTAATGGCTTCTGGGGTGGACTCAGCGCAGGCTTAACGTTGATTATTCCCTTTGTTATTCCATTCTACCTGTTGCTGGCAGTAATCGAAGACTCAGGTCTACTAACCCGTGTAGCTTTCATGATGGACAGTGCAATGCACAAAATCGGGCTCCACGGCAAAGCCTTAATCCCGATAATACTAGGCTACGGCTGTAGCGTTCCCGCCATTCACAGCTGCAAAATCATGGAAACCCGCCGCGAACGGCTCCTCGCAGCGTTTGCTATCACATTTGCGCCCTGTTCAGCCCGTACAATCGTGCTTTTTGGCATGGTTGGCTTATTTGTTGGAGTTCAATGGGCGCTGCTGCTGTACGTTGTTAACCTATGCATAATCTTCGCTATGGGCAGAATTGCAATGAAAGCTGTTCCTGGAAAATCCACAGGGTTAATCATGGAAATGAGCAGCTTTAAACGGCCCTCAATGAAAGTTGTCCTAAAACAGACTTGGACACGTACTAAAACAATCATTTACGTTGTCTTTCCCATATACATCGTTGGCAGCGCGCTCATACAAGCACTATACGTTTACGACATACTTGCCCCGATAAGCAACGCGCTTTATCCTCTTACAGTTCTATGGCTGGGTTTACCCGCGTTCGCTGGTGTTCTGCTATTACTTGGTACAGTCCGCAAAGAACTTATCATTTTAGGTTCAGTAGCAATACTCGGCACAACAAACCTGCTTGTAGGCTTCACTCCAGTACAACTGGTCGTGATGGCATTGGTAGCAATGCTCTACATTCCATGCGTTTCAACAATGGCTATACTTGGCAAAGAATTCGGTTGGAAAGCCGCAGCCATCATCTCACTGGCAAACATTGCCGTGGCCTTGGTGATTGGAGGCTTAACTTTCCATCTCCTAAACCTTTTCGTCTAAAAGAATAGTGGCTGGCTCTTTATGGAGCCGTTTATTCGTCTTTTTTCTGGTTTTTAGGAATAACCCAGTAATCAATAATGGAACCTTTCATCCATTTACCGCCAATGCTCTTCACAGTGTCGTTGATGTCTTCCCACTCGGTTTTTAGAAACTGGATTGGTTTAACAATCACGTAGTCACCGTCAGAAGTGAAACGGAGCACTTTACGTTGTTCTTTAGTGAATTCTTCTTCAAAACCGCATGTGTCTTGGTTTGCTTCAGGTTTAGGTCCCAGTGTTTTTACTCCTGTGCCTATGCTGGTTGACGAAGACGACTGTGTTGAAGCTGTTAAGGTTTGAATTAGTGACCTTTGCGGTGTTGCTGGTGTTGGTTGTGCGGGTGCTGGTTCTGGCTTTTTTGGTGCTGCAACTGGTGTTGGAGTTGGAGCAGTTTCTGGCGCCTGAGTTGGCGGTTCATGAGCAAGTTCAGGTGTAGGCGTGTTCTCGGCTACGTCTTCAAAGGCTTCACTTCGAACTACTGCGGTTACTTGTTTGGTAAAAGCGTCATATTTTATGTCTACAAGTTCCAAGTCTGCAGGGAAGTCCATTTGGGTGGGTTTGCCTTGGATTGCTCGTATTAGCTCTTCAGGTGTAAGCTTTAGGATTCTTTGTTTCATTTGCGGTTTACCTGTAACTTCTGTTTAGGGTTTAGCGCTTAAAAGTATTATTGAATAATCCATGCCTAAAGATTAAAACAATAAAGTGTGGGTTTAGATGGCTAGTAATTCAATCATTTTTTTGTTCACGTCAATTCCTGAAATGACTCCAACGAGTTTCCGGTCTTGGTCAACAACGAAAACGTGGTCTTGCTGTCTATCCATCATTACTTGCACCATTGTTTTCAGGTTTGTTTGAGCTGGGATTAAGGTGGCTTTATGCATTACACTGTCTGAGATGCTCATTGATTGTCGATAAACATCAACGTACCCTAAATCTTCCAGTTTAACAACTCCTACCACGCAGTTGGCGTCGTCAACAACTGGGAATACCCTGAATTTAGTGCCTTCAAAGAGTTCTAACGCTTCCTTAACGCTAGCGCCTTTATGTAAAACAACAGGATTCTTTGTCATAACATCTGAAGCAACTGTTGCTTGTAATTTTTCTGGGGCTATTTTTTCTGCTTTAATAAAGAATCTTTCAAGGGCTAATTCTTCTGCTTTTAGTCTTGTTCTGGGTTGAAGTGAATAGAATGAGTATTTGCCTGAAACAACGTAGCTTACACTGTTGGCTAAAAGTGCTGGGATAGCAAATAAGCCGCCTAAGGTTTCAACAATGAAAGCAATGGGTGTTAACAATATTTTATGTGTTCCACCTAATAGTGCCGCCATACCTACTGCGATGAACATCACTGGGTAATTAGCATTAAAGACCTGCGCGAAAATGCAGCCTATGCCTGCACCTATAACGATTGATGGGAAGAATAATCCGCCGCTTCCTCCAAAATTCAAGGTGAACGCTGTCAAGAAAGTTTTCAACACAACCACAACGACAACCAACGCTAAACTAAGCGAAGTGGTCTGGATGATTGCGCTTGTAAACGTTAAACCTATGCCAATAGTGTAAAGTGAAATTGTGCCAGAGAGGCTTAACAAGAGTGCGGCTGCAGTTATGACTGCTTTAGTTCCGTATTTTTTCCTGATTTTTATGCCCAGATTTCCTGTCCAACTAAATATCTTAGTGAACAAGATAGCGTAGAGTCCACAGATTAAACCTAACAACAATGATAACACAATTTCTGTCCATGAAATTGTTGCGTTTAATGTTAAACCGAAAAGAGGTTCACTGCCAAGCACAGTTACTGAAAGCAAATAGGCTGGAACCGCGGCAACCACGGCTTCAATGAAAGTTTCTCGGTCTAAATCGTTTTTGTAAGGAATTTCTAAGGCAAAAAGAATGCCTGTTAAGGGGGTTCTGAAAGTTGCTGCTAAGCCTGCAGCTGCACCTGCAACAAATAAGCGTCTGCGTACGTCTGTTGGCATGTGAAAACGTTTGGATAATGCTGACGCGACACCGCCGCCCGCAAGTAAACTTGGGCCTTCTGGTCCTGCACTTCCGCCTAAACCTATTGTAAGCATGCCGGCGATGGGTTTCACGATGGTGTCTCTGAGGCTGATTTCGCCGTTTGTTAAGTGGTACGCTTCAAGCACTGTGTGGGTGCCGGAACCGGTTGTTTTGGTTTTAGCGAAGCGTTTTACGATGAAATACGGTAACCCGATGGCTAAGAAGGATAACGGTAAAATAATGAGTATAGAGTAGCCTAAGGCTTGCTGAGTTAAACTCCAAATTTCCTGATACAGCAAGTAAAAACAAATTGAAACAGATGCTGCAATTAGACCGACTCCAGCCACCAAAAGGTAGTATTGAACGCCGTCGCTGTATTTACTCATGTGGAGCGGACAAGTTACGCTATGTCTTATAAGTTTAATGTTTCAAATGTTCAATTTGAAAAGGTGTTCTAAGCTATGATGCCTGTTTTTTAACAAAAGAAAAAATTGCAAAGGCCGCCGCGTTGCTACTGTTTTTTCAAAACAAGCCTTTTTGAGGCAGGCTTATTTGAATCTGTTAAGTGTTTCTTCTAATTCATCAAAGCTTTTGATTATAGCGTCTGAATGATATTTGATCCATGGGCTAAGGTGCCCGATGTCTGAGACTACAATGACTGTTTTGCCTTTACGTTTCGCATAAAACATTTCCATGCAAGCTCCTGCACTTAGTTTAGGCAAGTAAACCACCATTATGTCGCATCGGTCGGCGTCGTCAAGGTCACGTTCCACAAAATCGTACTTTTTGTAGGTGCTCCACCAGCATTCATCTTCGCCTTTGTAGAGGCATTTTTCACGTTTCCATGGGTCTATAACTTCTAAGCCGAGTTTTTGGCTGATGGCTGTGATGGTGTTTCGGTAATAATCTTGATTATCTTCCATGCCAAGGATTGGGCCTGAAATAAACACTTGCTTTGTCATTGTTAGCACTGTTGTTGATTGAAATTAGAACGTATTTAATCTGTGTTTCTGAAATATTGGTTTGATAAAATAAGATGTTTGGTTAAGGTTGTTCTTGCCTCAACTGGATACTTTGGCTTCTGCTGCTTTTGCTTTAGCTAGTTTTTGTATCATCTTTTTGGTGAGTGGTTTAGGTTTAGATTTTACGCGGTAGACGTTGCCGTGAGTGTTTTTGTAGTATTTGCGTCCTTTAGCTTTCAGCTTTGCTTTACTTGGCATAATATCACCTCAGGTTAGTGGAAGCAGTTTTTACATGCTACATACCTGATTTGCCTATTTGAGTATGCCTATAAACCTGCCACATTCATTATGGATTGGGTTCATTAAAAATCATTTGTTTATAAGCAGCGGCTGAGCATTTTGTTATGCCTTGTAATAATGTTTTTGCAGGTTCAACTGGAGAAGATGTTTACAATGTTTACTTCCAAAAAATTGTATGAAACAACATATAAATGCAGAGTATGTTCTGCTTGTTTTCAGAATCCTGATGAATTAAGAACTCACAGCATGGTTGACCACAAAGGGCATATGCTTATAATTAAACGCTAATTTTTTGTTAGCTTTGTTTTTGAGGGTTAACCTTTGTTTTAGTGGTTGGTTATGTTTTAGGTTTTTGGAAAATAAATATTTTTTTGGCTGTTTTTAGATAGAACAATTATTTTAAAAGATATTTTCGAAATTTAAGCCTAAAAAGGTGTTTTTTTGTTGTAGTCACTCTAATATAGTCCGCAGAGCCATTAATGTGTTAATTAGGATTCTTTAGAGAAAGAGTTGCCTTTGCTATCCCCGTTGCTTACTTTTTCTCTAATTTATTCTTATATTGGCAAAGTCAAAAATGGGTTTATCTATATGTGTGGAAAAAAATACAAGTCCTTACAATGCAGGTTTTGGTTATGATTTTGAAATGTTCAGAATGCGGAAACACCTTTTCACGTGATATAAAGGATGGCGAAATAATTTCTTGTCCCATTTGTGAAGCTACATTTAAGGCTACACTGAGGGATGGAAAAGTGCGTTTAGAGGACAATTTCGAAGAAGAAGATATGGGTGAACTGTAGAAACAGGTAGTTTGTTTTGGATTGTAAACTAAAAATCTTGAAGGTAGATGCATACAAGGATGGTTTTCGAAATAATTACCGTTTTGCAGTAGTTGATTTTAATAGGTCAGATAGTTATCCTTCAAACTTTGTTTGTATGTTGCCTATAAAGATTGCAAAAGGAAAAAAGACAAACGTTTTTGAAAAAGTTTTTGGAGATGAAAGTTTAGTTAAGGCTAAGCTGCTTTTAAGAGAGTCTTTGAAGCGTGAACCTGATTTGGCTGTTAAAGCTGAAATAAACAGGAGACTAGTTTTGCTTGAACCTAAACAGGCGGGTCAAGTTATCTGTAGCGGGTGCGGGAAACAGTTTAAGCCTGAGGGGTTGCGAAGGTTTAAACGGCATTTCTGTTCAAAATGCCTTAAAGCAAGATTAGCTTCAAGATAATCTTTTAGAGTTTATTTTTTCATAGAAAAAACATAAAACAGGCACACGACTTGAACTTAATAATCTTTCAGATTGGTGGTGTCATGAGTTCTAAAAACAGCTTCAAGTCTGTGGATGAATATATTGTCTCTCAACCCGTGTATGTACAGCCTTTTTTGCAGCAAATCAGGAAGGCAATTAAAGAAGTTGCTCCCCAAGCCGAAGAAGTAATCAGCTACCAAATGCCTGCCTTCAAACAAGGCGAAATTCTTATTTGGTTTGCAGCTTTCAAAAAACACATCGGCTTTTACCCAAAAACGTCTGCAATGACAGAATTTAAAGACAAAATCGCCGCGTACAAGACAAGTAAGGGTACAATCCATTTCCCTTATGATAAATCTCTTCCCGTGGATTTGATTAAAGAAATAGTGCAGTTTAGGCTTAAAGAAGCTACTATGCAATGACAAATCCTCAAGGTTCTTTGCTGTGGTTGATGTTTGGCAATCACATATTGTTAAGTAATTTTAAACCAATTTTTTTAGATTGAGAATCTCTTGGAGGTGAATTTTTTATGCCCGATATTGTGGATACTGCAATTTCTGCGGGTTCATTCAACACGCTGGTCGCGGCTGTTAAAGCAGCTGGACTGGTTGACACGCTGAAAGGGCCTGGGCCATTCACAGTTTTAGCTCCAAACGACGCCGCATTCAATCTGCTGCCCCCTGGAACAGTTGATAACTTGCTAAAAGACATTCCAAAATTAAAGTCGATTCTAACTTACCACGTAATCCCTGGAAAAGTGTTATCTAGTGACATAGTGAACCTGAAAACCGCAAAAACAGTCGAAGGCGAAGACATAAGAATTGATTCATCGCAGCGGCTTCATAGGAACATTAAAGTCAATGAGGCAGAAATCATAAAATCCGACATAATTGCTGACAACGGCGTAATTCACGTTATTAACCGCGTCTTGATACCGCCGATACAGATGGCTCACTAAACACCTTTTTCTTTTTTTCCTTTTTATTTTACATCTTTTTTCATTATTGCTAACAAAACAATAAGATTTTGGGGCATGCTCCTTTTAGGGTGCAACTTGGAGGAATTCCTGCAGGTTTGTTTCTCCAATATGCATTTCAGGAAAAGTCTGCATCACCTGTTTTGCTAACTCAGCAAGTACCTGTTTTACCCCGTCAGTTTTTTCCACTTCAAATTGTGGGTAAAGCCTAACAACCACGCCGTCTTCTCTGCCTGAAATTAACGTTAAAAAAACGGTTTTTTTGCCTTTCTCAATAGTTAATGAATCTATCAGAATGTCTTTTTTGTTCTTTTCAAGATACGCTTCTTTTGTTTTTAGAATAGTGTCTTGGTTTCGGATGAAAATCGGGTTTATTTTTTCGAAAATTTCTTCTACAGAAATTTTGCCGTTCAAAACAACATGAGGCATTTTTCGCTCACAATAATAACTGAGTGTATAGTGATTATTAGATTTATCTTTCTACTCTGTTTTTTGTTTCTGCTGTGCCTTTTGCCTGTAGAAAGTTGCGGTTGTGACAGGAATGTTTTATTAGCCAATTATATTTTTAGAGTGGAAAGTGAAGCTTTATGGCTGAATCAATCAAAAAACGTGTACAAGAAGCACTCGATGTCATTAGGCCACAAATTCAAGGTGACGGCGGAGACGTAGAACTAGTTGCCGTTGAAGGCGACGTAGTTAAGGTTCGTCTTGTCGGTCACTGTGTAGGTTGCCCAATGGCACAATTGACGCTTAAGAACGGCATTGAAGCCTACGTCAAGGAGCGCGTGCCAGAAATAAAATCAGTTGAATCAGTCTAATCGTCTGACTCAGCTTTCATGCGCTTTTCTTAAGCATTTTTTGTTATTTTTTCATTTTTTATTTTTAAACGGCAGGTTTCTGTATGTTTGATTTATCTAAAAATCTTTAAGCATTCACATATTATACTTGTGTTCTAAACTGAATTGGATAGTGGATACTCAACCCATGTCAAATTCGTCCTCAAAATATTTCCGCTTAAAGCTTTGGCAACGTGAAACTGGCGCACTCTGGCTACCTTTTGAGCACGAAAGAATAAAGGAATTCTCAAACGTGAAACCTAACGAGCAAGTAACTGTAAGCGGATACGTAAAATGGGTTGACAGCGCCGTATTCGCTTTAGTGCCAACACCGTTTTCCAACCAAACCTTTCTGTCATGTGTTAACTATTCACAATCCTGCCCAGCAGAAAACGAGTACGTAACCGTCATGGGACTTGCCAAACTCGCCAATTACAGGCCACTGACGGCACGTTCACGACGTTTCAACGGTGACTTAGTTATTGAAGTCCACAATTGGGCAAACGACAAACCCGCCATGGAGCTTCCGCAACTTCCTTTTGATTATAAAAACTTCCGTCAAGGATTAACCTCACGCATAGAAGGTTTAGAACCGCAAATCCGCGACTTCATAGCATTCTCCGCCATTAGTTCACCAGCTTTTCTGGAAAGCCTCGGCGGCTTAAACATGACAATGTACGACTCCACAAAATCAAATTTGCCCCAAAAAGTCGTACGTGAACTCAAAGCAGTGATCCCGCAGGACATGGGTTCCGCTGAGCGGGTTGAAACTCCTTACGGTCGATTCCAACTGCGTTACAAGTACGCGTTTGTTTCCGAAGACGCCGACAAACCTCTCTCATCGCAGACTGCTGCTTTGCTGAGCCACAAAAGCTCCAAACTTTTGCCTCCAGACGCTGAATTATCCATGTCTCTCTACAGCAAAAACAGTCAACCTGCATCCATTGAGGATCCCCCCTGCAGTCTCAGTGACATTCCAACAGTGCTGCCTGAAGACACAAGCGTTAACCGTTCCAGACCCGTGATTGACCAGTTTGACGCCCTCAAATTCATGATGGTAAACCACATGAAAATCCCAATAATCAACGATTTAGGGAATTCACAAGAGCAAATTGTTGACGGTTTAGAAAAACTGGTTGACAGCTATGGACTTGACCCAACACACCTAAGCAAGTACGGGTTTTTAAGCGCCAGCTACAACGCCAAACCCCAATCAATATTGCGCCAATCACTTGCTTACGCCAGAGCAAACGACATACAAGTTGCAGGTCCAGACATAACCTCTAAAGTGTTTAGGGAATTTTTTGAATGGAACTTCAAATACGTCTACGAAATTTGGGAAGACCTGCTTGCCAACAAAATAACCAGCCAAAAACAGCTTGCCTCGTTAAACATCAAGTACCGCGACATAATCCGAATCATCCGCAAGTACCACTCCAGCCGTGAACCGGGTGCAAAAAAAGTGTATATACTAAAAGAAGCCAAAACTCCTCCTCACGAAACCGAAAAGCTCCTAAAAGAATGCTTAAACGAAGGCATCATTTACGAACCCCTGTTTGAAGTCTACCGTTTAACAAGAGAACTGGCTTAAACGGTACACAAAAAATCAAACAACGCCGCCGAAGTCTTATATAGCGCCCAAGAATAGGGCAGACGTTATGACTAGTGATTACGTTATCGAAACAAAACAGTTACGAAAAACGTTTGTTTCAAAAGAACACGGCGAAAAAAAGACGCTTGAAGCCGTAAAAGGCGTAGATTTAACCGTTAAAAAAGGTCAAATCTTCGGTTTTCTTGGTCCGAACGGCGCCGGAAAATCAACCACACAAAAAATGCTTTCCACCCTTATGCGTCCAAGTAGTGGCGAAGTCAAAGTATTAGGTTATGATTTAGTTGAGGAACAAGGCAAGATTAGGCAAAACGTTGGTTTTGTTAGTCAAGCTGGAGGCGCCGATTTAGCTTCAACAGGAACAGAAAACCTGATTTTGCAAGCCCAACTTTTCGGTATTGATGCTGAAACAGCCAAAAAATCTGCTGAGGAATTTTCGCAACGATTCCAAATGACCAGTTACGTCGGTCGCCCTGCATCTACTTATTCAGGCGGGCAGAAAAGGCGTTTAGACATTGCGCTCGGCATGATTCATCATCCACAGTTACTTCTGCTAGATGAACCAACCACAGGTCTTGACCCTCAAAGCCGCGCGTATCTTTGGGTAGAAATACAGAAACTCAAAACCGACGGTATCACCATATTCTTAACTACACAGTACATGGATGAAGCTGACAAGCTCTGTGACACAATCGCAATCATCGACCATGGACAAATCATTGTTCAAGGAACCCCTGACGAGCTAAAAAGCTCTGTGGGCGGTGACACAATCGTTTTTGGTTTTGATTCTTGTGAGGTAGCCCAAAAAGCTGAAGCTTTGCTTAATGAGCATGTTAAATTGGAGCGGCTTCAAGTCACCGATAGCTCAGTCTACCTTACAATTAAGAATGGCGAGCGAACCTTGCCCGATTTGTTGCGTCTGCTTGACGGGTCAGGTATGCAAGTTCAAGGCGTAACGCTTTCTCGACCAAGCCTTGACGATGTTTTTCTAAAATATACTGGTCGTTCACTACGAGAGGATGGTAAAAAGCAATGAAGCTACTTCACGACGTACGTTTAATGTTCATGACTAACCTTCATCATACCCTAAAAAGTCCAGTTTTTATCTTCGTAAACCTGTTTCAACCGTTAATGTACCTTATCTTGTACATGCCACTGCTAGGCGGTTTAGGCAGCGTTCCAGGCTTTACAGACGGAAATACAGCTAACGTTTTCATTCCAGGCCTGCTGGTTATGCAAGCCATTTTCGGTTGTGCGTTTGTTGGATTCCCATTAATTGATGATATTCGTTCTGGCGTAATTCAACGCTACCTTGTAACTCCAGTAAGTCGTTCAGCAATCATGCTTGGAAAAGTCTTACGCGACGTGGCAGTATTGCTTGCCCAATGTGTGTTGATAACTGTAGCTGCTATCCCATTCGGGTTAAGCATAAACGTTCCAGGTTTTCTGCTGTCTCTGATAATGTATGCATTGATAGGCACAATAATGTCCTGCATTTCCTACTCGTTTGCCCTCATCTACAAAGTAGAAGACTCACTTGCACCAACAATGAACACAATCACCCTGCCTGTAGCGTTGCTTTCCGGCATCTTTTTGCCTTTGACACTTGCACCGCTTTGGCTTCAATACCTTTCAAAAGTTAACCCATTCTCCTATGGCGTAGACGCAACAAGGGACCTTTTCGTCGGCAATTTCCAAAGCATCGGCATACTTGAGGGCTTCATAATAACCGGCGTAATTGCTGTTGTTGTGTTCTATTGGAGCTTAAAATCGCTAAACAAGATGGCACAGTAAAAACTGGCATCCTTGCCCCCTCTTTATATGTAATCAATATCTTGTTTTCATAAGGTTTTATTTCTAAACTGCCCGTGTAAAGTGGGTTAAGAAGAATGCTTTGATGCTGTAAGCCATCTTAACTGCACTTCAATTTCAACGGTTTCAGCAAACAACCGATAAGTACCAACGTGAACAAGTCATGGCAGAAAATAAACAGGTAAAGATAGCAACAAAAAAATCAAGTTCATATGAAATCATCATAGCCGCCGCCGTTTGTGTGGCTTTAATTCTTGTGGCGACTTTTGTAGGCGTCTGCTACTTGATGCCGTCAGGTAATGAAAGGAAGCCCTCCCATAGTGTTGTTACCAATTTTAGTGATGGTGCATGGGCGAATTATGCAATAGAAAGCTATTATGAAACTGGTGCTGCTAAAGGTCACGGCATATTAAATAGCACAATAGCCGCCGGAGTTCACGATGAAAAAGTCTGCTGGGTTTATCTTGAAAATTATACCTTTACTTATAACAACGGCACAGTCGTCAACGATTTGGTAACCAACTACTTAGATAAGTCAACGTACTCTAATATGCAGGTGTCTCAACAGCGCTTTATTAACGGTGAATTAGCTTTCAACGATACTTATGGTCCTGACGCCGTTGACTTCGTTGATGACTTATCATTGTACAGTAATATGACCGTCAGTGCAACAGGCCAATCTGTCTCGGTTCATGCAGGAACCTTCAATACACTCGTTAGAAAAGAGTAAGTTGGAGCTGAAACAATTTTGACTATTTGGGTAAATGAGAATGTGCCCGCATGGGGCGAAGTGAAAAGTCAATACAATAGCGGCGACCACATTATCTGTGTCTACCTGCTGGAGTCATACGGATACTAAACTTGAGGCTGTTTAATTAACACAAATCCTCAACAATTTCACCCGTCCATTGGCTGAAATAAAAAACTTTTTTGCTTGAAAGCATGTTTTAAGAAATGTTGGCGCCCGCCGCAAAATAAGCTTGATTTTTGAATATTCTTAGCATGGAAATATTAGGGTTTTCTGTTCTATTGTTCTACAGGTTGCTACGTGTAGTTTTTGGGTACGCCTTGGCAAATTTTGTACATGATTTAGGTTTTTTTGTAGATGTGAACTACAGTTTGTATGTATTTTGATATGCTTGGGTTATGTCTGAGGTTTTATATGCCTGTTTATGGATTAGAAATACATACGATAAGCTCACCTGAAAGCGAGTTTATCAAACTAAAAATAACAAAGGGAGAAAAATAACATGACAAATAACTGCCAAAAAGAAATCCAAACAAAACTGGCAAAAGGCTTGCTCGATATGATTACGTTGCAACTAATAGACCAGCAACCAATGCACGGTTATCAAGTAATCACAAAAATCCGCAAAACCTTTGGTATCTATTTTGGTCCAAGCACAGTATACCCACTTTTAGCTAACTTGGAAAAGAAAGGATATCTTAACAGCGAATGGAACATGACTTCTGAAAAACCACGCAAAGTCTTCACCATCACAACCGCAGGTCAAACCATGCTTAAATTCACGGAAAACTCGTTGGGCTTGATTTGTAGAACCCTGCAGTCAGTTGATAATGCAGCCAAAGGCGCAGTTGAAATAAAGCCAATTGGCAACCCTAAACTTGTAAAAACTGCCCGAGTAGCCTAAATTAGGCTGCTTTAGGGCATGTGTCTTTTCTCGTTCATATATCGAAACCTAAAACAATTATTATATTAAGACTTGCGACTTCTATGTGTATCTGAGTGGTTCACATATGCAGCTAAAACAAACACAACAAAACCCAGAACCAACATGCATAATCACAATAGGTGCACACAAAGAAACAAAATCATCTCATTTCGAATCCATTCTTACTCAAGCAATAGACGAAGCTTTTACCTCATTAGGCTGCAAACAAAACCTTTACCTCGAATTAGAAAAAAAATATGCACTTCGTTCACAAGCAATTGCTGAAAATCCAGACGCTTTCGAAGCTGCCTTAAAAAGCATGTTCGGTGACGCTTCACCTTTGGTTGAACTAAAAATCATGGGATTACTACACAATAAAGTGCCCCAAATCAGGTATCATCTGAGAGCAGACGAAGAACTCACTCTTAGCAGTTACATAAAAAACATAGACAAATTCCTTTTTTAATTTAAATCACCCGCAAAACAATATACAAAAACGTTTAGGCGTACATTCCCGTTTTTTTAAATTACGTTAATAGTGGCTGCCACAAAATCTGTGTCCCCAACTATTATTCCTTGGTGACCCTTGCCTTCTGTGTCCTCAATAAGCAATACGTCGCCTTGACCAAAAACACGTATCTCGCCATCGCCGACGGTGATTTCTATTTTTCCTTCAATAACGCAGAAAAACTGCTTTTTATCTGCTGGATGCAGGTTGGTTGACGCGCCTTGTGGGATTTTGGCAAAGAAAATCTGCGTTGCAGACATGCCGTTTGATACTTCTGCTGTGGGTGCATGTGGCAGATTTGCTTGGTTGAATTCAACTGTTACATCTTTAAAGTGACTTATGCCGTTTTGGTCAGAGCAAACCGCTGTGTATTTCAAAATATTTCCCCTATAAGGTAAAACATCAGCATCCAAGCAGTATTTATAACTAATCTATAAGTGCCGATTCAAAATTTGAGTTGTAAGTCTAAGGTTTTTACTTTTTCTGCTTTTTTGAGTGAATTAAGGTTACTGCTATAAAATGAGTAATCCTAATAAGCGCCTGATTAGTCACGGACTTATTAGGGATACGTAAATGATTCAATTGCGCCGTTCACGAGCCGGAAACGTATCAGTGGCATGTTTTCTTGTTTTGCTTTTTACGGCTGATTTTGTTTTTTCAGCAAGCAATATTGTTATAGCTGAAAACCTTGTCGCTTCTCCTGCTTCTGCACTAACCATAACCGATGTGGCTTCTGCTGAGCATTCTTTCCCTATACATCATTCCTTAACTAAACTACCAAACGGTAGCATTTGTACAATCTTTCTTAGCAGGGACATTGAACCAGACATCGTTAACGGAGTTTACGTCAGCCTTAGCAGCGACAACGGTGTCACTTGGTCAACTCCTCATAGAGTGTCTACTCAACAGTTTTGTTCTCAAGGTTATGCGATAGCTTCGGATTCGCAAAATAACGTGTATGCTGCTTGGATAGGTAATGATGGGTTAGCTAGTGCTAGGGTGTTTTTCTCCAAATTTGATGGCGTAGTTTGGAATCTTCCAGTTGATGTAAGCGTTGGTATTGAACCTGCAATTTACTGTGTTTCTATTGACATGTGTATTGATGGAAACGGTAATGTCCATTTGGTTTGGGATACCTCACGGAGCGGTAACTCAACCCATGACTACATGCGTAACCAAATTTACTATGCCAAATACGACGGTGAGTGGAGCAGTCCTGTCCTGATTTCTAACCATTTTGATTCTACACCATTTTTTCAATTAAATCCGTCAATAGCCGTGGATTCAAAAAATAATTTGCATGTAGTTTGGGAGGGTAGTAATTATCTTTCAACTGCTGGACAAGTTTGGTACGTTAAAAATGACGGTTACTGGCATTACCCTACACAATTGGCATGGTCAGATATTCCTTCAATGTTTGTCATGTATGTTCAGGCTCCAGTTATAGCAGTTGATTCAAACGATCTTTTACATGTTGCTTGGCAAGCTGCCGCTGACAGTAACGTTAGAACAAATCAAATTTGGTATTTGAGTTACAGCAACAGCACTGGACCGAGCATTCCAAGAGTGATTAGCAATGTTCCTCTTTCCAGCACTTCCGACCAAGAATGGCCAACACTATCCATTGATGCAGCAAATCGAGTGCATGTAATGTGGATGAGCACACGTGAAGATGCCCTATATTACTCTCGATACGACCCCCTGCAGTCATGGAGCACTCCAGTTCAAGTTGAAGAATCAAACGCCATTTATCCCAATTTAGCTGCAAGTCCCCTTGGTAGCCCAGAAACAACAGAATTAGGTTACGTCTTCACAAGCGGCTCAAAAATCCTGTTTAACACTGTTTTGGTTGATTCACTTCCGACAGGTCCCGCGTTTTCTGTTGCTGTCTCTCCTGTTTCAGAAATTATCGGTGTTGGCCAGACACTGCGGTTAACCTGTTCAGTAGTGGCAGGTATAGCACCCTACAGTTATCAATGGTGCCTTAACGGGTCAGTAATTTCAGAAACAAATATTTCGTCTTGGCTTTTTACTGAGTCAAGTGTTGGAACCTATCTTGTTTCGGTAATGGTCACTGACGCAACTGGCAATGTTGTTTACTCCCAAGACGCAAAAGTCAAAGTAACAAACGAGTATATCAAAGGTCATTTTGGGTGTATTGAAAAGGGCAATGAGGCAAGCGGTCAAAGTGGAGTGTTTGCTTTTGGCACAAAATACCCTCTAAATGTTAATGCAACAATTACTTCCATGTCCGCTTACCTGACAACATGGCAGGGACAACAGCAACCTTCCTCCTTCAATTGCCGTTTTGCAATTTACAGCGACAACAACGGATACGTAGGCAACCTCATAAGTCAAACAAAAATATCCACATACAACCTCACAGATGGCACACGCCTATGCAAAGCAACATTTGATACTCCAGTAACCCTAAGCCCAGGAAACTATTGGTTACTAGGCGTCTCAGACGCTCCCGGTGTAATGGCCTGTAATCTACAAACAAATGATTACAACCAAAGCATCATATTCGACATGAACGACTTGAATTTTCCAAGCACAGTATCAGATACCCCCTTTTACGGAAAAATTTACTCCATTTATGCTTCTTGGGAACTCAACCGTCCAAGTTACCTTCAAGAAGTATTCTCCATATCATCCAATTCTACGGTGTCCTCTTTGGTTTTTGACACCGAAAGAAACCAGCTATTCTTCACCGTTTCAGGACCCTCAGGAACAGTAGGGTACGCTGACCTGTACATTTCCAAAAGTCTGCTTGATGATGCTAGACTTTTGACTGTGTTTCTCGATGATGCCAGATTGAACTTCACTTCAACATTTCAGGATGATGTCTGGATTCTGCATTTTGTTTACAGTCACAGTACTCACGAAATAACCGTAAACATGGAAAATACTGTTCAAGAAACACCAACAGCGCCAAGTGTAATTCCTGAAATTGCAGACCTGAAAATATTAGGTTTAATTACTGTAATTCTCACAACTGCTACATTGACACTTTTGATAGTATTCAGACAAGGAAATTCTGAGGGCAAAAATTTGTCTTAACAACCGATGCTATTTTGATTGGAACTTAATTCTTGGGTGCTCTGCTCCACAACGGCATTTGCCGATGCCTTCCACGCGGATTCGCCTGCCCGTCCTGTACCTAACCAACGGCAACGCCTCAGCAAAAGTCGTTAACACCAACTCGCCTTCCGTGCCTACACTGGCTTCTTTTAAGAGTTGAGCCGTGTTTTCTCCGTCGGGCAGCACTTCAGGAATTGCGTTGTCTAGCCATGCGTGGATTCCGTCGTGACTTTTACATTCTGACCAAAACGCCATGTGCTCAACTGGCGAGTAAACCTCAAATGTTTCCGTCGCCGCGTAGGGTTTTAGCTGGTATTTTGAGCCTTCTCCAAAGAACACGGCGACCCGCAACTCCGGCAAAACCTCCTTAACCGAAGTGCCCATCTGCTCCAGTTTATCTGCAAATGCAACCGCGTTCTTTCTTGAAGCCAAAATTGCAGTGGGGCGCCTTTTCTGGATGAAGGTTATCCATGACATGCCAAGAGAATCGTACCATTCTAAGGAACCGTTAATGAATTCCAAACCACAGCCTCTTGACTCCTCGGAATAAGTCCAAAGAAACGGGATAAATGATGAAATACGTGGAGGTGTATCGACTAAAGACAGCACTACGTCGTCGGCATGTAAACCAACTGTGCTGCTTAATCTTGAAAGTGCAGGTGCAATGCCCAAAAAGTCTTGGTTGCTGAACGGGTACCATTCGTGGACGTCAAAACTTTTGTGACCTAAAAACCAGTGCCCGATGGGTGCAATGGCTGTGTTACATGTTTTTGTGCGGGTGGTTTCAAAAAGGCTTTTTCTGGTTAGGTAAGGTATTTTGTTTAGGTCGCTTGTGCAGCTGAATTCTTCGGGTTTGAAGTCGGCTGTTTTCCAAAGGTTATGGTAAAGCGGTGATTGTGCTGCTTTGATGAGTGTTTCTTTTAGTTTTACTTCTTGCTCTAATGCTTCTTCGGCTGTGAATTTTTGCCATTTCTTCGATGTTTTTGCTTCGCTAGTGGTCATGGTTATTCGCCTTCAAAAATTATGCTACCTGCAGCTGTTGCCTGTTTGCCTTTGAGCAATAATCCTTCAACAATAACCTTGGGTTGAGCGAGGATTTTGTTGTCAAGCCCCGTTTTAATTACTTCAATTTCTTGGACTTTTCGGGATATTTCTTCAGTGAACAGTTCTTTGCTTTTTATCTCATGGTTAGGTTCAAGCCGAATTGTAAGGTGTGGGCGGTGTCCTTCTCTTCGAATTTCCAACTGCCACCGATAAGCTTGCCCGTGTCTGGTTTTTGATAGGGCTATTTCTTCCAGTTGTTTGAAGGGGAAACGGATTGCGCCTAAACTGACAACTGAAATGTCTGCGCGTCTGGGCACTTTTATGCGTGGATGAGTGTATCCGCAACCGCAGGGTTCTGTGCCAACAATTTCTATCAGGTCGCCGAACCTGTAACGGACGAGAGGTAATGCTTCTCCGAAGGTTGTAAGCACATATTCGCCGCGTTGACCTTTTTTTGCTTTCCAAAGCGGCAACGCATTCGGCACATACTTGCTGTTTGCGCGTTCTTTTTCTAATTCTTTTTCAGGTATGATTTCGGGCAGGCAAATATCGAGCCATAAATGCATACCTTGATGCATTTTGCATTCAACAGCAGGAGGCATGAACTCTGTGAACGTGTACATTTCGTAGGGTTCTATGCCGTACATTCTGGTCAATACTTCACGATATGGGTCTAAAGGTTCGCCGCCGAATAATCCCCACCTGAACTTGGAAAGGTTTTTTGGATGAACCTTCTTAACCCGCGTAATGAGGTACAAAAGCAGATTTTTGCCTGTTTTATGTTTGCTGAATTGTTTTTTCATAGCGTCTGGAGCTGATTCTTCGATGATTTCTGCAAGGCGCGCAGCTAAACTGGGAAAAGCAAGCATAACGTTTGGTTTAGTGTCAAAAGTAAAATTGAAAATTTCTTCATCATCCGTCTGAGTCAAAGCAATGGTGATGCCCTGCAGAGTGTTCTTTTTCTCCATGCCACGTAGCGCGTTAAGGATTGCCAAGCCGTCTTCAATGTAAGGTGGCGGAGCAGTGACCGTTACTAAGCGAAGTTCGTCTTCGGTTGGTAGCATGTTGTAGAGTCTATCACGGATTAGCATGAAGGCTTCAAGGTCTCTTCTGCCATACGGCAACCATTTAGAAAGGCCTGTTGTGCCCGTGGTTGAGAACCAATGGACCACTTTTCTGCATAAAATTTGGTCAATGGGCTGCTCATATATGTCTTGCCTGACTTCCTTTGTTGTTGTGTAAGGAAGCTGGGCGAAGTCCTCGTAAGTCTTGATTTTTTCTACGTCAATTCCTGCCCATTTTGCCTTGTAAATGCTTGATTTGCTGGCTCGCTGGAGTGTTTCGTACTTCAGCAGGTTGTTTATGCTTAATTTGGCTAGTTCTTCGAGCGATAAACGGAGAACATCCATTACGGTTTCGCCATGTTAACATGATTTCCTTTGCAGTTCAAGGGTGCTGTTTCAACTTTTTGGGGTTGGGGCAGGTTGATACTGTTCAATGGTAATGACCGTGAGTTATTCCCTTTAACCCGCATCTGAACTATATAAGTCCATATCTGGACAATAATGAAAACGTCAGGGATTTTCTTTAAAATCGATTAGTGTTTAGAAGTTGCTGGTGGGGCTCCCCGGATTTGAACCGGAGTCTATAGAGCCCAAGTCTACAAGCCTAGACCAAGCTAGCCGAGAGCCCCAATAGCTTAATGCTGAAAAGATAATTTCATATGCGCAATAAAAACCTATTCCAACCAGCCGCACAAAAAAGTCAAAAAGCTGCATGTTCCTGACCCTTTTTTCCTTGATTTTGCCAGTCTATTTGGAGCCTATTAGGATCCTAATAGAAACTCATTGCAGAAACCTATAGGGGGTCTACCTTTCCGATAGGGACAGGCTCAACCTGACACTTTTCGGCGGCAAAACTGCAAAACTCTAAAGGGGGTAGGGTGCTATTGACTGAAAAACAAATCATTAGTATGTTGAAAACCCGTACTTATTGCGTTTAAGCAAAAAGTGTCTTCTATTTTCTTCGTTGACTGCACTGCAACGCTTTGGGGCAAACCAGACATTCTTCTGGTAACGAACCGGCGCCATACATTCCGCCGCCTAGTCCGCCGCTGAAATGTGCACATTTGGCAGGTGAATCAAACACTGTGGGGTAATCCATTGCTTTGACTTCAGTGATTTTCATGTTATGAGTGACTATTTCGAGTTTTGAATTGCAGTGTGGGCATGCAAAATGTGTTTGACGTGGAATGGTGGATGCATCGGTTATAACGCTGGGCTTGTTGAAGGTT
>JAWRIR010000033.1:0-25048 GCA_040268405.1 Thermoproteota archaeon | reverse complement strand
CCAATCTTTACGCCAGTTAATTAATTCAGCAAATGTGGTGTGGTGAGACAATAAATGAAAAAAGTAAGTCGTAGAATCTTGACAATGATAATTGCGGTGGTTATTGTAGTTTCTATTGTTACAGGAGGATTTTTCTATCTACACTTTAACAGTAATAATTCGCTTGAAGAAGTATCTATCACTGACGTACACGTAGTATATTCTGGAATACTGTATGTTGCTGAAAAACAAGGATACTTCACCCAGAACGGTCTTAATGTAACTTTTCAAGACTACCCCAGTTCAGAAGCTGGATTTAATGACTTATCCAATGGCAAAGTGGACATTGTTCAATCCGCAGAGTACCCAATTGTTGGAGAAGTATTCGACAATAAAGACATACGTGTAATTGCAACAATCGACAAAGCTGATGTGAACAATCTTATCGGTCGTAAAGATCACGGCATCGAAAACGTTTCAGATCTTGTAGGAAAAAAGATTGGCGTTGGAGAGGGAACAATTAGAGAATTCTACCTTGGCAGGTACCTTAACCTTAACGGAATCAGCCTTCAAGAGGTAACCTTTGTGTATCTTTCGTTGCAGGAATCTGTTGATGCATTAGTGAACGGTACTATTGACGCTGTGGTAATGCCTGATGCTGTATGGTACAATAAAGTTGTGTCAAAACTAGGCAACAATAGTGCAGCTTTTCCCATCCAGCAGGGTCAGCCAGTCTTTACAGAGCTTGTTTCCAGAAGGGACTATTTAGCAAACCATCCTCAAACGGTTACTAAACTCTTAACTGCTCTCTACCAAGCGGAAATGTTCATTTTGGATCATCCCGAAGAAGCTGAAGTTATTGTGCAAAACCGGTTGAATCTAACAAGTGCTGATGTTGGCTGGGATAATTACCGTTTTTCGCTTTCACTTGATTTGCCCCTTGTTACAGCTATGCGTGATGAAGCTCGTTGGATGATAAACAACGGGTTTACTAACCAGACACAGGTTCCAGACTTTACAGATTACATATACACTGATGCCCTAAAGTTAGTAAAGCCCTATTCAGTTACTATTGACGTAGGGAGCTAATATGCGGCTTAGCACCCAATTTCGAATTACTCTTTTAGTCTTTTCCATTGCCTTGATAGTCATCTCAGTATCTACTCTATTTACATCTAGTCAAGTTAATAGAACGCGAACTCAGGAAAACTTGGCCAACAGTATTGTTCAAGGAGCCAACGAATTAGGGTACTACTCTGGAGACTACGTAATTTATCAGCAAGAATCTCAGCTTAATCGCTGGCAAAGCAGATATGAATCGTTTTCAAAAGATGTTGCCAGTTTAGAGGGATATACACCTGAACAACAAGCACTTGTACAATCCATAAAGCAAAGCGAACAGAACATGAAACTTGTTTTTGATAGTATAGTATCATCAATCGGAACTTCACAAAATACAAGCAAAGACCCGTCGGAAGGGTTATCGACTTTTCAGGTTGCATGGAGCCGAATGAGCATCCAAATACAAACGTTGATTTCTGATGCGACCCAATTAGCTCAGCTATTGCGTAGCCAAGTAGACCAGTTGAACCTGATTAATTTTGGGCTTACTTTCGCAACTATCATAATATTTGCTGTGTTTATTCTGGCTATTTATTACCAAACTTTTCGACGCACACTTAAGGCCATTAATGACCTCAGCGAAGGTACAAAAATCATAGGTTCAGGTAACCTTGACTATAAACTGAAAGAAAAAGAAAAAAATGAAATCGGCGAATTATCGCGTTCCTTTAACCAAATGAGCACTAATCTAAAAACGGTAACTGCCTCAAAAACTGAGTTAGAAAAAGCTCAAGAAGCCCTAAAAGCAAGCGAACAACGCTGGTCTACCACGCTTGCAAGCATTGGCGATGCAGTCATAGCAACCGATACAGAAGGCAAAGTATTGTTCATGAACGCTATCGCTGAAGAAAAAACTGGTTTTACCTTAAGTGAAGCGTTTGGAAAGCACATAACTGAAGTTTTTGACATTATAAATGAGCAAACACGTCAAACCATTGAAAACCCAGTAGATAGCGTTTTAGAAACGGGGTTAATAGTGGGTTTAGGTAATCATACTATACTGGTATGTAAAAACGGCCTTGAAATACCCATTGATGATAGTGGAGCACCTATAAAAACTGCTGACGGAAGAACCTTAGGGGTAGTCTTAGTTTTCCGTGACGTTACTGAACGGCGAAGGCTGTATCAACAGCTGGAATTGTATACTAAAAATTTAGAGGCACTGGTTGAAAAAAGGACTAAACAGTTAAAACAGGCGGAACGCATGGCGGCAATTGGTGAGACTGCGGGCATGGTAGGTCATGACATACGTAACCCGTTGCATGCAATGTCGGGAGACGTATATTTAACTAAACTGGATGTTGATTCACTTCCTGAAAGTGAAATAAAAAAAGACATGCAAGAGAACCTGAAAGCAATCGAGGATAACATTTTTTATATTAACAAGATTGTAGCGGATTTACAGGATTATTCCAAAATTCAAACCCCAGCATTAGAAGATGTTAACCTTAAAGATACAATCGAAAAGATGCTGTCGACAATAAATGTACCACCATCGGTAAGCGTGAAGGTTTCTGTTGCAGAAGATTTTCCTATTTTAAAATCTAATGAAGCAGCATTAAGACGGATACTTAACAACCTAGTCTTAAATGCTATTCAAGCAATGCCTGATGGTGGAGTACTCAAAATATATGCAAGCGTTAAAGATGATCGTGCCGTGTTAGAAGTGTCGGATACTGGCGGGGGTATTCCTGAATCAGTGAAGCCTAAATTGTTTAAACCCTTAGTTACCACCAAATCGAAGGGGCAAGGCTTTGGTTTAGCAGTTGTTAAGAAGCTAACAGATGATTTGAAGATAAGTATTAGTTACGAAAGTAAAACGGGTGAAGGCACAACATTTTGTTTAGAGTTTCCCCAAAGGACAGAAGAAGAATAGATTCCGTGGTGTTTAGAGCAACTACAAAATGTATTACAAATGTGCTACAGACAAGTGGTTTTAAATGTAGGAAAACAAGAAGTCTCCACAACGCAGGCAGCAACAATGAAAGCACTCACCCTCAAAGGAATAAAAAAGCTGAAAATTGCCGACATCAAAACACCTGACTGTAATAATAACGAAACGTTACTGAAAGTAATCTACTGCTCAATATGTCGAACCGACGCAAAAATGTGGTCACAAGGTCAAAGAGACCTAGTTCCACCAAGGGTATTAGGTCACGAAATCTGCGGACAACCGCTTGATTCAAATGAACGATTTATCGTCTGGCCCGCAAGCACCTGTAACAATTGCCAGTACTGCAAAAACGGAGCAGAAAACCTTTGCATCAATATTCAAGTTATCGGTTTTCATCGTGATGGCGGATTTGCACAGTATATAAAAGTCCCCAAAAATAGTCTCATAAAAGTACCTGAAAAGGTTCCATCCGAAATTGCCTGCATAACCGAATTAGTGTCCTGTGGAATTAATGCAATCGAGCAAATTAACCTGCAAAAAAACCAAAAATTACTCATTTACGGCGGAGGACCAGCAGGACTTTTACTGGGATTATCATGCAAACATTTTGGCGCAGAACCTTTTATTGTTGAGAAAAACCCTGAAAAACTAAGGCTTGTCACGCCTTTCTGTAAAAAAGCAGAAATCCAAATTTCCGAGGCAGCTGCCTTGAATGATTTTGATGCTGCGATAAATGCTGCCCCAGACCCAACTACCTTGTTAGATGGGCTTTTGAAGTTGAAACCCGGTGGAAAATTCTGTATTTTCAGTGGATTCACAAAAAACGTCTCTGTTCCAACTGATTTATTAAATGAAGTTCATTACAGGCAGTTAACTTTAGTTGGGGCTTATGGAAGCACAAAGCGGCAGATGGAAACAGCCCTTAAAATTTTAGAAAACAACACACAAACTGTCAGGCTTCTTATTCATAAAATAATAACACTTGATGAGGTTCCCTCAGTGCTGCCTGAAATTCTGCAGGGTCAAGCTCTCAAGTACGTTGTAGATCTTCAAAAATGTGATAGGTGATACCTTTGGTAACTGAAGAAAAATTAAGAGAATTCGGCCAGCTAATCTGTAAAGTAGCTGCCGGCAAAACTATGACCCGAGAAGAATCCTGTGAAGCATATCGGCAAGTCATCTTAAATGAGCAGCCTGAACTTCAACAAGGAGCTTTTTTGATGGCGCATATCACCCGTAAACCAACCACTGAAGAATTGTCTGGTGCATGGGACGCTTTAGACAAGTATGATACCGAAAAATTCACTGCCGACGTTAACGGTGCCATCTGTGACATCGTTGGCACGGGTTCGGATGCGATGAAAACTGTGAATGCGTCCTCTCCTGCCGCGCTTATCGCTTCAGCCTGCGGTGTCCCGATTGCTAAAAAGGGCGCGAAAAAGGTAACAGGTGTCTCTGGTGCGTCTGAAATTTTCGAAATACTAGGCGTTAACCTTTCAAGTCCAATGAGTAAAGCCAAACAAAGCTTAGAAAAACACAACATTTGCTACATGCCAGGAGAAGCCTTTCTAAAATCAGGGTGGGCACGACTAATCCAGTCTATGCGGTTTACATCAGCATTTAACATAGTTGGCCCGTTAACGATGCCATGTGAGAACACTAACTGTATTGTGATTGGCGCTTATGCTCCGCAAGTGTGTGATCAACTTGTAGCCATTTTGAAAGAAATCGGAATTAGCCGTGCAGTTGCGCCTTACGGCATGGTTAACGGTGTTGATAACTCTCGAGGTATTGACGAGTTTTCGCCATGTGGACCAACACGAGTTGTCGAGTTGAAAAATGGCGAAATCCAGACTTACACTGTGCAGCCGGAAGATTTCGGTATAAAAACTCATCCAACGTTTGATGTGGCGTCACTTAACAAAGCATACGATAACGCATTAGCCATTAAACATGTACTTTCAGGGGATTACGATAACCCGTTAGCTGATTTGTTCTGTATGAATGCCGCTGCTACCTTGTACGTGTCAGGTTTAGTTAACTCCTATAGGGACGGCATGGAAAATGCACATCAAGCATTAAGTTCAGGCAAAGCTTTGATGCAGCTAAACCATTTAATCGAACAACAAGCTTAAAAATCAAAAATCTCTTTTTTAAGCCTCAGTTTTTTTAAATAATATTAGCTTGCGGTAATGTTTATTGCAACTTCCACTAGACTTAACAAGCCACATATCTCTGGATTACTTGCGATAGTTTTAACGTGGAATTAGAGAAATAGAGTCAGTTGGGCATGTGCTTACACAGACACCACAACCGAAACATCTTCTTTGATCAAATTTTACTATGCTTTCATCTATCCAGAAGGCGTCAAATTGACATCTAGATACACATTTTCCGCAGTTTATACAAGTTGACAAGTCCCAATTAGCTACATACTCACCAGCTACTACAGCGTCTAACTTTCCTTGCCTTATGAATACACCCAATGAATTACAGCAGCATGAGCAACAACAGCAGATAACATTGGACGCTTCTTCGCCCTTTAAAGTCTGTGTTAGGATCAGTCCTGCTTCGCTGGCACGTCTAAGCGCATCAAGTGCCTCTTCCAAGCTAACCTGTCTTGCCGACCCCTCGTTCACATATTCTTGGGCTGTTTCATTTAGACTAAAACAAACATCAAGAGGCGCGCTGCAAAGCTGATGGTTTTTTCTGCAGGCACAGTTGCTTATTGCAATAAGTTTTGAATCTTTAAAAATTTGTTGCACTTGACTAAAAACGAAAATTTTTTCTTTGTTGCTATTTTGATTCAAAATATTCAAAGTTTAATCTCCAATTGTGAAACCAGCCAACCATGAAGTTTAGAATTTCAGGTACTGATCAAGTATTCCTTCGCGTTCAAGCAGCCCCATCCAGTCAATAGTGCCGACAATACAGGTTTTACGTTTCTCCAAAACAGCCATAATATCCTCGACAACCTCTTCAGTCGTTTTGCCTGTGACGTCGAGTTCGCAGACACGCCCCGCATGAACTTCTACTGCTTCACCAAGGCATACATCAATAATTTCTGCTTGCAAGTTCTCCCACATCTTGCTACCAGTGTACCCCCGATTTTCCATCAAAGCTTTGAGCTCTTTTGGGTTTCTACGCAACACAAAAACTTGCGGCACACATTCCTGTGGTGTTACAGCAGCTGCATAATGCCCGTCTATTATGATGTTTTGGTTCTCTGTGGCGTCGATTGCATTTTTTAGTTCTTGCTGGATTCTTTCGTCGTCTACGATTAGGGTGCAGCGTTCAGCGTCTTCGCCTAAGGTCAAGTTGTGGGTTTTTGCGAAGTCCGTGAGGTTAATGTATTCTGCGCCAAGTTTTGTGGCTAAGGCTTTTGCGGTTGTGGTTTTGCCCACTGCTGGAGTGCCAGTGATAAGGATTACACGCTTCATAACTGAAACCTATTAGCAAGACATTGTAAAACTTTTTGTCTATAATTGAAAACCTTCGAAGAATCAAGTCAACAAGTGACATTTCAGTCCAAAACGTTCTTGTCTATCGATGCTAAATGACTGCCCAATGTCTAAGCTTTACATTCAGCCCCTTTATCATGAAGCACTCTCAGAATTTGTACAGCTTGCCAAGATGAACAGTTACAATTTAGAAATTGCAACATTTGCTTACACCAACGTTTATGACACTGACTGGAACCAAGTGCTACTGGAACATCAAAAGCAGCTAAAAGATTTCCCCGGCAATATATCGCTACACGGCGTCTACAACGACGTCGCTATCCACAGCCAGGATGCCCAAATCTCAGCAGTATCACGTGAACGCATTCAAAGCAGCATCAAAGTGGCAGAGTCGTTAAATGCCCAAAAAATCGTTTTCCATGGCGCAATCAACCCGATGATTCTCAATGAATGGTACCTTAAGAATTGGCTAGAAAAGAACGCTGCCTTTTGGAAACAGATTTTAGAGCAATACGCCGGAATAGTGCTGATTGAAAACGTTTGGGAGCCAACCCCTGATATTTTCAGAAAACTGCTTGACCTTGTGGAGTCGCCTCGGCTTAAGGTTTGTTTGGATGTTGCACATGCCCATGTTTGCTCGAAGGTTCCATTGGAAGACTGGCTTTCAACGCTTGGTGAAGATGTGGTTTACATGCATTTTAGCGATAACAACGGTCAAACCGACCAGCACGCTGAAATCGGCACAGGCAACATTGACTGGGAAAGTTTAACTCAAAACATTCTCAGGTTAGGTCTTGCCCCTGAAGTGGTTCTTGAAGAATGCACATTAAACCAGACTCAAGCATCCATCAATTACCTAAAGAACCACCAAATCTACCCATTATAACATACAGTTGCTTTTTTAGAACAGTTCAAAGGCTTTTTCTGGAACTGCGTATTTTTTGTTGCATTTTGTGCAGATTACTTCGTTTTTCCTTGATGTTAGCGGTTGAACGTTTTTGCAATGTGGACATTCCAAGTCTATTGCGCTAATCTTGCCCAAAGGTGATTTAGGTGTAACATAATTTGGGTTAGCTTTCTTTCGGCACTCTTCAGCTTTATCAAACAGTTCTAACTCTTCATATAATAAAGCGGCGTCTTCATAACGTTCAGACTTTAAATAAAGCTCGATTAATTGTTCTTCTGTAACGATTTCTTTTCCGCCGCAGCTTGGACACATTTCTGGGTTTCTTTGAATAAAATCGTAACCGCACTTGGCACATTTCATGGTTTACTGCTTAAAAATTATGTGATTTATAGTTTATGAAACCGATTCGCAAAATTCAAGCCTCAGAGGTAGTTTACAACTAATTTGCGCAATTATTTTTATTCAACAAACTGTGCTAGAACGTGTTGCCTGTGAAGAAAATACACGTCAGTCGGAGAAAGGATTGGTAGTCCCAACAATGATGTCAGTTAACGAATTCTGAGGCACAAAAACCAATAAACAAGCGTATTTTGGCAGGAGAGGTGAACGGGGAAGGATTCAAACCGTTAACCATAAAGGATTATTCAGAAAAGGCTAATCTGTGCTACCGCCTTTTCACCTTTCAAGAACTGTAATACATCAACTTTTAAGGCTGGGGGTAACAACAAGTAGCAACTCAAATGTTTATTCAGTACTGGTTTCTAAATTTTAAGCGGTCCTACAAATCAAAATAGACTGCCATGCTGAATCCTGAATTAACAAGTCATTTAAACCATTTTTCCACACTTTCAAGTTCTCTAAGGAAGGCGAATGCATGAATAAAGCAGCAGGTTACTTTGGAAAAAAAGGTCTAATCTTGATGCTCATCGCAGGTTTGCTCCTCGGTTCAGGCGTCAGCTACGCGTTTCTGCCCCGCCAAACGGAGGAAGTTGTGGCTTACACGCCGCTAATTGATGGGGCACCGAGTTATCTGTTTGTTCAACAAGCCTCTTCGGGCAGCCTAATCCGCGACTCAGGCGCCTCAACCTTTACTTTAACCCTTTACGATGTTGCTTCACAGGTGCAGTACTTCTCTGACCGCCCGCAGCGAATAGCAGGACAATGCTCTATGGAAAGTTTTGTTACTGGGTGGGATAATCAAGGCTTTGGTGAGGACCCGCCAAACGCAGCTCTTGTCTTATTGGATGCGGAGAACAATGAAGACACATTAATCGTGGAGTTAACCAACCCCAGCTATAACACTCAAACAAACGCGTTGCAGTACACTGTCGCAGTTTTAGAAGACTGCCAAAGTGAAAGTTTAGTTTACCATGCAAGCAGAGCCGATTCATCACTACCTGAACAGTTCGGTCGCGTTAACTTATTCATAGATGATGCTGCCTCAAGTGATAATGAGGTTACTGTAGGATACCAGGGTATAACAAGCTCAGATTGTAAAATTGTGGGGGTTGGGCCCATGGAAATAATCAGCGGTGCTAGAGTGGGTGTAGGTGACGAAGCTAGAAAGTATTTGCAACATGCTAACTTTTACGAGTTAGAAAAAGCGGTCATTTCATCGAATTATAAAATGGATGGGGCACCTGCTGGTGTTAAAACAATTTACCCGGTTGGAACAACAAGCATTGGCAGTAACATAACAGAGTTCGATATTTATTTTGGTTTGTCTCTTACCGACCGAACTTGGGAGCTAGAAAGTTTATGGCTTGTTATTGGGTTCACTGTTAAAATTCAGGAAAACATAACAGCAGTTGTTAAATCTCCTCATGATGGTGTAGTGTTAGGTTCGGGCAATTGGGGTGCAGTAAACGGAACCACTGTTTCACAGGGAGAAGCGCTCTTTGACCTTTATACTGGAGCTAGGCCTGTTTGTGTGCAAGTAATGGACATAATTGATGGAACCCTACCCTATGGAGTATCGGCACAACAGATATTCTTCTGCCACGGGGATTACTATGGCGGTAGCCCTGCAAATTAGGAAGTGTAGACAAAATAGTTCAACGGTTTAACAAACAAGACCTTTCCACAAGGGTATTGGTACCTGTGAGCATGTGCCTACTCAAACCCGCAACCAAAACGTCTCTTACTTGAGTGGCGGGCGGGGAGGGATTTGAACCCTCGACCCCCAACTTAGGAGGCTGGTGCTCTATCCGGCACCCCTAAGCATCAACCCTCGACCCCCAATTTAGAGTCGAGCAGTAAGAGCCAGAAAGGTGAATCCGTACTGAGCTACTCGCCCACGCCTAAACTGAGGAAGGTACAAAGAGAAGACCTAAAAAAGTTTTTGGAAATAGAGAAAAAAAGAGCAATCCTAAGACCGCAAATAGACCAAGAAACACAGCAAAGAATTGACAAACTTGTACTATATCTAAAAGGAAAAGGAAGAGGAGAAAGCACACAAACAGCCTACCAAAAAAACCTGTTCTACCTTGCACAAAGAGTTACAGACCTACACAATACCCAAGCTGTAGAACTTGCAATCTCAAACTACATTAAAACAGACGGACACCGAGCCACAAACAACTACAAGGGCAAACTATGCGACTGCTATGCAAGATACTGCAAATTCTATAGAATAGAATGGGAAAAACCTCGCTATACACCAGAACCGCACAGCATACAACCACCTTCAACTGAGAAATGCAAGATGCTCATTTCTTCTGCAAAAATGCCTCTTTCAATCAAGATTGATATTAGCATGGAAACAGGATTAAGACCTATTGAAATAGTGGGAGAAAAAGGGTTGCAAGCTATGGATATTCACCCAGACCAAAGAACTATAACAGCTAGAAGCACAAAAGGATGCAACCCAAGACCACCGTTGAAAATATCTGAAGAACTTGCAGCACGATTGAACAATTACATTTTTGAAAATAGACTTCAAGGTAACGACTTGTTATTCGAGCAAAACTCAAGAAAATACGGAGAGTGTTTTCGAATATTCAAAAAAGTCTTAGCTAAGAAGCTTAACGATCCATCAATAGCAACCATAAGACTCTACGACCTAAGACATTATTATGTAACAAAACAACTACGAAGAACACAAAACGCCGAAATAGTAAGACAAATAGTAGGACACAAACGCTTGGATACAACACAAAAATATATGCACTTACTCCCAGGAACAGACAATGGAGAATGGATAGTAGAAGGAACAACAGACAAAGAAAGAGCTAAACAACTTCTTTCCGCAGATTTTATTTACCAATTGACAACTCCAGATGGAACGATGCTATTCAAAAAAGCAAAGTAACCGTCTCTTTAGCTCCTTTCTATGAAAAAACTAAAACAGGATAAGGCTTAAAGCGCTAAGTCTTTACTTTATTGTATGGCAAAAAGGAAAAAACGCAACTGGGCAATCATTATTGGTTTAATCAGCATTTCGATTGCTTTAGTTGCGCTTATTGTTAATTTTGCCAATTTCATGAATAGCACTGCACCACCAAAAATTGAAATTGGTCAGTATCAGTCAGAACCATACTTACTCGTTTCAAATTCTGTAACTGTAACCATTATTTCAGAGAATGATACAAGTACTAACACCAATATTGACAAAATAGACGAAAGACAAGGATATAATGTATACAACTTAACTTATGAAATACGAAATACCGGCAAACAGACAGCACATAATATCACGGTAACAGGGTGGGTAGAGCCATCAAACAGTTGCTCAATAATATCAACGTATGTTTATATCGGAAGTCCTTTACCATCTAATCTTCTCAGAACCGTGAATAAATCTTACAGCATTAGTCTTTTAGGAGCAGGAGAAAGTTACGTTTTTAGATTCGAGATGAAAGACAGTAATCTTAGTGGGCAATCCATTTTTCACATAGACGTGAATTCTGATGACGCGGGTAGCTCAAACAAAGAAGTAGTTTTCAATTATTGAGCTAAAAAAATATAGGCTAAACTCGTTCACTACTTGCACGAATCGTTCATATTTAGGTTAATATTGAGAAAATTCAGAGTAAATGTGTTTAAAAAGAAAACGCGTCTATACTTTTAGTCAAAGGAGCTATAATTGATGTTGAGACCTTCAAATGTAGGAAAAAAATTCGACTTTAATGAAAATGGTAGTGGAGTTGTAATCCATGAAGCGAAAGTTGACTATAAATACTGGTCACCAGTTATTCAAGTTTTAAAATTTACAGATAACGAACATAAAGGTGACATAGAACTTAGGTTTGGATATTGTAATGTTGATGGAACTCTTACTGCAAGACCGCTTTACCTAAGTGAAAATCAATTATCGGATTTAGGAAAAGAAGCTGCAAAAGAACCTGAAGTTAGAAAAATGTTGATGAAGCTTATCCAACATATAAAGTAAAAAAACAGACAAGTAAATAACAGAATATGAACCATGCGATATTCGAAAGTAAAAATGAATGAACAAAAGGGCTTTGGAAAAAAAATCTTAAATTGTTATACACCCTATGAAGTGTAACCTTAAAAGGTGATAGCTATGATATTTTTTGGAGCTGGTGCCTCAGCCACATTCGGAATACCGACAACACCCGAGTTTACCAAGGAAACAAACGATATTCTAAATTCAAAAAGTCAATCGCTTTTATTGAAAATAATTGAAGACCATGAAATTCAAGGACGCAATGCTCCGAATTACGAGGACATTTTAGGATATCTAACAGCTTACGTTAACCCTTTTGAACTAAGAAATAATGACTACAGGCTTAACTTTGCCACTCGAAATCCAGAATTTAAAGACACTCAGAGAATAACAGCGTTAATCGATGAAATTCACGCTTTAGTCTGCAAATACTGTGATTTGCCTTTTGTTAGAGGTGAAAACAACTATCTGAAGCCTGAAGAGCTTGAGTCAAAGTTTCAAGCAACCTATGATGCACTCATAGGCACTTACCTCTACCATGAAAAAAAGACAATTGTTTTTTCAACAAATTATGACCCATCTATAGAGATTTGGTGTATGAAACGTAATGTTGGATGCTTTGACGGTTCGGAAAGAAATAGTAACATTGAAGTCAGAAGAATGCTTGATGAAAAAAGACAGATAAATCAAATTGAAAAAATCACTGCACCTAACGCAATCGGGTTAGTACGGCTCCACGGGTCAATATGGTCACATGACATTAACGATAATTTACGAATAAAATTCTCAATACCACCAGACCTACGCATGTTTACAGACCTTTACGGAAGTGTGCCACATGGTAAACCCTGTATTATCTTCCCAGGGCAAGAGGAGAAAGTAAACAGAGGACAAACGGAGACGCTTTACAATTACTTTAAGGATTATTTAAGAGGGAATTGTCTGTTTGTGGGTTTCTCGTTTAGACACGATGACTTCAATCGTCCGATCCTTGATAGATTACTAAATGGAACCATTAGAAAAATCGGCATTCTCTCGCCGCATCCAGATGAATCAGCAGAGCGATTGATAATGGGGAATAAAAAACTAAAAGAACGAATAGTAACCATAAAAGCTAATTTTGGCGAAAGGGAGGCGGTTGACCAACTAGCACAAAAATGGTTTAATGAAGTTGAGGGTTTTTCTTCTTGTAGAAGTGGATATTCTCTCCTTGAAACTGCTGCAAAATGGAGGCAAAAAATGGAAGGAGACTACATTAAACCGACGAACACCAATGAGTTCTAGATTTTCCCACTTCGCCTTAACTTAAAAAATGGATTCAGCTGTCAGTTGTGAAACGCTTTAGCTCAGTTACCTGTTTCAATAAATCAGACCAAAGCACCGAAGGTTGATAAAGCATCTTTAGCTAATTCTGGACGCCAAATGATAACTGCTACTGTAACTAGGGTAACAACTATTAAAGAAGCTATAAACTTGATTAAATTAGCTTGAGCTTGCGTTAGATTTTCGTAATGCTTTAAATAATTCCTTTTTGGACACGGGACAATTTTTACATCTGGGAAAAATTGTTTGAAAGACGACAAACAAGTTCGTTGGTTACCAAGCATCCAATTCTTAATATTGGCTAAGTCAGAAGAAAGCTTGCTATCGTATAAGCCGTTGTCTTGCGTTATGCGCGCTTCGCTCCCGCTTCGCGGTTCGCCCCGCTTGCGCCCTTTCGCAAGCCCTATCGGGTTCGCGGTTTTGCCCCTCTGCGGAGGCGCCGCCTGCACCGCTATCGTGTCCTCGGTCGCATTCCGTGAATGCTCCCCGCTTCAGGCTAAAACCGCTCACGAAAGGGCAACACGTAAACACGAAAGATAAGGGGAAGTTAATATTTGGTGTAAACTAATGTTTAACGTGGGTGCTGGAGGATACCGTTAAGAGCCTTACGGGATGGGAAGGATTTCTACGCTTGGGACTTGACTGAAGATAAGCGCGAACAGGAGTATATCTGTCCGATATGCGGAACTAAATTTCAGCCGGTTTTACCCCCAACCAAGAAAATCATTAATTATTTTAGGCACATTAACGGAAAAGCGCACCAAGAACGGGAAACTCCTGAGCACTTAAATGGGAAAAAAGCTCTAATGGATTTAGCGTTAAAGCTTGGTTTGAAAGCAACTTTAGAACCGCCTATTGGTAACCATGTACCCGATGTTCTTTTAGATGGAGAGCAACCGTTAGCCATCGAATTTCAATGTTCCCCGTGTAACTCAATGGAAATATCGGAAAGAACAAAAACATATTATGAACATGGCGTAGCTACGTTATGGATTTTGGGGAAAGCATTTTACAAAGATTTGATGAAAAAAACTCGAAAAAAGATTGAAAGAGAAATAGAAAATTTCCACCCAACAATCTATTTTGTCGATAACAAGTTTAAGGTTGTCCGCGAAAACCCAAAATATTATGACTATTACTGGGGAGGAAATAACGAGCCTAAAAGATTAGAAGAAGATTTTGATATCGAATGTCACCTTTTAAATTTTGTTAAACAAAAGCTGTCCCCTGAAAATCCCCACTTAGTTTTCAAATGGATGGAAAAAGAACCAGAGATACCGAAACAAGAGGAAGAACCTGTAGAGACTAAGTTGGGTACAACCATAGTAGAGTCCCCTAAAACCGGTTCTTACAGAATTATTCCGGCATCAGGATGGAAAAAAAGGAGAATAAAAGTAACTATGGATGAAGTTCCCATAATAATCATATACAAAAGGATTCAAGAAGAGAAAATCTGTGAAAGCTGTGGTACGGGCATGATAGAATATAGTGTTAGGGTGGCACAGTACCAACCATTGAAGAAATGTGAAGCTTGTTTAAATAGAATGAGAAAAGAATTCTCAAATGCTGAATGGAAAATGACGGAATAGAGCATTTACGAGTATGATTTTAGCACCAAAAAATCGCCATCTAAAGACCAAAACCTATGCTTTTCTGTAGCTATAGCTTGTAATTTTTTTAGGGGAACACTTTCTATTCTTGAGCCTTTTCTTGTAGAAATCTTAAGTATTACAGTTTCAGTCATTAACCAACACCCCGTGTATTTGACCTATTCAAGCAGATAAACCTTATATCTAGAACTCAACAATTAGTGATTTGAGGAAAAAACAATGACTGAAGCACTAAAAGCCAATAAATTACTAAGCAGAAAGGCTGGTGCTCTATCCGTACTGAGCTACTCGCCCTTGAAACAAAGGCTAAATCGCCTTAACCATTTTGACCTACAAGGTCAACTTTGCCTTTACTGCAAACAGATAATCCTGTTTGAGATAAAGTTTCTCTGCACCTTTCTACATAAGCTTTTGTTTGCAGATGATAAAATAACCTCTTACCTGAAAAATAAGTTGCGGCAGAACAAAGCGGACACCCGCCAAGCCTGCTGATGCCTAAAAAAGGGGCAAAAAAATTAGTTCCAGCCCTTAGTAATCAGGCGATTTCGTCTCTTCCTGAAAACACCTATCACCAGCACAACAAGAACTATGGCAACGCCTGCTATGACAATGTTTGTGTCTAAACCTGATTCGGTTGGTGTCGTGTCCGCCGTGTCGGTGAATTCTACTGTTATGGAATGTGTGCTAAAGTGGGTGTTGTACCAAACATAATAGTTGTTTGTGTCTTGGGTGTAGCCCTGGCTTGCTGCTAATTGCCCGTCGATGTAGATTTTCGGAGTAGTTCCCGATGTTACTGCACTTTTGGGGATGGTGACGTTGCCAAATCCTGAGGTGCCACTTTGACCTGTAACAGTGAAGCTTATTGCAGTTGTTGATTGGCTAGTCGTTATCTTAAGATTTGACATCTGTGAGGCAACAATGGTTCCACTGATTTTTAGGTTAACAGCTGTTGAGCTGCCTGTTGATGCTTGCACCGTTGTTGTTAAAGCGAATTTTTCAACCCGCCTATTGTAATTGTCAACAACGTAGATGTTTCCATAGCTATCAACAGCAATATTAAATGGATAGATGAATTGGCCGTCTCCACTACCTCTGGAACCGAACTGTGTGATATATCCGCCATTGCTTGTGAAAATTTGAACACGATTGTTGGAAATTTCAGTTACGTAGACTTTTCCTGTACTATCAACAGCAATATCCATAGGCATATCAAATTGACCGTTGCCAGTTCCCTTGGAACCCCATTGGGTGATGTATCTGCCGTCGCTGCTGAACTTTTGTACGCGATTATTGAACATGTCTACGACATAGACGTTTCCTGTGCTATCTACAGCAATACCTCGCGGGGAGGTAAGTTGGCCGTTGCCCTTACCGTATGTGCCCCATGTGGTGATTAAGGTGCCAGTGTTGGTGTACTTTTTAACATTGTCATTTAGTTTGTCAGTTACGTATACATTTCCTGAATTATCAACAGCAATATAATTAACGTCACTACATTGGACGCTCCATTGGGTGATAAACGTGCCTTTGCTACTATATTTTTCAACACAAACTTTTGCATAATCCAATACATACACGTTTCCTGCACTATCTGAAGCTATATCCAAAGATTGCATATATTGCCCGTTTTCAGAACCACCGGAACCTATTTGACCAAGGTATTTACCGGTGTTTGTGTATTTTTCAAGTATAGAAGCGCCGTCATTGTCATCCATTTGAAAAACGTACACGTTTCCGGAATTATCAACCGTAATTCCACTAGGTGAGTAATTGGTTTTACCGCAATTGCTACTCCATTGGGTTATGTAACTGACTGTTGGGGTTGGCGTTGGTGTAGCTGTTGGTGTTGGAGTTGGTGAAGCGGTAGGTTTTGGAGTTGGGGTCGCGGTTGGTTTAGGTGTTGGTGTTGCTGTAGGTTTAGCGGTTGGCGTGGGTGTTGGAGAAGGAGTTGGCGTTACAGTAGGAGTTGGTGATGGAGTTGGAGAGGGCGATGGAGTAGGTGTTGGTGTAGGTGATGGAGTGGGAGTTGGTGTTTCAGTGGGAGGGGGTAATTGAGTTGGTTCAGTTGTTGGCGTTGGTGAAGGTGACGGAGTTGGGGTTGGTGTTGAGGTGGGAGTTGGAGAAGGTGAGGGTGTTGGTGTGGGTGAAGGAGTTGGAGTTGGCGTAACAGTAGGAGTTGGAGAAGGAGTTGGCGTGGGTGTGATTGCGCTACTAAACTTCTCAACCCGCAAATTATACTTATCAACCACAAACACATTTCCAGAACTATCAACAGCAACACCATAAGGACCGTTGAATTGGCCGTTATCAGTGCCTATAGAGCCAAACTGCGAAACATATGTGCCGTCGCTTGTAAACTTCTGAACCCGATTATTGCTCAAATCGGTTACGTAGACGTTACCTTCACTATCAACAGCTACACCCTCAGGATAACTGAACTCACCATTGGCGTTACCTTCGGAACCCCATTGGGTGATGTATGTGCCGTCGCTTGTAAACTTCTGAACACGATTATTATAAGTGTCTGCTACGTACACGTTTCCAGAACTATCCATCGTAACAGCGCGGGGCGCATTGAATTGACTATTCCCAGTACCTTCAGAGCCCCACTGAGTGACGTATGTTCCGTCGCTTGTAAACTTCTGAACACGGTTATTGCCATCAACTACGTAGACGTTTTCTGAACTATCAACAGCAATACCCTTAGGAGAGCTGAACTCACCATTGGCACTACCTTCAGAACCCCATTTAGTAACATAGGTACCGTCACTTGTGAACTTCTCGACCCGATTATTGCCATTATCCGCCACATAGACATATCCAGAACTATCAACGGCAACATCATATGGATAGCTAAGTTGACCGTCGTCACTGCCATCGGTGCCCCATTGAGTGACGTATTCACCGTCGTTCGTGAATTTCTGAACTCGATTATTATAAGTGTCTGCTACATACACGTACCCTGAGCTATCAACCGCAATACCACAGGGATAATTAAATTGGCCGTCATCAGTACCAGATGTGCCCCATTGGGTTACATAGGTGTTTGTTTCCGCATGCACAAACACTGCGGGGGTTGTTACCAGTAAGAGAGATAGAATTGTTATTATGCACAGAATTGTGCCTTTTACATTTAGGCGTGAGTTGCTCAAGTGTGTGAACTTCCTAATAGCGGAAATTAAGAATTTTGCCGGCTAATAAGAGATGGTATGTTGGCAACCCGACAAACAATTAGGCACTATCGACGGGTACTCACCCAAGTCTAACATACTTGTATAAATCAACCAATAAAAATTCCATAAAAAATAAAATAAAAGTTGGGCAGGCCAAAACTGACCCCGTAAATGTCGTAGCTGCCGTTTTGACAACTACGAATTTAGAACGGTTTGAATCGGGAACCTTAGGGGTTGTTGGCTTAGGAAGCAGGCTTTGCTTGTTTTGCAACGGCTTCTTTGCAGGTTCTGCGAGCCCCAATAAACAATTCAGTGATTTTGGCTTCTTAAGTAAGCATTTAAGACCAAAAGTCAACACGGTAAGTATGAAAAACATTAAAGCGCTCAAGCAGATAGCGGCGTTGTTCGAGGCATACACTGAATTGTCTATTGTGCTGTTTGGTGTTCTATCGGTTCTTTTGGTTTTTGTTTTTCCTTTGCGGATGGATATCAGGTTGCTTTTGGGCGGTTTCGGTTTTTTCTTGGTGGCTACGGGCGTGTTGGCTAAATTGATTTCCCGCAAAACATAAAGGAACAAGTTTGCTTCCAAGCTAAAGCCTGTTTATTGGTGTCGTTTTGTTACAACATAGGGTTATATTCGATGCGGAGAGCGTATTTATTGTGCCAAGTTGAGGAACACGCTCTACGGTGGCATTAGTGACTGGTTTCAAGAAATGCTAAAAGACAAATTTAGAGATTACATCAAAGAAGGAGTCAATAGCAAAGTAAAGAAACAAAGCCTTTGACCGCTGCGGGGTTTAGACTCAATTTGGCATTTTACTTTTTAGACAGGTTACATTTTAAAAAGTTGTTTAGTTGGAAGGAGAGAATAAGCGCCTTCTCCTCGCTTACTCCCCCTTTTTGTTAGGAAACTTCCCCTTTCTCCTTGAAACACAATAACACGTTTTTTATTTAAAAGGGATATTTCCCAACCCGTAATATTCCCCCAAACCCGATATTACGACAAAAAAGCAAGTAGGACATTTTTTTCAATTTTATAAGTACTGATTTCCAACATACTTTTGGACGGTTTTTCAGTCAATACGACCTACCCCCCTTAGTGTTCGGTAGTTTGGGTGCAAAAAGCGTTGGGTAGAGCCTACCCCTCTTGTTTTGACCTACCCCCTATAGGTTTCTGCATACTATTTCTAATAGGAACCAAATAGGCTGGTATGAAAAATAAACCAGTTATCGAATTTTACAAAGACCAGTTTTTCAAAAAGAGAAGAAAAAAAATAGAAAAATGTCCTAAGCAATACTGACAATTTCATTGTCTATTTTGACTTTGTTTCCTGTCTTAATTTTTGACAAGTCAACTTTGTCTACGAATGGGATTTCGCTGATGATTGCGCCGACTGCAACGATGGTTTCAGTTTCTTTGTTTATCATGGCTGCTGGTGCTGTACCGTTTTTCTTCATGCGGTAAAGCGTGTAACTGCCGACTGTGCTGCCTTTACCTTGTGGGAACACGAGGATTTTGTCTTTGATGCTTACGCCTTCGAGTTCGTGCCCTTTTTCAAGCACGACGCCTGTTGTTGGTTCAACGCCGCCATAGAAGCTAATCGGCATGTTGGTGACGAGTGCTTCGCCTTCGGCTTTTCCTTTGTAAATTATTCTTCCTTTTAATTGTTCCATTTTCCACTCACCGCTGCTTCAACACATTCTTTCATGCTGCCCATTTTGGTTTTCATAAGGTTATGACGACTATAGAAGCAACCTTTTGCTGACGTGGTTGCGAGGGCCTTGAATCTGCCTTTTAATGGTGCGACCGCCATGCAGGTGTCGCAAGCAAATTTGCCGCCAGCTGCCTCAATAACTTCCGTGTAACCGCGTTTGTCAGAGAGTTGCTTGACTGTTCGTGAAGTTGCAACCCAAAGTTCAGTGCCATCTTTGACTTGTTTGCCCCTGATTAGTTCTGCAATTTCCTGTATTTCTTTAATTGAACAGTGCGGGCAACCAACACAAACAAAATCAATCTCTGAAACGTTGTCGTTAATGTTGTCATAAGCGTTCTTGATATCTGCGGCTTCGATGGTGACGGTTTCTTGGGGTTGATTTTGCAGTTCTGCACCGGGGGTTATGCCTTTAATGTAAAAGAGGGGTTTTGTGCCGTAAGTGACGGTTGAGGCACAGAAGCTTTTGAGTTCATCAAGCGTGCCAGTTTTGATACCTGTTATGAATGGGATTTTGTTTTCAGCTTTTTTGCCAATCGCATAACCTAATGCGCCCCAGTCTGACAGTTTGGTTAATTCTGTGTTTACTTTGACGTGGACGTCTGGGACACGGTTTTCGTCAAGATGTAGCCCGTAGTTGGGGGTTTTGCCGACAAAAGCCGCTGCCAAAGCGGATGGTCCACCTTCACGGTTGGTGCGTGCGCCCAAGACGGAGTTGGCAAAGGTTACAGCTGAGCTTTCTGACCATGCGATGTGTTCGCCGTAAAGGGGCAGGTTACCGATTAGGTAAGGTGTGCAGGTGCAACTGATGAGGATACCCATGCGTTGGAATGCGTCGATTACGAGATTTTGTTTTTCAGCAAATTCGGGACTGATGCCGAGTTGTTGCCAGTTTTCAAGGTCCATTCCTGCGGGGTTAAGGGTAGTTAAAACTTTAACTCGGCCATCCTTTGCCAGCGAATCTAAGAATTCAAGACCAGCGTCACCCAAATTGTGGTAGCTGACACCTGCGACTTGAACGCTGCCAACGTCAATTAGGCTTTTTGCACCGAAGATTTCGCCGAGAGCGACAAGGATTTCCATGCTTTTACGTACAGCATAACCTTCCTTGCCCTCCAACATTGCTTGTTCTTGCTTAGTTAACTCCATAACTGTCACGTCACATGTACTTGTTTAAATCGACTTTTATGTAATCTTCTTTTTTGAAACCTTTACCTGTAGTCACGATTGGCGTAGTTGCATCAACGCCGGCTTTGGCTGTGGTGGCTTTTTTGCCTTCAGAAAGGTCGCCGGAGGGGTCAAGGCTTGAACCAGGCTGGTTAGACATGACAATCAGGTTTTTGTCTGCTTGGAACCTTGTAGCGATTGCCCATTCCACGTCGTGGGGGTCATAAATGTTAATGTCCTCATCCACTATGACACAGTGTTTTAGGGATTTGTGACCTTCAAACGTGGCGAGAATTGCTTTTCTGCCATCGTCAGGGGTGACTTTGTGAATTTGCACCACTGCGTGAAGCCAGCTGCAACCGCCGGGAGTGATGTAAACGTCTTTGCATTGACACACTTTGTTGACTTCGTTGTAGATGGTTGGTTCTTTAGGCATACCCATTAGGAACTTGTGTTCATTCTTGCCTGCCAGAATGGTTTGGTATATTGGGTTTTTGCGGTGGGTTACGCATTTGATTTCGATTACTGGCTGCTGGCGTACGCGGTCAACAACGCCTGTTAAGTCAAGAAATGGACCTTCTGTGGCTTTTTCTTGGGTAATTTTGCCTTCAAAAACAAATTCTGTTTCAGCTGGAACTTCCAAGTCAACGGTTTTGCATTTGACAATGTCAGTTTTTTCAAGAGCGTTTGCCATGCCCAATTCGTCAACGCCGCTTGGTAGTGAAGTAGCAGCCGCAAGGAGCACCGCGGTTGAGTTGCCAACACAGATGGCGATTTCAAGTTCTCCGCCTGCCTTTTTCAGGGCACTGTCGGTTCCACGGTTTTCAACTATGCGGGCGATGAAATGGTTTTTGTCTTTGAGCATGAGGCGGTGGAAGCACATGTTTCGGTGGCCTGTTTGGGGGTCTTTGATGATGGAGACTGCTGAGGCGATGTATTTGCCGCCGTCTTTTTCGGTGTAATGCATTATGGGCAGTTTTGTTAAGTCCACGTCGGCGCCTGTGTGCACGACTTCTTGGCATGCTGCGTTCTGCACTATTGTTGGCGCTACGGGCTGTTCGATTGCTGAGGAAAGTTTCGGCAGTAACTGCTCTTTAGTTATGCCAAGTGAACGGCAAATCAGCTCTTTGGATGAAACCAAGCCTGCAACTACTGGAATGGTTGATTCTTTTACGTTCTCGAACATGACTGGTTTCTCTGCCAGAGCGTTGATTATGCCTGCCATTTCGTATTCTGTGGAGACTGGCTTTGTGATTTTTGTTAATTCGCCACTTTTTTCTAGTGACTGGATGAAGTTTCTTAGACCCAAATTGTTTCGCCTTGAAATGGAAATATTGTAGTCTACGTTTATAGCTTTTGGAAAACTGAAAAAATTAAGGCTTAAAGAAAAAACCGTTTTAGGACTAAAAAAGCCCTGAGTAATTAGAGATAGGTTGGAGTATGCTTTAGCGTTTTTTGAAGTAAACAGTGACAGCAACTATCATTGTTACGATGCTGATTAGGATAAGTGAAACAAGCGCAAAGGGGGTGAAAGAAAGGTTAGCTATGGGGCTTTGTGCAACACTTGAAATTTTGAGTAGCCAGGCATCCCAGCAGCCGGCTCCAAAAGAGTTTGTGGCACCTGACAATACAAAATCGCCGTCGCCATCAATAATCAGGCAAGTAGCTTGGTCGTCAGCGTTTCCCCCGTAAGTTTGTCGCCACAAAAAGTTTCCACGCGAATCAGTTTTTATTATCCAGGCATCCCAGAGGCCAGCGCCAAAACCATATGTTGACCCTGCTAATATGTAGCCCTCATCTTCAGTTTGACTGACACTGTAAGCCTCGTCGTTTTGGGTTCCGCCGTAAATAGTATTCCATACCACGTTTCCGGAAGAGTCAGTCTTAATCAACCAAACATCCTCACGACCATAACCAGAAGAGTTCGTGATACCAGTTAACGCGTATCCTCCGTCACTGGTCTGAATCCCAAAACAGCCAAAATCATCTCTGGGACCTCCATAGGTTTTGTTCCATAATTCATTGCCGAAAGAATCGGTTTTAATCAACCAGAAATCACTGTTTTTGCCAGCGCTGAAAGAGTAAGTGTTACCTGTTAATGCATATCCGCCATCGCTTGTCTGAATTAATGAAAAAGCGCCGTCATCATTGAGTCCTCCGAAAGTTTTGTTCCACAACTGGTTACCGGAAGAATCAGTTTTAACCAGCCAAACGTCCGCGTTGCCGACAATAAAAACGTCTCTGAAGCCTGAAAAGGAAAAGCCGCCATCGCCAAGAGAGTTTATAAAACCAGCCAACACGTATCCGCCGTCGATTGTTTGAACCACTGAACAGGGATAATCATTGTAAGCGCCGCCATACGTTTTGTTCCACTGTTGATTTCCTAAAGAGTCGGTTTTAACCAGCCAGAAATCGTAGTTCCCGTCACGAGAAGAGTTTGTGGTGCCTGCCAAAACGTATCCTCCGTCGCCTGTCTGAATTACAGAAGAAGCCCATTCATACCCGATTCCCCCATAAGTTTTGCTCCACAATTCGTTGCCTGAAGAATCGGTTTTAACCAACCAAGCGTCCATGTTGCCAGCACCAGTAGAGTTAGTGTATCCTGTCAGGGCATATCCACCGTCACCAGTTTGAATCACAGAAAAAGCCCACTCATCACCAGCGCCCCCGAAGGTTCTGCTCCAAACCGGGCTGCCAAGTGAGCTTGGAAAAGCGAAAGCATAAATTGTAACGGTTGCCAACGACACCGAAAAGATTAGCAGTAAAGCCAAAGCCAAGCTTTTGAAGATACGCATGTGTTGCTTTTTACGGATAGTAATAATATATCCTTATTCGTCAAAACTTGTTAACTAAGTCTCGTAAATACTTGTTAACTAAGCAATAAATTGACAGAAAATGAGTTTTACGAAAAATACTATTTGTTACAAAAAGAGGAAAGGAGTTCGGACTCCATATTGCAGTTGTGGTTTAGTAGGTTGCGACACCGATCCGGGTCATCAGGTACTCGAAGCCTAAACCTTTGAAGGCGCCAACGATTTTGCCTGAGACTTCTTTGCCGCCGGTTAATGCAACCATGCAGCCTCCGCCTCCGCCGCCAGTGAGTTTTGCTCCAAAAGCGCCTTGTTTGCGGGCTACGTCGACTAGTTGGTCAAGCTCTTTGCTTGAAACGCCGATTTCTTGCAGGATGCGGTGGTTTTCGTTCATGAGGTCGCCGCATTTTTTGAGGTCGCCTGCTTCGAGTGCTTTGCGTCCAGCGATTGCTAATGATTCTGCTTGTTTGAAGAGTGGGTCATATTTGGCTGGGTCTTTCTTTTTGCGTTCAGCAACGCCTTCAACCATGGCTTTGGTGTTGGCGGTTTTGCCTGTGCTGCCAATGACGATTTCGACTGGTTTTTTAATTTTTATGCGCTCGACAAGGTCTTGTCCGCCCTGAGGGTTTTTCTTAAACCACATTAGGCCGCCGTAGGTTGCTGCGGTGTTGTCGATGCCGCTTGGGTTGCCTGCGTAAGCTTTTTCGCCCTCATAAGCGACTGCGTTGATTTGCTCGTTGGATAAGTTTAGGTTGAGTTCTTCGTTGATGGCTCGTGCGATTGCGACGCTGCTTGCTGCTGAAGCGCCAAGTCCGCTGAATCCGGGCAGTGACCCGCCTATCCAGATGTCAAGGGGCGTTTTAGGGTCTAAATTCATGGCTTTTAGCATGCGTTCGATTGATTCGATTTGCTGGAGCCGTTTTTCTTCGCCGTAGCCTTTTGAGGTTTTGCGTTCATCTTTAACGTTTAAGCCTGATTTGGCTTTTGTTACTGTTGCGTCTGTGGATGAGTCTATTGCTGAAACTATTCCGGGTACTCCGTGGACTACGAAGTGTTCGCCGAATAGGATTACTTTACCGTAACCTGAACCTTTTCCCATTGTAAGTTTCACCTATAAATGCAACCTATATCATTCAACTAAATAAAAAACATTCTTCGCTTAGCAGCTTTTTTGGTTTCTTGTTTAGTCAAGAGTTCTTTACTGGCTTAGGTAAAGAAGTGTTTACGAGAACCCTTTAATCACATTGGCAATCAAAATTTTAGTGGTGACTAAAGTGAGTACACTTGGGAAAATCGCAGCTTTACTTGTTATTGCAGCTTTAATGGTTTCAAGCTTAACAGTAGTATCCGCTATTCCAGAGGAAGATATACCTAAACCGTCTGCTCCCGAATTTACCGTAAAAATCGTTGCGTACCCTTACGAGGTGCCCCCAAAAACCACTACAACAATTGACCAGTACACTGGCAAAGAAACAACAATAA
>JAWRIR010000032.1:0-5929 GCA_040268405.1 Thermoproteota archaeon | reverse complement strand
CACGTGTCCACGGATAATTTTTTCGACTGCCATTCTTGACCAAATACGCTCGGTTTTAGCCAAAACGTAGCCTTCCATTAGGTAGTCGGCTTCGTCACGGGTTTTAGCGATGATGACTGATTCGCCGAACTTGTCATATTTTGGTCTACCTGCTCTGCCTGCCATCTGCTTGTAATCCAGCACGGGGATGGGGTAGTTGCCGTATCCAGCTTCAAAACGGCGGTAATCCTGAATAATAACTGTACGCGCAGGCAAGTTAACACCCCAAGCCAACGTTGGAGTAGCAGTTAAAACCTTAATTTTACGCTCTTTAAAGGCGTCTTCAATAATTTTACGTTGAGAGCCCGACAAGCCTGCATGGTGATAAGCAACACCTGTACGAACAATATCAGCTAATTCATCGCTGATTTGGGTTTTTTCGCCTGCTTCTTCGATTTTGTGTGCTTCTTTTTCGAGAAGCTTGCGGTTTGCCTCTTCCATGGTCTGCTTGATTAGTTTCGAGCCTGTTTTAGGTGCTGCTTTGTTCATGTGTCCCGCGAGGGTTTTGGCTGCGGAAACAGCGTTTTTTCTTGTTGATGCAAAAACTAGTGCTTGACCGCCATTGCGGAGAGTATCTAAAACGAGGTTGATGTAGGTGAAACGGGTTTCCTGCTCTATTCTTCTTGAACCGCCATCTTTGTATTGGACTTCTTCTTGGAGTGCGACGCCTTCTTTTAGGTTGATTGGACGCCACTCGGTAACAATGTATTTGGAGTTTAACCATCCAGCGATTTCGTCTACGTTGGTTATTGTTGCGCTTAACGCTAAGATTTGGATGTGTGGGTTAACTTGCATGAGTCTTGCAAGTACAATTTCCAGCGTTGGTCCTCTTTCTGCCTCATTTAGAAGGTGGACTTCGTCGGCGATTACAAGTGAGATGTTTTCCATCCATTTCGCACGGTGCCTAAGCAGCGAATCAGCCTTCTCGTTGGTCGTGACGATTACGTCAAACCGTTCCATCCAGTTGTCAACGTCATCAAAATCGCCTGTACTAATGCCGACTGAAACTTTTCTGCCATCAGCCTTGACAATGTCAGTGTATTTTTTGAATTCTTCATATTTTTCACTGGCAAGCGCACGGAGCGGCGAAAGATACATCACTTTGCCGTGGTTTTCCAGTACATGTTTCATGCTGGCGAGTTCAGCGATTAAGGTTTTTCCTGACGCGGTTGGACTGGCGAGCACAATGTTTTGTCCTTCAAGTAGTCCTGCTTGTATGGTGTCTGCTTGGGGTGGAAAGAGTTCTTTGATTCCCAAGCCTTCAAGAACATCTTTTACTGATTGTGGAACAGATAACTCGGAGATTTTCAATTCAGGTTTCGCCGTCAGGACAATTTGAAAGAGTTTATGCAGAATTGATGGTTATTAGGGTTTTTTAACAAACTAACGCAATTTTACCTGAAACCTATTTGTCTTAAACAAAAAAAGAAAGGGAAAATGAGAGTTTTACGGGTAAAGGTAAACTCCAGTTGGGGATGTCCCGAAGAACTTTTGTATCATTTCAACATGAACGGCAGCTGGGTCAATGTCTGTAAATAAGTCTGGATGGAACCATTTCGCAAAGTAAAGCAAACCGACAGTGTCTCTTTCCACTAAAAGCGTGCTTTTTATCACGTAAACTTGGTCATCTTCAACTGCATTTATGCCTTGTAATGCTGGTCTGGCAAGTATTTGGTTGTAAAGGTTTTGGAATGCTGCTAAGTTTTCGCCGCTTGTGTAGTCTAGCATGCGTATGATGATGTCTGGGTTCTGCTCAACAATAAATTCTGCACTTAGCTGGGGACTTGAAACTGAAGCGTTCTCGCCTACGTTTATTCCGCCTGCAGCTTCTATCAGTTTACTGTATGAACCGCCTGGGCCTGTACTGAACAATTCCTTGTACCATTCAAAGTAAACCAACGGTTTCTCACTATCAGAAAGACCAGCTAATCTTTCCTCAACCAAGTCCCAGTACTGTTTCTCATAAGTTAACAGTTCATCAACTCTTTCTTGCGCGTTCAGAATTTCTCCTAAATTCGTAAAGTAAGCGGTTCTTCTAGTGCCTGTTACTGAATCTTCAAGCACTGCAATGCCTGCATCCTCCAGCATTTTTCTGTTATCATCACTTAATCTTTGGCTTGCAAGAACTAAATCTGGTTGAAGCTCCACGATTTTTTCCATGTTAGGCGCAGTGTCGGTGTCTCCAACAACTGGTAACCCCAAAATCGAAGCTGGCAAAATGGCTTGTACATCGGTAGTTAACATTCCAGCTATGCCAACAATTTTGTCTCCGCCACCTAAGGCGTAAACAGTTTCTGCTGATGTTAAGCAGACGATGCGGTTAACTGGTAAGCTGATGTTGACAGCTGCTCCTGTTGCATCAGTCACAACAACACTTGTTGGTGGTGGAGTAGGTGTTGCTGTTGGCGTAGGCGTGTTGGTTGGGGTGGTTGTGGGTTGAGTTGTTGTTTCAGGGGTTGCGGTTGGTGTTGCAGTGGTGGTTGGTGATGTTGAAGGTGTTGCCGTGTTAGATGGTGTTGGTTCTGGGGAGGCTGGTGGGTTTAGTAGTGTGTAGGCTCCGTAGGTGGTTCCTCCGGCGATTGTTGCGATTAGGATTATTGTTATGATGATTAGGTGTTCTTTTTTCAATTTGGTGTCTCCTTGGCTTTTCTTTTTGGCGTTTTCTTGAATGGTGTTTAATGCCAAAATTATATAAACCTTGGTTTAACTTTAATTAATCATCAGTTGAACAAGTTTGCTTTAACCACAAAAACCCCACATCCAAAAAACCGCCAACAAACCCCAAAAAAGCACAATACACAGTTTTCACCTGATTAGGGGCTTTTGTACGTAACAAAACCTACAGCACCCCTTCTACGTGACTGTTCACACTGGAAGCGCAAATATCTTTAACCCAAAAAAGAGAAGTTGAATGTAAGGTTAGGGGCTGATTCCCGAATCCATTCCCCTGTTCATCTTCCCTAATTTCAGCCCTTAACCCTTCTCTCCTTTCAAAAGCATTTAATAGCCAAGTAAAAAACTGCATTTTTGCCTTGAGTATTGATAAATCTTTTATCAAGAAGGCGTTAAACATTAAGTGGGTAACAAATTTGAGGGCAAGATGGATAATTGCGCTTGTCGCTGTCTGTTGCACCGCATTAATAGGCTTACCCCTAATCGGCCCCTACATTGTACTAGGATATCAGAGTTTAATTATTCAGCAAATGGTCGCGGAAGAGATACAATCTCAACCAATATCCATCTACACACATTACGTTACCGTCTTCCAAGAAGTTAACCGAATCTACCAAACCCCAGATAAACCATACATCGTTGTTTCAAGCTTTACAGCTCAGGATTACAGGGGAAATGCCCCATATAGCTTGAGAATGAACGGCTATGCAATTAACGAGGGCAACGGCATTGCATACAATGGAGTTCTGCATGTGGTGGCAATGAACTATGAAGGCGTAGCCATAGACACTAACCAATCATTTGGAGGCATAACTCCTCATGCAACCTTGCGATTTAGTTTTTCATTAAAGTATAACGGCTCAGCAATCATCAACTGCACAATCACACCTTTTTACACGGACAAAAACATGTAAAATCCAACATGGCATTGACTCGTACTTCCTTACAAAATAAAAGCCACTTGACTTTGTGGTTGTGCCAGTATGCATATTGTGGTTAAGTTTTTTTAGTTGAACATGCACTATGCAGAGTGACGAGTTATCTGCGTATTATAATTTGGTAGAGGATACTTTATGGTTGAAAACGTAAAAGAACTTCTTAAATTGCATGAAGGCATCACACGTGAAGTCTACTTAGATAACGAAAACTCAAGCATAGTTCCACAAGAAGTCGTAGACGCAATGCTCCCGTACTTCAACAAGACCGCTTACGGCAACCCAACCTTAACCCACAAACCCGGCTGGGAAGCATTTGAAGTGATAATGAATTGTTTCCAAAAAATCAGCAAACGTATGGGTGCCAAAATCCTTGAAGAAATCACCTTCACCCCAGGTGAATCCGAAGCAAACAACCTCGCCATAATGGGGTCCTGCTTTGCCCAAAAAGAAAAAGGCAAAAAAATCGTCATCTCCGAAATCGAACCAATCAACGTGCTCCAAGTTGCCGAGATGATGCAAAAATTCGGCTTCAAAGTAACCAAAGTCCCAGTCGACCACGAAGGCTTCTTGAACATGGAAAAACTAAAAGAAGCAGTCGACAAAGAAACCATCCTCGTCAGTGTAGCAACCGTAAATAATGAACTGGGCACAATACAAAACATCAAAGAAGCAGTCAAAATCGTCAAAGACAAAAATCCACAAGCCCTCTTTCACACAGACGCAACTGACGCCTACGGCAGAGTACCATTCAACGTACAAGATCTAAACGTTGACTTAGCAACAGTAAGCAGCTACAAAATCCAAGGCCCACGCGGAATGGGCGCACTGTACCTAAAAGAAGGCGTCAACCTTGACCGCATAATCGAAGGCCAAATCGGCACACAAAAACTTTGGCCAGGCGTAGAAAACACACCCTTAATCGTCGGCTTCACAAAAGCCTCCGAACTAGCGTTTGAGAATTTCGAGGCAAACACCGCAAAAATGCGAACCCTGCGAGACAAACTGGTCGACGGCATATTCTCTGAACTCACTGACTTAAGGTTTAACGGTCCAAAAGGCGAAAAACGCTCCCCAGACAACGCAAACATCAGCATCTTACGCGCCGAAGGAGAAGCCCTAACAATCGAGTTAAGCCTCAAAGGCGTCTACATTTCAAGCGGAAGCGCATGCAGCAGAAGACTGCTCCAGCCAAGCCATGTTTTGGTAGCGATTGGACGCAGATTTGAAGAAGCTCACGGCAGCGTGTTAATGAAGACGACACGGTATCTTACAGAAGAAGATATAGCCTACGTTTTGGAAGTATTACCAACAGCTGTTAATCGTATTAGACGGATAGTTGGTTCAACAGGAGTGGAGTAAAAAAGTGTCGCGTATACCATTACCTTATAACCCAAAAGTTATGGATTTATTCCGCAACCCCAAAAACCTTGGAAAAATGGAAGATGCAACAGTCGTCGCAGTCGCTGGAAACCCAGCATGCGGAGACATGATCACTTTCTACCTAAAAATTAACGAACAAACCCAAGTTATAGAAAAAGCCCAGTTCGAAAGCTACGGCTGCGCCGCAAACATTGCGACTTCAAGCATAGTAACTGAAATGATTAAAGGCTTAACACTTGAAGCAGCATGGAATGACATTACTTGGAAAAAAGTCACCGAAGCAATCGGCGGCTTACCAAGCGTAAAATTCCACTGCGGAGTCCTCGCCGTTGGCGCATTAAAACGTGCCATCAGAAAATACTTCGACGAAAGAGGCTCTGAACCTGCATGGATGCCTAAAGAGAACACTTTTGAAGAAAAGCAAGCCTTAGAAGAGGAAGAACTGGCAAAAACATTATCTAAGAGGCTAAAGCCGGAGGAAGAAAAATCACAATAGACACTATTCGGATTCGCGATGATTTTCCGATTCTAAACCGCACCGTAAACAATAATCCCCTAATCTACTTTGACAACGCCGCCACAACACAAAAACCCCGACAAGTCATACAAGCCCTAACAGACTACTACGAAAACAACAACGCCAACGTCCACCGCGGAGTACACACCCTCTCACTCGAAGCAACAGAAATGTACGAAAAAAGCAGAAACCAAGTCGCAAAATTCATCAACGCCAAAGAATCATCAGAAATAGTTTTCGTACGGGGAACAACCGAAGCCATCAACCTTGCAGCTTACTCTTGGGGACTAAACAACCTCAAAAAAGGCGACGAAGTCCTCGTCTCCCTAATGGAACACCACAGCAACATTGTCCCCTGGGAAATAACCGCAAAAATACGAGG
>JAWRIR010000031.1:0-10630 GCA_040268405.1 Thermoproteota archaeon | reverse complement strand
CCGGTAGATGCAACAACTGTAGCTACTAACAAGACACCTATCAATGCTGGCACTATAATTTCACTCAAGTTTCCACCTCAATGTGATGTAGGCGTGATTTGACCCGTGATTTAACGTGTTGCATCACACATCACAGTTTCCCATATTCCTTTTAAGCCTTACGGTAACTTCCATGGAAACCAACCACATGACATCACACATCACAAAATCACACAATCACAAGTCACAATATCATGCTTCAAGTCTCCTTAAAAAGAGCTTAAATTTTGCCTTATTTTAAAAATAATGGTTGATTTATAGGGTAAAAAATGATGTTGCAGGACTTCCTAAAAGAAGCCCAAATCATCCTTATTTTATGTGATTTGTGACGTCACAAGGGCTCTCCTGATGGACTAGAAAGCCGTTTTAGGCTCGTTTCTAGCTCTTCTCTGATGATTTCTATCAGTTTTACGTGGTCTTCTAGCTCTTCCTGCTTGCCGGGTATGTCCTGGTGGGCCTCCACATAATCTCTCAGTTTATTTGCTATTTCGAGATATGGGTCAAGAGTTGAGCTCTCAAAAACACCCAAATATCCTAAAAGTAGTACCGTGTAAATGGATTTTATGACGTTTTCTTTAGACTGCGCTAAAGTCCTATTAAACGAACCGCGGCTTATTTTAGCCTTTGTTAGGCGTAACTTGGCTTTTTCATCGTACTTTAGCTGTTTGCCTGCTATATTTTCGGCTAAAATGTCAATTAGTAATGTTTCAAGCTGTGTTTTAGTTAATTGACTGTTTTTAGCAAGTATTTTGACAATAGGGTCGTTTAATGCCCCGTTTAACCATGCTGTTACACCCTCTTTTAGCTTCAAAACTCATGCTCTCCTCGTTATGCTGAATGGATACAACTTTGTATACTATCGACCTAAATATAGCTTGTTACCCCTAAAATCACTAAAAATTGAGCACTAAAACGCCACAATACTGAGTTAATATTTAATTTTAACACGTAATTAAGTCAATTATAAAAATTAAACTTTTAATTTAGCTTAAAATTGATAATAAGCTTTAATTTATGCTTTTTGACTTCTGTCACTATAGTAACTTTTCGACATTTTTTAAACTTTCATGCTAAATGAGTTTTGTTCCTAATACCTTAATTTGCTTAATTGACGTTTATTTTTACAGTCCAAAACACAGTTTCTTTCTCATTATCAATGCATCTTTTCCTTGATATTCCACATATGAATAACCATAAATTAACATCGTGATGTCACTTAATCACGCTAATCACAAACAAATCACGCTTAAATCACGTGATTTTTCCATGGAAAAAGCATGATATCACAAGCTTGTGATGGGCTTGTGACGCAACTGTGACTCGTCGTGATTTGTGATTATCACCATCACAGACCCAAAAAATTGGGCTTAGCTACTTAAAGATTTTCAGATAGGCATTTTAGCTTATCAAAAAGCTCTGGTCTTAAGTCTCTAAGCGTTGGAATGAAGGTTTCTGCTGTCCGCAAATCATGGAAATCCGCTTCACAGCATACAAAATCTGGCTCATCATACTTTGCCTTAGCCAAAACATCCCCTGTTGGGCTTACAAGGCGACTGCCGCCCCAGAATTGCAAGCCTTCCTGCAATCCGGAAAGGTTAACATAGGCAAGATAAGCCGTGTTTTCTATGGCTCTTGCAGCTGTTAAGATTTCAAAATAACTTCTACGTACTGCTGGAGAGGCTGAAATGCATACAATTAGTTGAGCGCCACCTAATCGGGCAAGCCTAAACACTTCTGGAAAGAACACATCATAGCAAATTGTTAATCCAATCTTTCCAATGGTTGTGTCAAACACGGCTGGTTGGTATCCTGGGCGAAAATAGCGTTTCTCTTCAAAGACGCTGTGTGTGGGCAAGTACATTTTGTGATATTTGCCAATGTAGCCCTCTGGGCCAACAAGAACTGCGCTGTTGTAGAGTGTGGCTTTTGTTTTTTCGCTTACCTCTGGCATCCCAAAAATGATATGCATGCCTGTTTTTTTGGCTAATCTTTCAACTTTTTCTACGGACGGTCCAGGTATGGGTTCGGCTAACTCGTAAATTTGGTCTTTGACAACGTAGCCTGTAAGAGACATTTCAGGAAATATTATCAAGTCTGCGCCTTGCTCTTTTGCCTTAAGCGTTAGTCCCTCGTATTGCTGCAGGTTTGCTTGTTTATCTTCGCGTTTGCTGCTGATTTGGGCAAGAGCTATCTTGATGTTATCTTTCATCCTGTTTTCGCCTTTTTAGTAATCTTGTCTAGGAAGCCTAAAATCGTTTCCCACGGTTCTGAAACCAATTTTAGGTGTTATTGGCATTCGTCGTTTATGCTCATTATCCAGCCAACGACTTTTAACTTTCTCAACGAGGTCCTGTTGAATGTCCATTTGGCTAGCGATTTCTTCTGTCGGCATAAATCTTTCAAGACCATACAGGATAAGGTCCAAGTTGTCGTATTTTATTCCAAGCTCGCCCTCAGCGGACTGGTTAGGCCAAAGAGCTGGTGTGGATGGTTTCATTGCGATTGATTCGGGGATTCCAAGGTGGATTGCGAGTTTGCGGACTTGGGTTTTGTAGATGTCCATTATTGGCGCCATGTCTGCTGCGCCGTCTCCCCACTTGGTAAAGTATCCCATTAGGGTTTCTGACTTGTCTGAGCTTCCACAAACAATTTTGTTAAGCTTGTTTGCGTAATAGTAAAGAATTATCATGCGGGTTCTTGCTTTGATGTTTCCTTTGCACACCCGGTCGCCTTGGTCAAAGACTGGTATTGCCTTGTAAAAGTTGTCAATGATGGCTGTCATGTCAACCATTTGGGTTTCAATGCTAAATTGTTCTGCAATGGCTTTTGCGTCGTCAATGTCTTTTTGGTTTCTTGTTTCTCCTTCCGGCAGAAGTAGCGCTAAGACGTTTTCGCTTCCCAAGGCTTTGCTGCATAATGCAGCGATTGTTGCGCTGTCGATTCCGCCTGAAAGCCCAAGAACAACGCCTTTGGCTTGACTGTTAGAAACATATTCTTTGATGAAGCGACTGATTCTTGTTTCTACTTCGGAAAAATTCATGTCTAATACGGAAGGTGTCAACTTCACGGTTTGTCCACGTCTCTATTTTCATGGTTGGTAGGCAAGTATTTAAGGACAAGCATAAATATTAAGGGAACATAACATCGATATTGAAGGTTGTTTCATGGGACGAAGAAGGAAAAAAGTTGTTCATATTCCAAAAAAACGTTTACCTAAATTCTTCTCGTGCCCCAGATGCGGAAAAGAAACGGTACTCGTTGATATAAATCGTGATGAAGGCGGTCACGCAGTTGCACAATGCAGCAGTTGTGGTCTTAAAGAAGAATTCCAAGTAAAACAAGCGCAAGGCGAAGTTGACGTTTACTGCATGCTAACTGACCGTGTGTACAGCACATTAAAACGTACACCAATAACCAAACCAAAAGAGTAACTTGAGAGATAGCTGATGCCTGGGCGAGTAGAAAAATACCTCCTTGAAAAAATTGCAGCCGAAAAAACAATCCACATGACTCTTATTGACCCAGAAAAAATCACACCTGCCCAAGCCGCCGCAGTGGGACGAAACTCTAAAGAAAGCGGAACTAGCGCCATAATGATTGGTGGCTCAACGTTTTCTTCACAAGAACATCTAGACCAAGTAGTTCAAGCAATCAAGAACGCTGTTGATTTACCAACAATACTTTTCCCAAATAACGTTAGCGGCATTAGTAGGCACTCCGATGCGATATGGTTCATGTCATTGCTAAACTCTGTTGATCCCTACTTCTTAGTCGGCGCTCAAATCTTAGGTGCACCATTAATCAAAAAATTCAACATTGAACCAATCTCCATGGGCTACATCATTGTAGGGCAAGGCGGAACCGCAGGCGTCGTTGGCAAAGCAATCGCCATACCCTACGACAAACCAGAATTAGCAGCAGCACACGCTTTAGCCGGTCAATACTTCGGTATGCGTTTCATTTATCTTGAAGGTGGCTCTGGAGTAGCAAATCCAGTTCCGCCGGAAATGATTAAAACCGTAAAAAAGTACCTTGACGTACCCTTGATTGTCGGCGGAGGTATCCGAACCCGAGAACAAGCAGCCGCAGCCGCTCAAGCAGGCGCAGACATCATCGTTACGGGGAATCTTATCGAAGCAGCAGACAACAAGCAACGCATCGCTGAAGTTATCGAAGGCATTAAACAGAAAAAACAATAACTGCCCTTTCTTTAGTGCCTAAGTTTTAATTTTTCTTTTAGAAAAGCCAAAATACCTTCCTGTTAACCTTAACTATTCTTAGAAGGGTTTACTTGAGCAGCAAACTAAGCCGAAGCTATCAAGACTACATTGATGAAATGAGGCGCCAATTAAAAGAGTTGTACGCGATTAGCGATAGCGCCAGAGCCAAAGGCTTAGACCCGGCACTCAAAACAGAATGTATCGAAGCCCAAGACATCGCCGATCTAGTCGAAGGTCTAGTAGGACCAAAAAACGTTGCTTTAAGCATCCGTCGACTTAGCAGTCAAATGCCCCGTGAAGAGGTAGCCTTCAAAGTTGCGCAGGAAATCGCCCAAGGCAAATTCACCCCAGCAGGTGAAGAACAAACACAGGAACAGCTAGCTGAGCAGGCTATTAGGACTGCGCTTGCAATTTTTACCGAAGGCTTAACTGCAGCTCCCATTCAAGGCATTGCCCAAGTTAAAATAAAAAAGAACGCTGACCAGTCCCGCTACCTGGCTGTTTATTTTGCTGGCCCAATTCGTTCAGCCGGTGGCACCGACCAAGCCTTAACTTTGGTCGTAGGTGATTATGTACGTCGGGAACTCGGCTTAGACACTTACAAGCCTACTGAAGAAGAGGTTTCCCGATTCGTCGAAGAACTGCGGCTTTATGAACGCTCTGTAGGGCGGTTTCAGTATCACATTCCAGACGCAGAACTCGCTAAAGCCCTTAACCTAGTGCCCGTTGAATGCACTGGTACTGAGTCAGATCCCGTAGAGGTTTCTTCATACCGCAACTTGGAACGTGTCGAAACCAACCGTGTCCGAGGCGGCGCCTTAAGGGTCATTAACGACGGCATTGTGGGTCGTGCTCAGAAAGTTTTCGTAATCATCGACAAACTAGGTTTCCAGGGTTGGGACTGGCTGAAAAATTTCAAGAAAAAGTCAGAGAAAAAATCTGGAGGCTTCATGGATGATGTTATCGCTGGCAGACCCATCTTTGCTTTCCCATCCACTAGGGGCGGGTTCAGGCTTAGGTATGGCAGGTCACGTAACACTGGCCTTTCAGCGGTTGGCATTAATCCGGCTACGATGCTTGTGGTTGAAGGCTTCTTAGCGGCTGGTACACAGATGCGTCTGGAACTGCCCGGTAAAGGCGGCGTCACAATGCCTGTGGACAGCCTAGAAAAACCAGTGGTTCTGCTCAAAGACAACTCTGTAGTGCGAGTGTCACTTGAGACTTTTCCAGAAGTCAAAGGCAACATCCAAAAAATCCTCTTCCTCGGCGACATGCTGATTGATTTTGGCGACTTCCTTTACTGTAACAAGGCGCTTCTGCCCTCAGGCTACGTTGAGGAATGGTGGGTTAAAGACCTAAAGAAAGCCATTGCAACAAAATTCAACGGAGACAACAAGAAAGCCGCCGAAGCCTGTAACCTTTCACTTCAGGAGTTGGAGGCTTTTCTGTTTGACCCATTCAAAAACAAGCCCACAATCAAAGAAGCCATAGCGTTAAGTGCGAACTTGGGTGTCCCGTTAGCGCCTAGCTGTCTACTCTTTTGGACTAGCCTTTCTACGGTTCAAGAGGTTGATTGTCTAAGAAACTGGCTAGCAACATGTGAAGTAGCCTTGACTGACGGTTTTGCATGTAGTATCACGGGAACGGCTAGCGATGACGTTGTAAAGTTGCTTAGAAAAATTTTGTTGCCCCACAAGAACGTTGAGGGCAAAGTAACGATTGAGGGTGAGGATGCAGCTGCCTTTGCTTTTACGCTTGGTTACGGCACACCCCGGTTAACAGGGGCTTTTGAGGCGGCGTCGGTTTTGGATTTGCTAAATCTGCTCAGTGGTGTGCAGGTCAAGGATAAAGCGCCCAGCTATGTGGGTGGACGTATGGGCAGACCCGAAAAAGCCAAACACCGAGAAATGAGGCCCCTCGTTCACGTGCTTTTCCCAGTTGGGCTAGCCGGTGGTGCTCATAGAGACTTTGTAGAAGCAGGCAAAAAAGGTCCAACATTTGTTGAAATAGCTAAACGCAAATGTCCACAATGCAAAACCTACACCTTGAAGGTTCAATGTCCCACCTGCGGTACTGATACAGTTGCAGAAAACACTTGTCCCCGCTGTGGCAGAGCCCTTAAAGACAATTATTGTGGCACCTGCAAGACTAAGTCGGTGCTGTACTCCCGGCAGGCTGTTAACTTTAAGGAAATGATTGCGTCGGCCTGTTCTTCTTTAGGTGTTTCTGCTCCCAAAATGTTGCGTGGAGTTAAAGGCCTGACTAATGAGGATAAAATGCCTGAAATCCTCGAGAAAGGCGTCTTGAGGGCAAAGTATGGAGTTTCCACTTACAAGGATGGTACAATCCGTTTTGACGGCACCAACGCGCCCCTAACACACATCACGCCTGTGGAAGTTGGCGTTTCAGTCGAAAAGCTCCGTTCATTGGGTTACGGTTATGATGTTTACGGAAAAGAGTTAACTGACCCCAATCAGGTATTGGAACTAAAAATTCAAGACGTCGTTATTCCTTGGAAAGCCGGCGAATATTTTATACAAATTGCAGATTTCATCGATAATCTGCTTGAACGAGTTTACAAGATGCCCCGTTTCTACAACATCAAGACAACTGATGACCTTGTAGGACAACTGATTTTCGGTTTAGCACCTCACACTTGCGCATGCATTCTTGGACGGGTAATCGGTTACACTGACCGTAACTTGATTTATGCTCATCCAGTTTGGCATTCAGCTAAACGTCGAGACTGCGACGGCGACGAAGACGCTATCATGCTAGCCCTTGACACCCTAATCAACTTCTCAAGACGATATTTGCCTGCCCAAATCGGCGGAATCATGGATGCACCAATCTTAATGATTCCATTTGTCAACACTAAAGAAGTGCAGCGGCAAGCTCACGATTTTGACGTCAGCGCAACTTACCCCTTGGAGTTTTATGAGCAGTCTTGGCATAAAATGGAAGCCAGACCGATAAGCTCAATTATGGATACCATCAGCCACCGACTGGGCACTGAAGCACAGTTTGAAGGCTTCATGTTCACCGTGCCCACAACAAACATCAACTTAGGCAACGCTCAAAGCTCGTATAAAGAATTCAAATCAATGATTGACAAACTCAACATGCAACTAGCTTTAGGTGAACAAATTGAAGCTGTTGACGCCAAACGGGTCGCCCTTAAAGTAATTAACACTCACTTTATGCGTGACATTGCAGGAAACTTGCGTGCGTTTTCAACGCAGTCTTTTCGTTGTAAGAGTTGTAACAAAAAATTCCGAAGGTTACCGTTGACTGGGAAATGTTCTTTTTGTGGTGGAAGCCTCACGTTAACAGTGTACCGTGGGAACATTGAAAAGTACTTGAAGGTTGCTCAGCATTTGGTAGATAAGTATGGGTTGCCTAAGTATTACACTCAACGGTTGATTTTGATTAACGAAGAGATTTCTTTGATGTTTGATAACAAGAAAGCTAAGCAGGCGACGCTTTTTGATTTTGGTAGCTAAAGCTTTACAAACAAACCTGCACAATACTGTTGGGAGGGAAAGGGTATCACTGGCGCGTTTCATCCAAATGCTTACCTAAAAAACGTTCGGAACGTACGATGCGGACTTAAGGCTAGAACAAAAATTTTAGTGCTACTTGATACCCAATACAGCAACGCCGGCGAATTAGCAAACAAAACCGGCATGTCGTACAATGTTGTGATGTATCATTTGCGGCTGCTTTGTCGTGAAGGTATTGTTGACCGTAAGGGTGGCAGAAGATACGTTTGGTTGCCTACGGGTGTTGGGCAGACGCGTTTGGCTTGATTTTGATGAATTTGCATGTGCATGGTGCTTGTTGGCATTTTGGGCATTTGTGATTGTATTTTTCTAATGCTGCTTTTTCAAGGTCTACGCCTGTGATGTTAGCTAAGGATGCAAGCCAAGCTATGACGTCGGCGAACTCTTTTTCTAAGGCCTCTTTGTTGTTGCCCTTTAAGGCTTCTTTAAGTTCCTGCACTTCGTCGTTGAGCCATTTGAAGGTTGCATCTACTCCGCGTTGCTTGTCGCTTTGGATGTATAGCCGGTTCATCATTTCCTGAAATTCGCTTATCTGCATGTAAAGTCCCAGCTATCGTATTGCGTTGCATGTTTTAAAACCATAAGGTAGCATTGTTTACTACGCAACATTAATAATGTACAAGAAATTATAGGATACCTACTTAATCATAATAGTAGGGAATGTTAATGAGTCGAAAACGAAAAGATACAGGTCCAATGCCCGCTGCAAGCGCAGGCTTACTTAGGTTCTTTGAGGAAGAAACCGAAGGCATCAAAGTTAGACCTGAACTCTTAGTGGTTATCTCAGTAGTTTTGATTGTTGTTTCAGTACTGGCAAACTACTTCTTCCCAGCCTAATAACAACAATTTTCTTTTCCTAAAAATTAATTATTTTTTAGTTTTATCTTCTACTTGGCGTTTCATGTAGCACTTCGATTCTTTGAATCGAGTTTAAGTGCAGATACAAGTCGCCTGTTTCTTCTCTGCTTGCCACTTGGGGAATCGGCTGGGCAAGGGTTGAACGCAAAACAATAGCGTCTACGCCTGATAACCATATACCTGCGATTTCTTGAGTGACAGCTTCCAAGGTGCCCTCAAAACCGTAGGCTGGATCCAATATTACTCTGACTTTCTTGCCAACATTCCTTTCCAACATTTGGAAGATGGATGGTGGCAAATCTTGCGCTGGCATAGGCTTTGCAGAATTTACATAATTGTCGTTTTAGGGATAAAACAGTTCTCCCCCTGAAAAGGGCGTTTAGGCATGATGTATGGAATGTTTTTGGGTCTTGAGAGCCCATGGGTTTTGCGTTTTTCATGTCTAAACAGGGTTTGCCTGCTTATTTGAAAGTGTGAAATTTTGTATTTATTGTCAAATAATTAACCCCTTAACTTAAGCTACATTTTAATAACTCCAACAAGTTTCAATAGAAAACCAAACCCGAGATGCTTGAACATGGCGAATAGCAATTCTGACAACAACTTAAGCGATTCAATGGATGGCGCACTGAAACATTACTCATCCATGTTCTTTCTGCCACCCTACCGACGTGCAGTACTAACCGTAGCCGCTATATGCATCGGCATAATTGGCCTGTCAACTTACGCGTTGTTTCCCACAACTCAAGGACTAATAAACAGCCTAGCACTCGGCGTAACCCTATTTGCAATAACAATTCTTGTCGACGCCGTAATGAGCAAAGTTATCTTAAAAGACCCAATCTTCATTTTGCGCCGAACCGTGGCAATGTCGCTTTTCTGCTGGATACTTTGGCTATTCTTCCTCATCTTAGGCGTAGCCTTTGGGATAGCGTTTGACGTTTCATGGTGGTTCAAACTGTCCCTGCTGGGTTTTGGCGCCGTTTTAACTCTGCGCATAATCGTGTTGCTTGCAACATCCTCGGCAGATTCTGCGCGACGACTTTTATCTGCCCTGCTTTGGCCTTACCTTTGCGTAGGCGCATTCATTGGTTTCTGGTCAAGCATAACAGGAAACGCAGTAACCCAAACCTTACCCTACCTAATACTTACACCAATCATTGCTTACGCAGCAGTCTTCATTTTCCTTAACGCGTTAGACAAAATTGGCAAACAGCTTAACGGCATGCCAGCGTTGCCACTGTTTAGGGCTTTCATGCTTAACTGGGTTGTCGCCGCAAACGCTCCCCTAGAAGCATACTTGGAGAAAATGGGAGAAAACGAAGACATCGACGTTACAATGCTGCGGTTTGATGGCTCAAAGCCCAAAGCAGCTATAATAGTCCCACTTGTCCATCCGGGACCATTCAAAAACATTGGCAGCAGCCTTTTACCTTCACTGCTTAAGCAACACTTTGAAGAAGCCTACGGCTGCCAAACCTGCACGCCACTGGGCATTTTAGGTCACGAACTCGACTTAGCGTCACAAGCTCAAAACTTCAAAGTTATCAACCAAATTATTGAAGCTGCCAAGTATGACGCTGAAGAGTCTTTGGCGTCACCGTTTGTTCAAGTTTCCGAAGGGTACGCTACAGCTTCATGCCAAATCTTTGGAAACACAGCTTTCCTCTCGTTCACTCTTTCACCTAAAACAACTGAAGACCTGCCTCAAGAGCTAGGTCAAGCAGTTCAGAAAGAAGCCCAGAAATACGGGTTAAACTGCACAATCGTAGTCAACTGCCACAACAGCCTAAACGATGTAATCGACACTGTTGAGCACCTTGACGAGTTTGAGGCTGCAGCTTTTAAGTGTCTCCAAAAAGCAGCTGCACTGCCAAAGAAGCCATTCAAAGTTGGCTCCTCCACAGTTTACCCCAAAGACTTCACACTTAAAGAAGGCATGGGAACAGG
>JAWRIR010000030.1:0-4812 GCA_040268405.1 Thermoproteota archaeon | reverse complement strand
TGAATGCCATCACCTTTAACGCTCTGCATTAGCTTGTTTGCCCACAATATCCGGTAATCCCGACTAATTATGGCAAGACCTGCATCAATGTTTTCGGTAACAGTTTCAAGTAGGTCACGTTCCTGCTTTATGGCTTCTTCAATTTTTTTACGTTCAGAAAGATCCTGTACAATCCCTACAACATACCGCTTATCGTTAAGGTGTAGATTTGTTGCGGACAATTCAGCTGGAAAAACTGTTTTATTTTTTCGAATAGCATGAACTTCAAGGGTTCTATGAATATTTTGTTCGTGTTGAGCCAGTTGTTTAAGCTGCATTTTATGGTCTACATGATTGGCAGGTGGAACAATCAAGCTCGTTAATTCTTTTCCAGCAACTTCGTCTACAGTGTAACCAAACATTCTTTCAGCTGAAGGATTCCAATAAACAATTCTGTCATCATCAGCTAAAATGAGAGCATTAATTGCAGTTGTAGCTATTGCACGAAATTTTTCTTCACTCGCAATTAAATCGTCTTCAAGCTTTTTACGTTCAGAAACATCTTTAGCATTAACCACATAACCAATTAATTGACCAGTAGCATCTTTGACAACACTGGATGAGATTTCTACTGGGAACTCTTGTCCAGACTTTTTAAATAAAAAGTACCTTTCCGGTTTAAGCGTACCTGCTTTGGCTAAATTCTCAAAAGCTAAAGCAATTCTTCTTTGTTCTTTTTCCGGAATTAATGAATACACATTTATGTTTTTAGCTTCTCTGGATGAGTACCCAAACATCTTCCGAGCAGCAGCATTATAATCTAACAAGCAACCATTAGGTTCAATAAAAGCTATAGCGTCAGGTGAAGAGTTAAAAATTATCCTAATTTTCTCTGCACTATCTTTGATTTCTCTTACCTTCACGTTAACCAAAGCTGCCAGTCTTTGAGAGTTCCTCTTTAATTTTTGTTCAACAAGTTTCCTATTAGTTACATCTCTAAAAAGAACAATTAATGCTGGTTGATAACCGAACAAATTAATTCTTGTAGCGTTTAATTCATAAAATTTTTGCGTATTATCAGGAGTTCTTATAACTATTTCATAAGGCGCAACATTTTCGCCACGAATTCTTTTTCCCGGTTTTCTTTTATCAACGCGATATCTTCAGGAGTTAAAGTGTCAGTATCAAGCGAGTTTTTGCCGGTACACTCATCATTTTTGAAGCCGCTGATTTTTTCAAACGCTTTATTAATCAACAAAAAGTTGCCTTTTTCGTCAACTATAACTGCAGGGTCTGCAATGAAATTCAGCAAAGAAAGAAAATTGTCCACTGCAAGTTCAGCAGTTGTTGTTTGCATCCATTTCACCGAAATTTAACCCGCAATTTTTCAGGTTACAATCATAAAGCCTGTTTTACTAAAAGGGTTTTATGAAAGCAGAATACACATTAGAAATTTAGCAAGAATCAAAGGCTTTAATAAAATGGATTATAGTTTTTTGTAAACAACATCGTGTTCTCTAACTTGTTGGGCCAGCTTTAAACCTATGCTTTGCCCAGCTTGAGCTCGTGAAATATTTTTTCGCTCTATCTGTATAGAATCTACTATTTGATCGAAATCAGTTACTGGACCCTTGATTGATATGCGGTCACCCACGGACAAAGGAAGCGTCAAGTTTACAACAGCCACATTCATTTTTGAGAAGTAATGTGCTACACACCCAATTTCGATTATGTCTTCTTCCATTTTATAGAACACCCGCCTCTTGTATATTCCTACAGCGGATTAAGAATAAAAGATTTGCCACATACACCAAACAAAAATCGAAATTTTTTATTTTAATTCAAAAATATTAAAATATTAAATTAATAAAAATATTTTGTTGAAATTTGCAGAACAACTAAAACCCTTGAAATTCAAATTTACCAACCGGAAGTAGCTTCGTCGCCTGTCTGCTCCAATGCTTTCTTGTCTTCCTCACTCACATCGGGCGGAACATCAACTCGATGACCCCCTTCTTCAAAGATTTGCCGCTTCTTTTTCTTGATTTCAACCGTTATGTAACCTCGTTTACTCTCGTCAGACAATTATACACCTCCAAGCGAAAAAAACAAAAAAGCGAGCCTATTTTTTGAGTGTAACACGCACTGACCAGTCAAGCCTGTCAATTAAGTCTGAGGCGTTTAAGTTGATGTTTTTGCTTTTTAAGAAATCAGTAAGTTCAGCTTCTACATTGTTCCAAACGTTTTGGTTATCAAGTTGTCCAATAAGGGTTTGACCAACATTTTCGCATATGTCCGTTGCTTGCCGGTCGGTAATGTTGATTGATTCCGATTCCACATACTTCACCTCAGCAAATAGCGGAAAGCCTCGATAATTAACATACGTGACTGTAAAGCATCAACCACAAAACAACATTTAGGGTTGGAAACGCGTTGTTTTTACCTGCCCCTCTATAGGTTTTTGCATAGAACCACTATTTGGATCCTAATAGGTTGGTAGAAAAGTTGTCATTTGACGCAATTGGTAAAACATTGTACCATAAACCCTTTCTTAAACCGTCACCCAATACAAAGGGGGCAACGCAAAATGTCAGAAACTCAAAGCCAAAAGAAAAAACGCAAAAAACAGCAAGTCACCCTACTTGAGCAAACACAGGAAGAAACGGCAGTTCAAAACGCGCAAGAAATCATGGAAGCACTTGATGAACTGGAAAAGCAGGGAGCACACGTTGAAATTCAAGTTTGTCCCAGATGCAAAAGTCCCCGGGTCAGAAGAGCAAAAAGCACTGGTGGAGACATGTGGGGAAACTTGGGAATGTTGCAGCCAAGTTATGAATGCTCAGACTGCGGCTGGCAAGAAAGAATCGTTATAAAAGCAACCAACAAACCTTTGAATGTTAAAGAAGTAGAGTTAATTCGAGAATCTATGGATGAAGAAAATGAAACGGCTAAATAACGCCGCACTTTTTGTCTCGATTTAGGCTTCGTATATTGTTGGGTCGGTTATACCTGCTTCTTTGAAGGCTTTTTTGCGGTTAACGCAAGACTCACATTTCCCGCAGTGTTTTTCGCCGTCAAGATAACATGACCAAGTCAACCCTAATGGCACACCAAGTTCTGCCCCAACTTTGAGTACGTCAGATTTTTTCTTGCCACTGTAAGGTGCAAAAATCGAAATATTCTCTGCGGTACCTAAACGGGCTGCTTTTTCAAATGCCTCATAAAATTCGCGTCTGCAGTCTGGGTAGAAGGGTTCGTCTGAGCCGTGTGCGCCGTAAAAGATTTTGTCTGCTCCTACGGTTACTGCGTAAGCTACGGCTGCCGATAGGAAGATGGCGTTTCTGAAGGGCACGATGATGGGTGAAGTGAATTCGCTTGTCAAGGGGATGTCGCGGTTTACGAGGGCGGCTGTTCCGCTAAAGATTTCTTTTAGTGCGGAGAGGTCTATGATTTTTGTTGTGGTTCCGAGTTTTTCTGCGATTTTTTGGGCTGCTTCTGTTTCTTTAACGGCGATTTGTCCATATTTGAAGGTGATTGGGTAGATTTGGTAGCCCTGCTTTTTTGCCCAATACGCAACTGTTGCGGAGTCTGGGCCTCCACTGAGGACTACGATGCATTTTTTGTTTTCATTCATGCTTGTTTTCCCTCTACTGTTTTTGTTTCTTGCCCTGTCCATCGTTGGATGCCGATTTTCTTGAGGAGTTTGAACAGTGGCCAACCGATAAGGACAGATGCTACAAAGTTTCCAATGGCAACGTAAGCGATGCTAAGTGGCAATGGAATGTTGAACGGTGCTGACAACATCCAACCAACGGTTATGCCTAAAACGGTTGAGTAAGCAGCGCAGGTTGCAATTACTGTGTAGTCGTTGTTTGTGCGTTTGTAAACATAGTAAACGACGAAAGCCATCACAAATGAGGGTATTGTGTTTAGTAAATCGATGGGGCCAAGTGGCGAAAAAATGTTCGCAACAAATACTCCCAGTGTGTGTCCGAGAACGCCTGCGAATCCAAGCAGTGGTACGGCGGCAACTAAAGCGTCTGCCACGCGGACTTGAACTGGTCCATAGGATAATGCTGGAAGAAAGATTACTAACGCAGCGTATAGTGCGGCGTATACTGATATTAAGGCTAATGTTTTGGTTTTTTGCAATTGAATCCTCCCTACCCCGGGTTTTATACTTGGCGGAACGGGTGGGAGATACTCACCCGCCAATTGCAGACAGAAATCGTTGGGTTTCATAAAAAGTTTTGCTGTCAAAGTCTGATTTGGAATATTCCGGTTACGGAAATACGCTTTATAACTAAACTCTGCCATATTAAGAATCAAGAAGCGGCTTAGAAAGAAAGGAGCTAAGCAGCAAAGAGTTCTTGAAAGGAGAAAGGGGCAAGAACTCAAGGGGAAAGGAGAAAGGGAGAAGAGAAAGGAGAAGGCGAAAATGAGATGTCCATCATGTGATTCAAAAATCAGTGTGGACTTAAAAGCCAAAGAGGGTAGTTGCCACCAGTGCGGGTGGCACAAAACCTTTGGCAAATAAGCTGTTTCGATTTTTGACTAATATTAAAGGTAGGCGACCAGCCTCGAGTGCGCGGAATGCTAATGTGGTTTGCCAATGAAACAGGATTCTACTACAATATAGGGGCGACCAAAGAAAAATATAATCTTCGGCTAAAACGCCGTTAGAAGGTTTCTTGATGAACAAACTCTGCGGGCAATCTTCTTGGGCGTTGAGGCGGTGATTCAGCGGGGTAACCAACAGGAATCATTGCAACCGGACGCATACCTTCAGGCGCGTTTAATACTTTTTTTACTTCCTCTTCTTTGAATGCGCCT
>JAWRIR010000029.1:0-8405 GCA_040268405.1 Thermoproteota archaeon | reverse complement strand
CCTTTTGCTGAGAGGGTACCGTTGACTTGTATGTAGTAGTCGTTGAAGTTGACTACTGTTCCGGGTTCTATAGTTAAAGTTACACCTACTGGTACACCAATGGGTCCAGCAAGGTTGTATGGACCCGCGTTTTTGGTCCATGTTGTGTCTGTGCTGATTAATCCGCTTACTTGTGTGGTTGCCTGTGCACCAGGTAAACTGGTGAGAGAAAACACAAACAGAAGCGTGATACTAAGTATAACAAAGTAAAGTTGTTCTCCTTTCATTTAAAGCCCTAAAGCGAAATCTAAGCAAGCACTAAATAAATCTATGCAAAATATGCCGGAAAATAGAGAAACAAAGCAAAAAACAGTAATAAAGACTCAGGTAAGTAACCTTACAGGTTACCACACCTGTAAAGCTACTTACCTTTAGCCGTCCGAGTAACTCTGAATTTTCATCCAACTAAGTCAATTTAATGCCTTCTCATCATTCGGCAACACACTAACACTAAAACAATAATAAAAGGATTCAGAAAAGACCCAACGATAACGCACCGAAAAGGTACGCCAACAAGCCAACCAAGAACAACAACAAAACCACATTCTTGATTTTACGTGCCTTCTGGCGTGATGGATTTAGAAGCAAAAGTGCAGAACAAACAATCAGACCAATATCAGTTACAAGTACAAACGGTATAAACAGTATACCAACCAGCCCCAAAAACCACGTAACAGGAGTTAAACCCACAGCAAACAAGAAAAAGCCAACCGCCACCACCGCCGCAACTTTTTCACCAAACCGCACGGCAAGAGTTTTTACGCCTTCAGCACTGTCGCCCTTAACGTCCACAATTCCTTTGGTAATTTCACGTCCCGTATTTGAGAGGAAAGCCATTGATGCGAACAACGTGACGTTTAAGCCGACAGTTCCAATGGCGGTTACGCTGCCGTAAATGAATGGAATTGCAACGCAGGCACTGACCAAAAAGTTTCCAGGCAAACCACTGCGTTTACCCACAGTCAGGTATGATGCAGTTAACACTAAAGAGACGGCTGCAACAACAAAACAAAGCAAACCATAAGGTTGCACAAGAAGCGAAAACACGAAACCTACAACAATTAGGGCTGTCATGAAGGCTAATGCTTCTTTGGGTTTTATTGTGCCGCTGGGGATTGGTCTTTGTGGTTCGTTGATGGCGTCGATTTTGCGGTCGTAATAATCGTTAATTACCATGGCGGCTGCACAGAAGGTGAAGCCTGTTAGGAAGCCGTAGAGGATGTTGAGCCAGTTTAAACCGGTGATGCTGGGGTATGCGAGGAGGGCGCCTACGAAGACTGCAAAGCCCATCATTGCGCAGTTGATTGGTCGCATTAGTTTTATGAATCCGCCAAGTTTGTTCATGCTGCTTCTTACCGTTGCCCTTGTAGTTGGTTAAGGTTAGTTATAAAAATTCCATTCGAAATTTGTTTGCACTATTTTGCGGTTAGGCTTTCGAGGGGGCAAGGGCGCATTGCAGAAGAAGCAATAAAACATCATAGTAACGCTCTAACCAGTTAACATAGTGCTTAATCGTTAAGTGTTCCGCAACAATTTTATTGTGGATAAATGATTTAGACATGGCTGACAATGTCGAAACCGACGCAAACATCAGATTCTAAAATAAAAAAACGCAAAGGCCTAAGAGTCCTACTGATGATTGCGGGCACAATATCTCTGGCTTTAGGTACCGTTGGACTTTTCTTGCCGATTCTGCCGACAACACCTTTTCTGCTGGTTGCAGCTGCATGCTATATGCGAAGTTCTGAAAGAATGTATAATTGGCTACTGAAGAATCGGTGGTTTGGAGAATACCTGCGCCATTATCAGGAAGGCAGAGGTATCCCGTTGAAAACCAAGATTTTCGCCATTTCAATATTGTGGATAACAATTTTGTTTTCGACATTTTTCTTTCTTAGCGAGATACTGGCAATGCAAATCGTTCTAATTTTAATCGCAACTGTTGTAAGCGTACATCTCATACGGCTACCCACATTTAAAAAGTAAAGTTACAATCTATATGGGTAATGAGGATAGTTTTAAAAACCCTGTTTGCGCCTATGTGTATTACAAGTTATTGGTGAAATATTTTGAGTGACTGCTACGCACCGTTAGTTGGAGACTGCTATTCTCCAGACAAAATACGCGTGATTATTCCAGTAGGCGGAAAAGCAACCCGTTTAATGCCACTAACAGCGGAAACAAGCAAAGCCTGCCTACGACTGCTCAACAGGCCACTTGTCGAATTCTCACTACTCTCATTAGCCTCACAAGGAATACGCAACTTCATCTTCGGCGTAAAAGGCTACACCAACTACAGAGACTTGTACGATTATTTTGAGTCAGGCTACGGTTTTAGCGCACGCTACAACATTAAACCACGAATCCACATAAAATACCAACCTAACGTGAACGATTTAGGCAGCGCCGACTCTGCAAGCATCAACATGGAATACTACAACCTAAAAAGCCCCATCTTCGCAGTGCAAGGCGACAACATTTTTGACATCAACGTTAAAAGCCTAATTGATTTTCACCGCGAGAAAGGTGCAGCCTTAACTATTGTCCTCCGTGAAGTCGACAACGTTGAGGGTTTAGGCATTGCAGACATCGATAAAAACTGCAAAATCAACCGTTTCGTAGAAAAACCCTTACCAAAAGATGCGCCAAGCAACCTTGCAAACACGGGCTTGTACGTGATTTCTCCGGAAATACGCAAAATCTTCAAAGAAAAAGGCGTACAACAAATCATCAAAGACAAGAACCGCCTCGACTTTGGCTACGACTTCATCCCATACGTCATCGAGTCTGGACGCCCAGTTTACGGTTACACCTTAAAAGGCGGCTGGTTTGACGTAGGCACACCCAAAAACTATTTGGAAGCCATGAAAAACCTCCTGCACGGCGGTTTCCCCATGGTAAGCGATTTTGAAGGACGCATAAGCCCCGACAAACTTGTTTGGGTACAAGGCGAAAGCAATGATTCAGAAAAACGGCGCGAACAAATCGTGCAGAGAATTAAGCAGAAAAAGATTCACGTTGACGGTGCCGTGCTGATTGGTCGTCACTGCCAAATAGAGGATGGCGCAACGTTAAGCAATTGTTGTATTGATAACTTTACGCGTATCGGCAAGAACGCTGTTGTCTGCAACTCGGCAATTATGGACCGCGCAATCATCGGTGACTACGCAGAAGTTAATGACAGCATCATTGGTAGACACGTGGCAGTCAATTCATGCCAGAAATCGCCAACAAAAATTTCAGACACTTCTGTAGTAGCTGATGATGTTATAGTTGAAGAAGGCTGTGTGCTGGTTGCATCAAAGGTTTACCCGCATCAAAAGGTTAGCGGAGAATTCAAAAACCAAACCCTAATGACCAATTAAGCCTTAAACCACTTGAAAATCAAATATTTTGTTTTTTCTTCTTTTTTGTCAGGCACCGCGATGATGAAGCGTTTGCGGACTGTTGTGGCTAATCTGCCTGCTTTTACGATTTCTGTTGCAGAAATAGTGCTGCCTTGCGCTTTCACGGAAACCATGTAGGGCGCGTGTTCCACGCCGGGTCCGTACTTGTAAACGGCGAAGTCGCAGCCGAATTTGATGCCGGGCGTCACGATTAAGCCGCTTCCGCGTAGGTCACGGTAAACAGCGTATTTGTCTTCGAACTCGTCATAAAGCATGCGGGCTTTTTCTCGGAGGATTTCGAGGCTGACGGGGTTTTGGTTTTCGTGGACTAAAATTTGCCCTGTTTCAGCCAAGTAGAAGCCTTCCATTAAATCTAAAACAAGGGGGACGTCGAATTCGGGAATTTTTGGTTTTGGGATGCCGATTGGTTTGCCGTAGTAGGCTGTTTTGTAAAGTTTGCTGCCTTCCTGCGGGTTCCAAACAACCAGAAAGTTGTCTATAAGCTCGACTTTGATTTTCTGGTTTTCAGCATTTTGGGTCAATCTACATTACCATTGAGAGCATTCGTGCAGTGTCTGCGGCGTCTTCGGCTTTGTCAGCGGAGTTTTCCAAAAGTTGCAACACATCTCGAAGCAGTAGCAGGACTGGTGTGTCGATTTTGGTGCTTAAAACTTTGATTGTTATTGCACGGTATTGGTCGTCGACTATTCGCTCAGCGATTTCTACGTCTTTTGCTCTTTCTAGGGTTTTTTGTGAGCCGTAATTGAGAACCATCATGGTTTCACGGAGTTTAAGCACCGCGTCAAGCACTGCTGAGGACAACTTTGTTAAGTCGTTTTTGATGTCTGTTGAAACTGCCCAGTTGTGCTCCATGATTTCTACAAGGTAAAAGGCAATGCCTTCGGAAAAGTCAGCTATTTCGCTTGAAAGGTTAGTGAACCTTAGGAAGTCTTCTCTGCTGATGAGAATTGCGCCGATTTCGGCGAGTTCTTGACTTACCATTCGTCGTGACTTGACGACTTCTTCTTCTCCAGCACGGATTTCGGTTAAAAGTTTTCGTGCGTTATCCTTATCGCCGCTAGCAAAACATTCTACCAGCTGCGGAATCTTTCTTGAAACATCTACAACCTTACGTAAGTTATCTGAACATGCGTTTATTGCTCTACGCTTTACACGCTCTTCTGTTTCTGCGGGAAGTACCAAACTGTTTTTGCGCCCCTCATCTGTTCCTGTTTTTTAACATTAATTTGTGCACTTGTTCATTAAAAAAGGTAGCTACTTACTTTGAACCGATTCTCCTAAGGATTCAAAGTTGATTTTTCCAGTGAAGTATTGATGAAGCAATTCTGGGAGGTCTTTGATTGGTGTACGCACTTGTTGCCATGTGTCTCGGTCACGAATGGTTACTGTGTCGTTTTCCAGTGTGTCGTAATCGATGGTTATGCCTAATGCTACGCCTGCTTCGTCTGCACGAGCGTACCGTCTGCCGATAGAGCCTGCCTCGTCGTAATCAGTCATGATGCCTGCTGCAGTTAATTGCTTTTGAAGTTCCAATGCTTTGGTGTCTAAGCCGTCTTTGCCCATTAATGGGTAAACACCGACTTGGATGGGTGTGATGCAGCGTGGGAAACTGAGGATTACACGGTCATCTTTAACTTTGTATGCGTATTCAAGTGCAACATAGAATAGGCGGTCGCAGCCGAAACTGGGCTCAACCACGTGTGGAATGAAACGTTTGCCGCGTTCAACTATTTTTTGGTGACCAACTTCGACTTGTTCTTTGAAGACTTGGTAGTTGCCAACCATTACGTAGCCGTCTTTGTTCATGTCTGCAAGGACTTTTTCGGGTGGAAGTTTGGCAAGTTCTGCTGCAACTTTGCCTGCGTCGCCTTTGAAGACTGGACCAAGTTTTGCCAAGATTGGCTTAACAACTATTTCTTCTTTCTCAATTGGGACATCGTATTCTTTGTAAACGCGCAGGTCTACGCCGCTTGCTTTCATGTGGCAGGACAAGTCGTAGTCTGTACGGTAAGCATGACCGCTGACTTCTACCCATCCCCAACGGTCAACAAGGACTTCTTGGTCGAAGCTTTGGGTGCTGTAATGAGCTTTTTCCCATGTGAGTTTTTCAAGGAAACGTTGCCTTTCCACAGGTACGCCAAGTTCGACGAGCAGGCGTTTTGCCATTGCCATAAAGAATGCTTGCCATTCACAAAGGATAATCTTCTTGTCCAATGCTTCGCGGACGGTGAATAGGGTTACGTCTTCGCATTCTTTTAGCCGTGTATCACACAGCAGGATTGGGATAACTTCGTTTTCTACTTCTTTGATGAATCTGCATGTTTGGTCTTCTGGGTCAAAGAAGAATTCAAGGTCTGAAATTGTGAATTCGCGTAGGCGGATTAAGCCTTGGCGGGGCGAGATTTCATTGCGCAAGGCGTGTCCGATTTGGATTGCGCCAAAGGGTAGTTTCTCGCGTGCGATGTTGAATAGGCGGTTGAATTCGACGAAGATGTTTTGCGCAGCTTCTGGCCTACCGTAGCCGACTGCGCCGCTGTATGGACCAATGGTGGTTTCGAACATGGTTAGGTAGCGTTGTGGTTTGCCGAATGTGCCTTTGCAGTCTGGGCAGATTATTTCGTGGGTGACGATTTCTTGGGCGATTTCGTCAAGGGTCATTTTTTCTGCTTCTTTGCTGCTGATGCCTTTGTCTTCGAGTAGGTGGTCTGCTCGGAAGCGTGTGTGGCATTTTTGGCATTCAACCATGGGTTCTTTGAAGTGGTCAACGTGACCAGATGCTTCGAACACTTTGCCGGGCGCGATGACGGATGATTCCATCTCGAAAATGCCCAGTTTTTTAACGAATAATTCGCGGAGCCGTCCTTCCACATTCTGTTTTAGGCGTGTGCCCAATGGACCGTAGGTTACAAATCCGGCTGTTCCGCCGTAAATTTCATAAGATGACCAGAAAAAGCCTCGACGTTTGGCTAACTCGTTAATAGCAGTGAACTTGTCACATGCAGGTTTTGAACATTTAGCTTCATCGCTCAATTACGATTATCCCTTTTCTAAGGGTAGAAGCCACAGTAGATTAAAATGTTGTCATGGAAAAATGGTTTCACAGTACTTATCTGAACACCTTTCTATGTTGTTAAGAAGAAATTATCGGCACATTTGTTTTCTTGCAAAAATTAAACCTAAGCTTGAGAGAACAATTAAGGCCATTATGATAGTCAAAGAGCTGAATTCAGGGATAGTAGATGAGTCAGTTGGAGGGGATGTTACGGAATACGTAGGGTCTGCCCTGAGTGAAGATGTAGGGGTTGAATTTATTGTGACCGCAGGAAGTGTAGGCGTCGGAGTTATTGTGGGAGATATCGAAGGTGTGGGTGTCAAGGTTGCGGATGGTGAAGGGGAAGTGGTTGGAGTGCTCGATTCTGGCAGGGGAGGGTTACATTTTAAACAAGGTCGATAACCATGGGTAACTGCGTCTTGTGCATCAACAAACCAAATTTTATTTTCCTCTTTAATATTAGACACATAAGAGCACCAAGGATAATGGTAAACATCACTCTCTTTGCTTCCAACAAACTGCCCCGGATATGTTTCCTCTCCAGAAAGGGGCAAAGTAAAAAGTGAAGCTAACAAAAAAGAAACTGTTAACACGATTACGAGAGTTTTCTTCATTGCAACCAAAAATATTAGAAAAAAAGAAACTATAATCGATTATGAATTTTAAGTCAATAAAAAGAAAGGATTAACGCAGATAGGTTATGTTTATACTTGGGTTCATTGCTAATCCTGGTTTTGCGAGTAGTTCTACGAATCTGTAGCCTTTGATTGGATGGAACATGTTCGCGGATGCACAACTTTTGACTATCCATGCCGTATCTAAGCCCATTTCTGTTCCTGCCGCCGCGTAAACAAGTTCGCCCTCGGGAATTAAGCCGGCATCTGTTGCCATCAAAACCGTTTCCAAGCACACCAGCGTACCCGGAGAAATCAGCTCCAAGGTTTTGGCGACGATATCGAGTGAGGTGGTTTTTCTTAGGTGTAGCCGCATTGAAAATGTTGGTCCGAACAAGGGGATTGTGCCGCGGACTGTTTCTACGCCGAGTTCTTGGAGTTTTTCTTTGTTTTCTGGAGTGATGCTTAAGGGTACTCGGTCGAGTTGGCGTTTTTGCCACTCTTCCCGACGGGCCTTTAGTTCAGGAATCTTATCAAAGAGGTCAGCGTTCATGACGTTGACTTCCCAGAACATTCCCTGCGGGCAAGTAACGGCGATGATTTTGCGGTCTTTGATTTTCTGTGCCATTTTAACGGCGCTGTCACCTGTAACGGAAGCCACAACTATGGTTTCTGGCGGTTTAGGCGCGTTTTGTAGAATTTCAATTACGGCTTGGGTGTTTACTGGTCCGGGGCGTTCAAAGACCTTCATGATTGTTCCTCAACCAAATAAGCGCCTGTAAGCATTAAAAATTACCTGTTGGCTGGTTAAGCGACAAGTATGGCGTGGGCAAGCAGCAGCACCGCATAGAAGGCGGAGCCGACGAGGAACATGGCGAGGCTTTGTTTTCTTGTCTCTGACGGTATCTCGTTTTTGATTGAAGTGTAAAGTATGGTACCTGAAATCAGTGCGAGGAGAATGTAGACTTCTGCCAGATGCTCTGGAAACAGGATAGAAACTGTCCAACCCGCAAGAGGCAACAAAGCCCCAACATAGCGACCGACGCTGGTTTGGTAATGCTTGTAATGCTCAACCATTGAATCGTTTAAAATAAACAAGTGCAACGCGACAGCAAAAGTAAAAAGCAAACCACCAGCAAGCCCTACCTCAAACTCAAAGAACAGCAGGTAACTCAAAACCAAGTTGAGGAAGCCATAGTTGATGAAGGCTACGATGAATACGTTTTTGTTGGCTACTGTTTGGTCGTAACCTTGCCGTGTTACTGCCTGGTTTTTGATGCGGGAACGTTTAGC
>JAWRIR010000028.1:0-6295 GCA_040268405.1 Thermoproteota archaeon | reverse complement strand
GAAGTCTTTGAGCTTTTGTATGTCGTAGGTGATTTTTCTGGGTAATGAATAGTCGACAGTTAAGTCGTCGCTGAAGTCTTCGTCAAAATCGTCAAGAGATTCGCCGAAGCAGTATTTGCATTGTAGGTTGCAGTCGGTCGTTAGCAACACGTGAAAGAACATGTCAAGCCAATACGTGTTAGCTGCTTAATAGTATTGTTCTGCTAATTTCTGGGCTTCTTCGTACTCTTTGGAAGTTTCTTCTTCTGCGGGTTCTGGTTCTTCTTTCTTTTCAGTTTTGTTTTTTTCTTTATGTTGGGTTTTGTTTGCTTCTTTTTCAGCTATTTTTTGAGCTTTGTCCAGGTAACTCTTAAGGTCTCTGTCTTTCATTGCTTTTTCAGGTAAAGTTTCAGTTGAATACAACAGTGGAACGATTGCTATGAACAGGAAGAAACTTGCAAGAGAAAAGGCTGTGCTAATGGCAATATCTTTTGCTATTGGTTGAATCAGCATTTCTATAACGCCCGAGAAAAGGAAAGGCATGCTACCAATTAAATAGTATTTTTCACGTGTTTTATTTTCAGATAAGTCTCCCCAAACCACAAAAATAAATGTAACAAACAGGATGCCCCATGCCAATCCGTCGCATAATATGTAGAGGTACTGTGCAATTATTTTTTCAGGTCCAATTAAGAAACTCAAAAACGCATAACCTAAACCTAAAAGAACGAAGCCAATTATGCCTGTGATTTTGCGGCCTTTATAGTCACAAAGTGTTCCTGCAAGGAAAGCTGAAATGCTGCTTATGAAAGTGGTTGCTAGTACTGAAGTATTGAAAAGTTCTGGACCAAAGTATGTCTCAATAACCGGTGCCTCAATAAAATTAACTAAGGTAAATAGGAACCATGGTAAGAAGAAAAGGATGAACGACTTTTCTCTAATAACGGACTTGATAGAGGTTGTTTGCTCCTTATCGTGAACCATTTGTGAATTGTAGCCAATAATGCCTACTGCACCTATTAACCGCCACACTGCAAGTATCAAAAATTGGTTACCTACGCCCATATCAGTTTGGAAAAGAATCACAAAAGCACTGAAAAGTTGGATAAGGAAGAACAGTACGGCGCCAATTCTTCCTCGGTTTTCAATTTTTGTTTGATTAGCAAAGAATGCAAAACATGTTGGTATGCCTAAGCCGACGGAAACTCCAAGAATCAGCGAGGCTAAAGTCATGTTTAATACTTCAGTGAAGCCAACTTGAGAAAACAGGGCACAAGTTGCAACTCCAAAGAGAATCCACGATAACAGAATGCCCTTGTTTTTTAATTTGTTCTGTAAAATTGTGGCGCCTATAGTGGCTGATACTATTAGACCGCCAAAATAGCCTGCAGCAATAGTTAAAGTGTCATTTGTGGAAAATGAGCTTGCAAAATCTCCGATAATGAGCATGGTTAAACTGAACCATGATATGCTGTTTGCAATCAGGAAAAGGACTGGGCAGTCCTTAACTTTTGATTTCCACATCTGGAACTTAGTATAGCAAACATGCCCTATAACCTTATGAATCTAAAATACGTATTTTTAGCATACATTTTATCACTTGTATGTCTGTAGTACAACAAAGCTTATATTGTGTCTTTGTTCTACAGATATACAGGTGAAAGGGATGAAGGCAGTTAAACAAGTGAGAAAGAAACCAGTCCGCTTTACCATCTAAAGTGGGCTTATAGACTTTCAAGCAATGAAGCGGCTAAATTGTTTACGTCGTTTCGTGCTTGAATTCCCTTTATACTTTCTGTTAACTCTTTTATTTCAGAAACAGTTTTTGTCAAGTATTCTTTGAGTTCTTGTGCTTCTTTTGCTTTGTCCAGAATGTCAATTACTGTATTGCAATCGTCTTGGGTGATTTTTTCTTTTAACAATATTTTTCTAATTTTTCCCTTAGCAGTCTTGTTTTGAATAGCATAAAGCAGGGGCAGAGGTAAACATTCATTCTTAACTCTGTTAGACAACTCGTCAGTTTCAAACATGTCAACATATTCTGCCCTAATCACCAGTAAAACCCCCAAGTTTCGTCCAAGCCTACTCAAAGCTTGGACTTCTTTCGGCGAGCCTCCACCATATATGGCGCCGATTTTCATGCGGCCATCAATATCTGCCGCTTTACGTGTCAACACCTCTATGTATGTCTCAGGAGATACATTCCATTTTTTGGCTTTCAATTGTGCTTCTGTAATATGTGCATCAACAACTTCATGCAAAAAGCTTTGAGCAGCATCTACAATTTGTTGCCTTTTTTCTTTGGACAGGTTTTCTGTTGCTTTGTTTAGTTTGTTAAAACCTTTAACCATGAAGGCGTCGCCCAAAAGCAAAGCGGCTTCTTTTCCAAGCTTGCCAAAAACTGTTTTAACATTCTTTTTAGAAGTTGAACCATCAATAATGTCATCGTGAATGTCCATTGTGGCATCAATAAGCAGCAGTGCCGTCTGAAGAGGAACAGCTCCCTCTGGTTTTCCGCCTACAGCTTCAAATGCCAACGCCATCGTGCCTGGTCTGGTGCTGTCGTTCCAACGTGATGTGTATTGCTCAATTGTTTGGTTGACTTTTTCTTCAGTGAATTTGTCTTCCAAAATCAACTTTTTCGCGGCGTCAATGGCTTTTTCACTTTTCTGGTTCAAAGTAGCAATCAGTTTTTCCGCTAAGCTTTCCCCTGACATAATGTTAGGTTAGCTTTAACTTGATTTAACTTTTTCTTAACAGACTACCGTTAACTTTTACGCAATCTGTATAAATCTAATAATTCTATGCAAGCAAAAGTCTTAATAGCTAATTTCTTACTCAACAGGTTTCATGAGCCAAACAAAGCAAGTTGAGGAAAAATGGCTATCTAAATGGGAAGCCGCACACTTATTCGAAGCAGACCCTGACCCGTCAAAACAAAAAATCATGACCACATTCCCGTTCCCTTACATGAACGGACCTTTACATGTTGGTCACGCTTTCTCCGCATCCAGAGTAGACGCTTACGCCCGCTTCAAACGAATGCAAGGCTACAACGTGCTTTGGCCTTGGGCATGGCACTGGACCGGACAACCCCTGCTTGGTGCAAGCCAACGCGTAGCAAGAGGCGACCAAGAATACATCCGCGTCCTCCGCGAAGTCGACGGCGTTCCCGAAGAACAACTGCAAAAGTTTGTTGACCCAAAATACATGGCTCAATATTACACTAACGAAGGAAAAATCGCTGCCAAACGCATCGGATTCTCAGTTGATTGGCGACGAGAATTTACAACGGTTTGGCCAACTTTCCAGAAATTTATTGAATGGCAATACAAGAACCTAAAAGAAATGGGCTACGTCACACGTGGGACTCACCCTGTTGTTTGGTGTCCAAAAGACCAAAGCCCCACCGGTGACCATGACCGTCAAAGCGGCGAAGGCGTAACCCCTGAAGAATATACAATAATTAAGTACAAACTTGACGAAACCACAGTGTTACCAGCAGCAACCTTCCGTCCAGAAACCATCTACGGCATAACCAACCTGTGGATTAATCCTGACGCCACATACGTGGAAGCCACAGTAAACACTGAAAACTGGATAATCAGCCAAGAAGCCGCAGAAAAACTAAAAGAACAAGAAAAAACCGTTACAATCCACCGTGTCTTCAAAGGCAAAGAATTGATCGGCAAAACCTTTGAAAACCCAGTAACCCATGACAGGTTCCCGATTCTGCCCGGCTGGTTTGTTGACCCTAAAACCGCAACCGGCGTTGTTTACAGTGTGCCCGCCCACGCACCGTTCGACTGGCTCGCACTAAAAGACTTGCAGCAGAAACCCGAAGTCATGCGCGATTTCGGCGTAGACCCGCAAGTTGTTCTGCAAATTAAGCCTATTTCGATTATCAAAGTTGACGGTTTCGGCGAGTTTCCAGCAGTTGAAATCGTTGAGCAGATGGGTATTAAAGATCAGCATGACGAGAAAGCTGAACAAGCAACTAAAGAGCTTTACAAGAAAGAGTTCCACGGCGGTAAACTCAAACCCAACTGTGGTCAGTACTCGGGCAAGTCTATTCGTGAAGTTAAAGACTTGTTGATTGCTGACTTCAGCAAACTTGGCGTTTCCGACAAGATGTATGACCTTGCTGAACCCGTAGTATGTAGGTGCATGACGCAGTGTATCGTAAAGATTCTATCTGACCAATGGTTCCTAAACTATTCAGATGCAAAGTGGAAGGAAAAAGCCAAAGAAGTCGTGGCTCAAATGAAGATTTACCCTGAAACCGCCCGCACAGGCTTCTACACCACCATTGACTGGCTACGTGAATGGGCTTGCGCAAGAACCACCGGATTCGGCACACCGCTGCCGTGGGGTAAAGGCTGGATAATCGAAACCCTCAGCGACTCCACCGTTTACATGGCATTCTACACAATAAACAAACACATAAACCAAAACAAGATAGCTCCCGAATCGCTCACGCCCGAAGTTTTCGACTACATCTACTATGGCAAAGGCGACAAAGCACAAATCAGCGCAGCAACCGGCATCACAGTCGAGCTTTTGGATTCTATGCGCAAAGAATTCCTTTACTGGTACCCATTCGACTTAAGAAACTCTGCAAAAGAACTCGTACCCAACCACCTCTCCTTCTGCATCTTCCACCACGCCGCTCTGTTCCCGCCAGAACATTGGCCAAAAGGCATCGGCGTAAACGGCATGCTCATGGTTGAAGGTCAAGGCATGCACAAAAGCAAAGGCAACTTCATAACGATGAAAGGTGCCATCGACAAATACGGCGCAGACGCCACCCGCTGCGGCTTAATGATTGGAGCAGAAGGCATGGATGACCCAGACTGGCGAGCAGACAACGTAAACGACCTCAAAAACAAGTTCGACGCCCTAAACAGCTTCGCCGGCAACATCATCGCCACAGCAAAACAGGACGAAAACACTGTTCTGGAACGTTGGCTGCAAAGCAAACTGCAGTACCGCATCCGTGAAGTTACTGAAAGCTTAGACGAAATGAAAACCCGAACAGCCTTGCAAACTGCGCTTTTCGAAGTGTGGAATGATTTGCGCTGGTACATCCAACGAAAAGGCAACACCAACGCCAAAGCGCTCGTTGAAGCAGTCAAGGTTTGGATTAAAATGCTTACACCGTTTGCGCCTTACCTGTGTGAGGAACTGTGGAGCCAAACAGGCGAAACAGGCTTTATCAGTGTGGCTAAATGGCCAGAGTTTGACGAAGCTAAACTCGACTTTGCCGCTGAAGAGCAAGAAAACCTAATCACCGACATACTAACAGACACACAAAACATCCTCAAAGCAACCAAAATCACGCCAAAACGCCTCGTCTTCTACACAGCAGCAGCTTGGAAATGGCAAATCTACCTCAAAGTCCTCGAAAAAGCACTCGCAGGCGAAGCAAAAATCCCCGAACTAATGAAAGAATTTGCCGCCAACCCAGAACTCAAACCCCACATGAAAGACATCGCCGCACTTGTGCCAAAAGTAATCAAAGCCTCAACCAAGCTGGCAGGTAACCGCAAAGCAAACATGGTCAAAATCCAAACAGTCGACGAAAAACAAATCATGCAAAACTCTTTGAGCTTCCTTAAAGACCGTTTCGGCGCTGAAGTGAGTGTTTACAGCGAAGACGACAAAGACCGTTTTGACCCCAAAAACCGTGCACCAATGGCAATGCCCTACCAACCAGCAATCTACATCGAATAACCTTTTCTCCCCTTTTTCAACATACTTTTGACTTGAAAAAACGCCAATAGCACCTACCCCCTATAGGTTTTTGCATAGAACCACTAATAGGATCCTAATAGGCGCCAAATAGGTTGGTACAAGTTTTCCGTTTTAGTTTTCTTTATACAAATTGAACAGAATTCAGAATTATTTATCCCAAAATTCTCTTGTCCGCAAAAACTGAATCTTCGCTTTTAGCAAGTCCAGATAGAATTTGTCGGCTTTCGGATGCATCTTCCCCAAAATTCTTGAGGCAGTTTCTGGACCTACCCCTTTAACCTGCAGTGCTCGGACTGCGTCTTTGCCGTAACTCAAAACCAAATCCGCCTTACGACGAGCTTGGCTAAGCTCTTTAAGCTCTTCAGGAGTTAATTCTTTGTTTTCACGTCTCCGTTGCAGTGCATCTCGCAAGTGGCCTTCATCTTGGCTTCGGTACAGGGGTGCAAGCAGGTTTGAGCCGCAGTTTCCGCATTCTGGCTGGTCTGGCAGTTCCTTGATTTTCTGGTGTATGCTCCATTGACCGCATTTCATGCACATGAGCGTGGTTTCGCGAGCCTCTATA
>JAWRIR010000027.1:0-24123 GCA_040268405.1 Thermoproteota archaeon | reverse complement strand
CTGGCAACAAAGAAGGGGTTAAGGTTGGGTGTTAGGATGACGTTTAGGGGCCAGCCGCAGTTTCTGCCCATTGCTTGACAATACGCCATGTATGCCGCGTCAATGTCGGGTCTTTCTTCACGGTCAACCTTTATGCAAACAAACGCTTCATTGAGCAAGTCGGCGACTTGAGGGTCGCTGAAGCATTCGTGCTCCATAACGTGGCACCAGTGGCAGCTGGAGTAGCCGATGCTTACAAAAACAGGTTTATCTTCCGTTTTCGCCTTGTCGAGAGCTTCTTTTCCCCATGGGTACCAGTCAACGGGATTGTGAGCGTGCTCTTGAAGATAGGGACTTTTCTCGTTAATGAGCCTGTTAGGTTTAACGTTAAGGTTTGACTGCAAAAAATAACCGTCCTACACTTAACTGTATGACGTTAAGGGTTTTTATCCATTATTCACTGCTTAACGCTAACTTCTTCATTTGACCATTAAGAAAATCAAAATTCTCTGAACTATACAGGTGACTTGTGCAGTGGCAATCTGAACATCCAAAATTGGACACGGGCTTGCTGTATTTGGCCAGTAATTGTGCGGTTTGGCATTCACACACTTTTTCGCCTTCCAAACAGTAAACTTCTGTAATCTGGGCGGCAGGGTCAGCCAACAAATAGTCAATGTGCCAAAAAAGACGCTTCTCTTTACGCAAGTGCCGCCTAACACGGGCTTCCAAATTATTTTGGGCTGAACCAACATAAGCATACAAGCCAACTGGAAAAGTGATTTCGCCTAAGGCGCCAATTTTTGGGTGGATTGGTTTGCTGATTTTGATTATAAGAACGTAGATGCCTTTCAAGGTTTTCGCCTAAGCGGACAGGAGCGCCGTGGTTGTTTGGGCTTGAACATATTTTTGGGCTTTTTCTTTTAGGGTTTGGTCTTCTGTTACGAGTTTGATGTTGTTTTGTTTGGCAAAATAAATATAGCTTGAATCGTAAAACGAGAGGTTTTCGGTTTTGGCAATTTCCATTATTTGCTGGAAAGTTATGTCTTGGTTTAAGATTTTTTCAGTTCTTGAAAGTATGATTTGGGCAACCTTTTCCAGCGTTTTTGCCTCTTGCGGAGTTAAGAATTTGGCAAGACGACTTTCTTTTAGTAGCGCGTTGCCGACTTCGTAAACGGTTAAGTCAAGGACAAGCGAGTTTTGGAGGCACTGGAAAGTTGTTTGTACGTTTGCTTTTTTGATTAAAAGTATGAATGCTGAGGCGTCGAGTAGGTATTGTTTCATCTTGGGTCTCTTGAGTCATGTACTGCGCTCATGAGTTCTGCGTCGGGGATTTTTTCGAGGACCAGTTTCATTTCGCTTATGGCGTTGGATAGTTCAGCGTTTTCGATTCTGCGTACTTCGTCTTCTAGGGCTAGGCGGACGGTTTCGCTGACGTTGATTTTGTGTTGGCGGATTTTGTCTTTGAGGGTTTTTTCTACTCGTACGGTGATTATTTCTGACATACAAAAAATGTATTACATTTGCGTATATAAGAGTAGCGATATACAATAAACGTAAGACAGAAAATGCCATCAAAAAACACCAAAAAAACCATAGACAAACATTAATCCAGCCAAACCCACCAAAATAAAGGAGCCAAAAATGACAGAAATCAACCGCACCCCAGAAATCCTACAAAAACTAAAACAACTACTCAACCCACAAAACGACAACTACCAATTCTTAGGCTTCACACTCAACCTAAAAACCGCAACCCTATCCGACAACATAGACAAAACCAACCCTGAAGAAGTAAGCATAAAACTACTTCCAGCCATGCTAAGCCACTACGCTCAAGCCAAACCCACACCCACAACAGGCAAACTCGTCAAATTCAAAGACATCCCCGGCGGCTACTCCTACGAAGAAGCCTTCGTCAAAAGAGCAATCCAGCCAGTAGCAAAAGCCTTCGGCGAAAAACCAGAACTCATGCCCAAAGCAGCCCAACTTTTAGGCGGCAAACCGTTGCGTTTGGGAGATGCTTCGTTTGTGGTGGAAGCTTTGAAGGGCATTCCGTTAACATACATTCTTTGGAGTGCTGAAGAGTTTCCAGCGGAGGTTAGCATTTTGTATGATACGTCTGCAAGCAGTTATTTGCCTACTGAGGATTTGGCGGTTCTGGGCGAGTTGACGACGATTCGGTTGCTGCAGGCTAAGAACCAGATTAAATAAACCGCTTCTAAGCAGAGGGTTACCAGTCTATTTGGAGCCTATTAGGATGCTATTAGTGGTTCTATGTTGAAACCTATAGGGGGTAGGTGCTATTGACGCTTTTTTAACCCAAAAACATGTTGAAAAAAGTAGATTGGAACGGCTCCAAATGGAAGCCAATTCACCTGTTTAGTTTATGGATATTACTACGTTGTCGATGTTGTAGGTTAGTTGGGTTTCCCAGCGGACTGAAAAGCCTAAAGCCACGTAAACGTCGCCTGAAGCACCAGTGTCCACCTGTTGAGATATTGTGTAGGTTTTCCAGCCTTCAACTTCATTTGCGTTGCCTAATACTTGGAAGTCGCTTTCAGTTGATGGGTTTTTGTCACCAACGTATCCTACAACGGCTGCTAAGGTGTTGAAGCTTTCACTTTCACTCCAGAAGCTAAAGGTGACGTTGATGTTTCTGGTCTGGTTTGCTGTTAAGTGGAGTTTTTGTTCAATCCAAACGGTTCCGTCATCTTGTCTGCCATCCATGTAGAGCAAAACTGAATGGTTGCCAGTGGATGAAACGTTTGCTACTGTTGTAACGTTCCAGTCAACTTGTTGTTGTGGAAGGTCTACGTCTGCTGTCCAGTTTCCTAAACCGTTTTCGAAGTCGGAGGTTAGGGTTTGGTTTTGGGTTGGAGTTGGCGTGGCGGTTGGGGTTGGTGTGGGAGTTGGCGTTACAGTAGGAGAGGGCGTCACCGTCGGAGTGGGGGTGGGGGTTGGAGTTGGCGACTGATTAAACCCGCCGTTACTCAAAACAAACACGCCTGCGGCTACTACCGCAACAATGATTACTGCTGCAACTATTGCGTAAATTGATTTAGATTTCATTTTGCATCATCTTATTTTTTCATACTGACAGGTTAAAGGCGGATTTATCGCTAAGCGTTGGAACAAGCCGTCTAAGAAATAGAACACCAACCTATTTGGTTCCTATTAGAAACTATATGCAAAAACCTATAGGGGGTCTACAAAAGGAGGCTAACACGTTAGAGGGCATTGGCTTTTTTCTCGATTTTATAAAGCAGCGAGGTTTCGCCCAGAATCAGCAGAGTATCAGCTTCCTTAAGGGTAAAGCTGGGGTCAAAGAGGTTATTCAAAACTTTTCCTTCTCTAATCACGCCGATGATTGAGCCGTATTGGGATATTTCTGCCAAGCCTTTCCCGATAAGCGGGGAACCCTTAAAGATTGAGAACTCTGCGATTTCTTTGGCACCGATTTTCTCAGAGAAAACAATGCCAACCAGTCCCTTGGTGACGGCTGAAAGCGCAAGCAGATGCCCCACGGTGACAGCGTCTGGGATAACCATGCTTGCTCCCGCTGCTTTTGTAGTGTCAATTAACGTGGGGTCATGTACTACGCTGATTATGCGGATGTCTTGGCGGATTTTTCGGGCAGTAAGTAGAATCAACAAGTTTTCGGCATCTTGCTCATGTGCTATAACAACCATGGAAGCTTGGTCTATCCCAGCGGTTTTGAGAGCTTCTATAGGCTGAGTTTCGTATTCAAGCACTACAAAAATGTCCCGTTTAAGCAACTCATTGTAGGTGTTGGGGTCTTTAGTCATTATAACGTAGTCAAAGCCTAATTCTTCAAGCTTTTCAGAAATGTACTTGCCTAAGTGACTGTAGCCGAACACGATTACGTGGTTTTTTAGGCGTTTCATTAACTGTTTTTGGGCTTCGCTTTTTGCAAGTTTTCCGTCAACTAACATGCTGACCATACTCTGGACAATGGAGGCTAATGCTCCAACGGATATTATGATTAAGATTATTAAAAGCACTGCTTCATCTGAGTTTAATGTGAAAAAGTTGCCGCCGTTTGGAATGAACATGCCAATGGTGGTGATGGTTGAGACTGAAGCTAAAAACGCGTTAATAGTGGGCAAATGGTCATAGTAAGAGTAAATGATTGCCCCGAAAATGAACATCACGGCAAGCACAAGCACCTGCCTGTAAACTGCTTTAACGAATGCTATGGGGCCAAAGAAGACTTGGTAGAAAACAAACCCGAATTTCCGAGTTTGTTTATGAATACGTCTTTTGTTGGGACGCCCGAAAATGACTTCTTCTTCACTCATTAACGCTCTTCCGTTGCTGCGGTTTTTTGGTTTAATTGATTATGCTATTAGATAACAGTTCCTGTTATAGGCGGTTGACAGGGTCATTTTAGAGGCTGCTTCTGGGATTTTACATAAACCGCTACGTTCACTGGCGCCGCTGATTGCCCAATGAAATCCGACAGCAATCCCGACCAATGCGGAGTTGAGTCAGCAGTGAATCCGACAGTTTCGGAAATACCGCGCCAAAGCAAAGCCTTGTCGTAGTCTTTAGCGTCTTGAGGCATAAATTCAAAGATGCTGCGGCTGGCGACGATAACGAGTTTCTTCTTCATGCGGCTAATTGAGACGTTTATGCGGTTGAGGTTCAAAAGGAAGTCACTTTCGCTCCGTACATAGTCGGGGTCGCTAACTGTGGAGCTGATGATTATAAAGTCCGCTTCACCACCTTGGTAACGTTCAACAGTATCCACGCGGGTTTCGCCGTAACCTTCAGCAAGCATGTTCTTGAGCAAGCCTTTTTGGGCGTTATGAGGCGTAATCACACCAACAGCTTCAGGCGACACACTGCGCACCAAAGCGTTCACGATGGAGGCTTCAGTTAGGTTTGATTGGAAGCTTTCCGCTTCATCATGCACAATTAGCACAAACACGTTTTCAGGTTCAAGCACTACGCCTAACCCGTCAGTTACAGTTTTACAAGCATCAAGCAGCTCTTTCTGGTCACTACGGAAGTCAATCTTGTCTTTCTTGTAAACCCATTCTTTAAGAAAATCAGCAACAACCGAGTGGCAACGGTGGCTTTCGCAGAGGCGTTCAGCGGGAATGTCAGCGGGGTTTTTGCATTTTATCCGTTCAATTCCCAAGTCCTCATTACGTAAAAGGCGGAGGAAGTCCATGGCTGAGAGGAAGCTGGCCATTTCTTCGAGTGTGCGGCGGTCTTCTTTTTCCCAGTTGTGCGACACTATGGGGGGGAGTTGGCGGTGGTCGCCTGCGACGAGGATTTGGCTGTTTTTGTTTAGGAAGCTGCCTGAGAGGATGAGTTCGGGGAGGCGCATCATGCTTGCTTCGTCAACGACTAGGAGGTCAAAGAAGCCTTCGCCCCATGGGGGTTCGGAGTCGCCGATTTTTTTCATGAGCCCATACAATCCTGGTGGCGTGAGGCAGAGGATTAGTGGGTCAACGGCGGCGGGGTTAGGCGTCAACGTGGCTTGATTCATCAAAAGACCTGTTAACTCTTCCACGCGGTCTTTGTCTTCATTATAGTTAACGTACGTGACCCCGTCAATGGGTTTAACTGAAGCAGTGTTACTGCTCAGCACACGGAAGATTCGCAGGTCTTTAAGGTCTTTGCCGCCCGCGTCAATGTATTCCTGCCAGCACCTTGCAAGCTTGGCAACGAATTCTTGGATTGCCTTGTGAGTAGGAGCAACCATTAAAACGCGGCATTTTGAGGCTGAACGGTGCGCTGCTACGTGAGCCAGAACTGCAAGTTGCAGGGTTTCAGTTTTTCCCGTGCCAGGTGGTCCTTGGAGCATTACGATGGGTTCTTTGCCGAAAACGCGGTCAACAAAACGGGCCTGTTCCGCTTTAGGAGAAAGGCGCCTGTTTGCCATCCAGCCTAAAAAGTTGGATGCTGGAGCTTTTGGCAGTGCGGTGTGTGTTGAGTTGGTTGTTTTGCCTGCGAGGTAGTCTGCAAGTAGTAGGTAGAGTACGTTGTTGCCTGAGTAGTCGAGGCATTTTGCTGCTCTGTCGGAGATGATGTCGTCTGCGAGTTCGTCGAGGATGTAGTAGCGTCCTTTTTCGAAGAGTTGCATGTATTTGCCCTTTGCTTTTTCAGGGTCGGTAGTGGGCAAGTTGTGCCAAGCACTGTATTTGCTGCCTTTGCCTCGGGGCCAACTAACAATTTTAACAACGATTTCAGATTTCTGGACATCAACTTTGTCAACGATAGCTCGAGCAGACTTTTCAACCTCAGAGGGTGAACGTTTTTGGGCTTCCTCAAACTGGCCTGCATTGTTCTTGGAGAGTTCAGTTACCACCATCCAGTCGCCAGAGCTGGAACCATCTGAACCTTTAACGCGGCAAGCGTTAGCAACGCAGTCAGCTTTTGGCAGCCCGATGCCTTCGTAGACGAGTTTGCCTTTTACCACGAATTCTTGCTCGAACTCAAACACGCCTGTGCACTGGAAAATAAGTGACCTGCCTGAAGCAACCCGTTGGTAAGGCAGTAGGGCGTAGTGTTGGTACATTTCTTGACGTTTAGAAAAGTATTCTAAATCAAGGAATTCACGGCAGCTACGCTCCAATGTTGAAAGCCCCAAAGAGAACTCGGCAATCCGTGGAACCCCAATCGGTTTCTTGCCCAAACGGCGGTTACGAATGTTTAGTGACCGCTCTATATGTTCGAGTGCTAAACAGATTTTTTGTCCCATCAAGTTGAGTTCTTCGTCGGTTATGCGGCGGGTTTTTTGGGTGTAATCGCACCATTTGCGTTTTTCCAGCAAAACCTTGGCTTTGCCGCGTTCTTGGTAAGTGTCAAGTCGGCCTTTAACGCCCCAAATGTATTCGATTGGCAGTTGGTCGCCAAACCGGGCGCGTGCAGGGTAGTACCCGTCTTTATGGTATAGTTCGTCTCGTAGGAAAGCAATGGAACCGTCAGGGTTTCTGTTGAAAGGCAAAGCGTAATTAAATAAGCCGTCACGGAAAACCAAGCTTAAATCGACTGAGGTGCCGTCTTTGCGTTTGGCTGTCCAGTTTTTGCGGTCAAAATAGGCGGCTTGCTCAAGGATTGGCAGTAAGCCGTAGCTGTGGAATTTGAGGGCTTTTCTGTGTTGTACCTCGTCTTGTAGGATGGAGAACATTGGTTGGTCTATTGCTTGGCGTAAGCCGAGGAGGTCTCTGACTGCTCGGGCGCTAATGAGGGAAGGCTGGCGGCACACGGCTTTCATTAGGATGTCGCGTTCTTGGCGGCTGAAAAAGTATAGATGAATTGGGGCTTCATCAGGGCTGCCTACCTCGTTTGCGACTTTCTGAATTGCCGCAGTTAAGTCTCTGAAAAAGGCTTCGAGTAGCGCTTGTTCTTCGTCAAGGCAGGCTTGGTGGTCGTCTGGCAAGGTGCGGACAACTTGGGATATACTTGGGGGTTCGCCACGATACCGTGAGCAGTTAATTCGGGCGCTAATCAAGGAAACGATGTCAAGCATGTAATCCCATTCAACGAAAAGGTAAACCCGAATCATACCGTCAGGGCTAAACATGAGCGACGTATCAGCGCCCGTGGAAGGATTGTCTTCAGGCAAACTTCCGTAGCCTGTACCAGTTAACCATGGCATCCAGCGGCTTTTACTTGCACAGGGGCTGTTAGGGCGGATTCCACTTATCATGTACTGGGCACGTTCAATAAGCCAATCCAGTTTAGGACCAACAACCGGGTCGGTTGAGAGTTCATGAACTTTTTCAGGGTCATTTGCTGGAAGATTTTTGAAGTCGTATGGACGGAGGCTGTAAGTGTCAAATACGGGTTTGAGTTTCGCCAAGTCCTCAAGTTTTGCGATTCCGTGATGTCCAAGCGCTTTCTGCTCACCACGGCTGAGGTTAAGTAGCGCGATGCTTTCGTTTTCTACAGCGCAGACGATGCAGCATTCATTAAAGCCGCAGTTGTCACATCGCCAACATAACTGAAACTCGACTTGCTCCAGAGGCGTCTGGTGAATACGGTTTAATTCACCGTTTTGAGCAAGCAGACGTTCTACATCCTGAATTAGTGGGCTAAGCTTGAATTTGGGGAGTTTTTCTGGGTCAAGACTTTCAAGGCTGGTTTCACGGTTAATTACGCCGCCTTCGATTTCAACTTGGGAAATGAGACTGCCAAGTTCCCGTGATAAGAGGAGCACGTAAATTGCTACTTGGATGCGGTGGGCGGTTTGTTCTTTCCATGAGGCTTTGAGTTCAAAAATTCTTACGGTAATTTTTCCGTTTTTAATTGGCCAAATAGCGATTAGGTCAGTTATGCCTTTTACGTCCCAGACCCCGATAGGACCCTTCATGGGCGCCTGATAAAGAAGAACTGGGCGGTTGTCAGATTTTTCGCCTGCAGCTATTTGGGCTTCAATTATTTGGCGCAACTCGTTTAAGGAGTCTGCTGCTTTTTCCCAACCATGCTGATGAGGGTCATACTTGGTAAAATCGTAATAATCTGCGGCTTTTTCTTTTAGTTCGGCGACTTTTTTCTCTTCCAATGATTTTCCTGCACCGTAAAGCAGTGGGCTGATAGGTTTGAAGGCTTCTGGCCAGTTGCGGTTTTTGACTTCTTTGCCTTCAAATTTTAGTTTAAAGAATCGTGGGCAACAGTTGAAGCGGATGTATTCTGCTATTCCTGAAGCGGTTAGGGAATCGCTGTTTTGCGTTTCCTCATCGTCCTCTGTAAAGGAAAAATCGGTGTTTAGGTCGCCGTCGCTCAAACTTTTTGTGCCCTCTTTGAAATGTAACAGTGTTGTCTTTAACTAATGTGGAGATTATTGTATTTACCGATAGTTTAAACTAAAGACGCAAAATCAAACCAAGGGCTCAACGGAAAAAAGAGAAAAATGACAAAAACCGCCAAACCTACAAAACAATTAACCTTTGACAGCCTACCCGCCGCATCCGAAAAACAAGCAACAGACACAAAACAGACAATACAAAAACAAATCCAAATCACCCAAATGGAAGCTACAACAAGAATTGACGAGCTAGCCCTTAAAATCGGTTTTAAGCTTGAACCTTCAAGATTGGCGTTTTCTAAGTTAAGAGCTGATTTGTACTTTGAAGACACTATCCTTAGTTCGGTGTTGATTAGGGTGCTTCAAGGTCCTTTAGCAACAGACGAGTCGGAGTACACTTGGGTGCTTGACACTAAAGACCTAGCCGCTGGCACTTACCACATGAAGGTTGAAATGTTTGAAGCATGGTCTTCAGGTGAACGGTTATGCCAAACCAGCCGCGAATTGACGGTGGATTATGTGCCTCAAACGCGGAAGTCACGACTGGTCAGGATTCCAACGGTGAAAAGTGTTGCAGGCGCAGACGTTACGGTTGTTTCAGGTCAAGAGAAGGAAATGATTTCCGAATTAAATAAAACGGCAAAAAATGAGCAGTTAAGCCGCCGAGACAAATACTAAAAAGGTTAGAGGATTTCTTTAACTTTTATGCGGTTGCCTTTTTGCTCTTCTTCTTCAATTTTGATTTCAAGCCAACTGCGGATTATATCTTCGTTGCTTAACCTGTGGCTGTGAGGTTCCGGCTGAACGTGCCTTTTAATCATCATGAAGCATGTTTCGGAAATTGACATTTTGTAGGTGCCGTTTGCCTGTGGTTCGATGGCTACGTGGCTTTCGTCGGTTGGCAAGTTTCCGTAGGTGCCGGGGTTTTCGATGTTTAATTCGTCTTCAATCCATAACTCCAACTTTTCGGTGTTGGGACGTTTTGGTTTTTTGATTTGGCTGTTAACGAAGTTCATGTAATGGTCTGGAATAGTTAATTCGAAGGTTTTCAAAGAGCACACCCGTTCAATGTCTAACTGTAAACAGGCAATTAAATTTAGTCCTAAACAAACAAAAGACGAAAGAAAAAATTTAGGCTAAACGCTTATTTTTTCTTGCCTTTAGCAGGAAGTTGACTTAGCTGTGCTTTCTTTGCTGCTTCTTTTTCTCTTTTTTCTTTCTTTTCTTGCTCTTTGCGAGTGTTGATGTTCTTCTTTTTCATGTTAACCATAAATAACACTTTCACTTAACAACCAAGTTGCAACGGCGCCTCTAAAATATTACGCTCTTTTTAGTCGAGATTCGAAAATATTAGGCGGCTTTTGCGGTAAAAACAAAAAAGCTGTAAAATAAAAGGCGGATTAGCCTTAGGCTTGCGGGTTGGTTTCAGCGTTTGCTTTTTTGTTGTTGTGTACTTGTGACAGTTTTAGTAGAAAGTCTTTGTAGACGTCTATTGCTTGAAGGTACTCTTTGATTTCGATGTGTTCATCTACTGTGTGGTCTAAGTGACCGTCTCCGGGACCATAGGTTACTATTGGGAGGCTCATGGATTTTCCTAGGATGTTCATGTCGCCTGTTCCTGTTTTTCGCAGCAGGGTGGCGGGTCGGTTTAGTACTTTGCGAACGGAGCTTGATAGGACGTGAACGATTGGTGTTGCTTTGCTTGCTTCAAACGGTTCTACTGTGTCGAGAACTGAGGCTTTTATGCCGACTGCAGGGTTAGCATTCTGATAGTTGGCTATGATTTTCATCATTTTAGCGTAAACTTGTGTAGTAGTGTATTGAATGGGGACGCGTATGTCGAGGTTCATTTCAGCTTCAAACGGAATAACAGAGTTTCCTCTGCCACCCACCATGCGTACCAAGCATACTGTGATGGCTGTGAATGGAGTTTCTGTTGGTTCAATGGATGGGAAAGTGCAGGCTGCCTTGATTTTTTCCCAGAGCTCATAGGCTTTCTCTAATGCGTTGTCGTAAAGCCATGGCGTAGAGGAGTGTCCTGTTTCTGTTTTTACGACGACTTTTAGTTGTATTTGGCCTTTGTAGCCGATGGTTATGTTTTCTACGCCGCTGGGTTCACCGAAAATGGCGTAGTCAGCATCTATGCCTTGCGTGATGAGGTGACGTACCCCTTTACTTGTTGCTTCTTCCTCGACGACGCTGGCTATGAGGATTTTGCCTTTGAAGTTGGGGTCTTTGCCTGCCTGTTCAGCGGCCATAATCATTGCGGCTAAGGGACCTTTTGCGTCGACTGCGCCTCTGGCGTAAATTTTTCCTTCTTCTAAACGCAAGGGCATGTGACCTGCTACGGTGTCCATGTGTCCACAGAGGAGGATGACGGGTTCGCCTTTGCCGATTACACCGATGACGTTGCCTATGGAGTCGATTCCGACTTCAAAGCCCATATGCTTCATTTCTATAGCTATAAAGTTGGCAGCATCTTGTTCTTTGCCTGAGGGGCTGTAGATGCCAAGGAGGTTAGTTAGAAACCGTACTGCTTGCTCGCTCATTTTCTTCTTCTCCTAATGCTTCATCTAACGCTTTAACTGCCTTGTCAATCTGTTCCTTACTAATCACCAACGGTGGTAAGATGCGAATTACGGTTCTGCCAGCGTCAATAACAAGAACACCCTTACTGATGGTCTTCATAATAACGCCGTAAACGTCATAGCGAAGCTCCATGCCAAGCATTAAGCCTAAACCGCGCACTTCTTTGACGATTTTGTGTTTTGCAGCAATGGCTTCAAGTTGTTCTTTAAAGTATTTTCCGTTAACTGCAGCTTTGCCAGCTAAGTCTTCTTCCAGCAAGGCGTCAATTGCGGCGCATCCTGCTGCACAAACAAGTGGGCTTCCGCTGAAAGTTGTTGTATGTTCACCCAACTTGAAAGCAGCCATGATGCCTTCTGGAGCAACCGTTATGCCTATGGGCAGACCACCAGCAAATGGCTTTGCAAGGCACATGATGTCGGGGGTTACTCCCCAGTTTTGACCGGCAAATAATTTGCCTGTACGTCCAAAACTTGATTGTACCTCGTCAAAAATGAGCAGCACTCCCTTTTCGTTACAGATTTCGCGTACTTGCTGTAGGTAACCTTCTGCTGGAACACGGATACCTCCTTCACCGCGGATGGGCTCCATGATGACTGCGGCGGTTTTCTCAGTAATTGCTTCACGCAGTTTGTCTGGGTTGTCTGCTGGGACATGTTTGATGTCTGGTATTAGGGGCATGAAAGGTTCGCGGTATTTTTTGTCCCAAGTTAGTGACAATGCACCCATGGTTTTGCCGTGATACCCGCCCATGAGACCAATGATTTCAGTTTTGCCTGTTGCTTTACGAGCAAGTTTTATTGCACATTCTACTGCTTCGGCGCCGCTGTTTGACAAGAACGCTTTGTCAAGACCCTTGGGGGTTATGCTAACAAGTTTTTGTATGAATTCGGCGCGTTTGTCATTGTAGTAGCAACTGTGAAGAGTGATGAGTTGTTCTACTTGGGCTTTTACGGCTGCAACAACTTTTGGGTGACAATGCCCCAAGGCTGCTACGCCATAGCTGCTTGAACAGTCAACGTATTCTTTACCGTTAATATCCCACATTACTGCGCCTTTGCCACGTGTGAAAACTATTGGCTTTTTAGAGAAAACGTTAGCCAAATAACGTGTTTCAATATCCATTATTTCTTTTTCATTCACTAGTTATCACTGTACCAACTTGATGATTAAGAACTGAAGTTATCGGTTGTTTAGCGGTTCCAGAAGTTACAAGAACCTCTTTTACGCCTTGATTGAGTGCTTCTAAGCCTGCATGTACTTTGGTGCTCATGCCGCCGCCGATTTTTGAGAGGACTTCTTTGACTTCGGTTGCAGCGATTTTTGGTACACGCTCGCCCTTGAGGATTAAGCCTTCAACGTCTGTCAACAGGACGAGTTTGTCGGCTTTTAATGCACCCGCGATTATGGCTGCGGTTCTGTCGCCGTCAACGTTTAGGGGTTCAGAGTCTTGGCTAAGCGCAATCGGGGTAACGATTGGCACAAAGCCTTTCTCAAGAAGCAGAGTAAGCAATTCAGTGTTTACTTGGGTGATTTTACCGGTGTAACCACCATCGATGACTTTTTTGCGTCCACGCTCATCAACGACTATTAAGCGTGTTTTGCGTTCAGCCTTCAAAATGCCAGCGTCTAACCCGCTTAGGCCAACTGCAGGCAAGCCTTGGCTTTCCAGAGCCAAAACAATTTGTTTGTTGAGTTTGCCGGCCATGACCATGGTGTAGATTTCTATGGTTTCTTTGTCGGTGTAGCGGCTGCGGAAACCTTCTGGTGACATAATGAATTTTTGTTCTTTGCCCAACTTGGAAGCGATTTCGGTTACTTCAACTCCGCCACCGTGGACTAAGACTACTTTGTGTTCTTTTGCAATTTCTTTTAAGTCTGCGACAAGGTCGTTGGATGCTCCTTCTTTGAGGATACTTCCACCCATTTTAATGACTAACAACATGGTAGATCACATCGGGTGGAACCCAGTGCTCTTAAGGCCTGTGGTTTCATCTATTCCCATGAGCAAGTTGAGACATTGGACGCCTTGTCCTGAAGCACCCTTGCACATGTTGTCAATTGCTGAGAACATCAAGAGACGGTTTGTGTGTTCATCAATTTCGAAGCCGACGTCGCAAAAGTTTGTGCCTGTGATGATTTTTGGGTCTGGAAGCTGGTAAGGTCCTTTCATGTATTTGACTAAGCGTACGAATGGTTCATTTCCGTACATACCGCGGAGGGCTTTCCAGAGGTCTTTGCTGGCTATTGGCTGTTTGGGATAAGCGTGAATTGTTGCAAGGATGCCGCGTACCATGTTTACGGCGTGTGGTGTAAAACCGATTTTGACTGGCTGCGTGCTTAAAGCGGTTAATTCTTGTTCTACTTCCGCTGTGTGACGGTGCCCAGTTACTTGGTAGGGACGTACGCCGCCAAAACGTTCTGGGTGATGAGAAGCAAGGGTTGGCTTGCTGCCACCACCGGAACTGCCAACTTTGAGGTCAACAACAATTTTGTCGGTATCAACAAGACCAGCTTTAATGATTGGCGCTAAACCCAAGATTGCACTTGTAGCCATGCAGCCAGGGCAAGCGACGAGTTTGGCGTTTTTGATTTCTTCCCGGTGAAGCTCTGGCAGTCCGTAGACGGCTTCTTTGAGCATTTCGGGGTGTGCATGTTTCCAGCCGTAATAGGTTTCGTAGTCAGCAGGGTTTTTGAGGCGGAAATCGGCACTCATGTCGATTACTTTTAGGCCTGCCTCAAGTAGTTTGGGTACCAAGTTGACTGAGCCGCCGTGTGGCGTAGCTGTGAAGACTAAGTCACAGTTTTTTTGAAGTTCAGCCATGTCTTGTGGTACAAATTTTAGTTGGGTTAAACCGCGAAGGTTTGGGTGAACGTTAAAGATGTATTCACCGGCACTTTGACGTGAAGTAACCATTGTTACCTCTGCCTGCGGGTGTAAAAGTAGAAGCCGCAAGAGTTCTCCGCCAACGTATCCTGAACCGCCAATTATTCCAATTCGCATCATATTTTTGCTCTCCCGAAGGTTGATTTTAATCGATTAGGCTTTGGGCAGCCTTTAAGAGTGGAATTGCCACGTTTAGGCCTGTTACGAGTCGGGTGTTTTCCCAGAACTCGGGGCAGGAATTTGCCTCATGAAACACAAGGCCCTCTTTGTTATTTTCTATACTTTCATCGATTACGTTTTTAACTTTCTGGTAAGAATCTGAGCTTGCATACGTACCGAAAGTCTGTTCCAGCTTGCCATTCCATGTTGGAAAATCGGTTAAGCGTGTCTCGTCAGCTTTAACCTTCTGCACTGGCAAATATGCTTGCGCGGCATAGTCAAGCTGTGTTTTTAGGTAATCATCATCTACTTGTTTCTTGTCGGTGACGTTTACCATGGCGTCAAGCGCGAAAATCCATGCTTCACTGCCCTTGCCAAGGGTGTCGCCGCATTTTATTGCCAAGTCGATTACGCTTTGGGGCAGTTTGGCTTCAAACACCAAGTTTCCAAGGAAAGTGTTGGTGCGGAAATCCTTAAAGCCTGCTCGGGCAAGCGCTTTGTTGTGGCAGAAGGCTTGTTTGCCTTTTTCTTTGTAAACGATAATGCGTAGGTCGTAGAACCATTTGTTTACTAGTTCTTGTGCGACTACGCCGATTGGGTTGATGATGTTGGGTTTTGTTTCTTGGATGTTAGCGACGAGTTCTTCACGGGTTTTTGAGAGCATGATCATTTTGCCGTGGGTTCCAGCATCCGCCTTAATCACGATGCCGTCGTCAAGTGGAATGTCTGCTTGGAACAAATCTGCAATGTCTTTTTCGTTATGGATTTCTTTGCCGTTCTTCATGAAATCAGAAGCGTCACAGGGTACAAACACGGTTTTTGGTACAGGTAAGCCTGCTTTCCAAAGGTTTAGCAGTGTGCGCAGTTTGCTGTAGCATGTGAATTCTACTTGGCTGGTGTTTATGGTTTTTTTGCCAAGCATTTCCATGATGTATGAGGCTTGTAAGCGTCGGTTTTTGCTTTGTGCACGGTTGAGCACGGCAGCGGTTTGGTTGAAAGTTTCTGTGTAGTCTTTGCCTTTGGTTTTGCCGCTAAAGCCCTCTTTTGAAATTGCTAAGGCAATTTTGCGGAAGGGAATGAATTTGAGGTCAATGCCAAGTTGTTGGGCTGTTTGTTTTATGCCTGCTTCATCATTTTCTGAACGTTCATAAAGAAGGGCTATGCTCATCGCTATACTTCCTTTATAGCAAATGTTTCAAAAATAATAGTGACATTCTAAAATAGTGGGATAGTTGGTTGACTGTTTATTCGCCCCAGTCTTCGCCTTCGATGGTTAACTCTTGTAGGTCGACACAACCGCCTTTAACGGTTTTTACTTCGAGTTCAAGTCCACATCCAGGGCAACTGACGATTTCGCCGGTTTCAGTGTCTGCTGGTACATCTAGTTCTGCGTCACAATCGGGGCATTTTGCTTTGAAGACTTCTGCTTCTTGGGTGTTTGGATTTGTGGGTTTTATCATTGTCTTAATTCACTTTTTTATTGGAAATGAACTTTTTATTAAAAGCGGGTAACTTTTAAACATTGTGACTTAAATGTTACAGGTTGGAAAATAAATGTTCCAAATAGCACAAAACCCCATTAAGCCACAAGCATACAGGCACACAATTTTGCGGCAAACAACAACAGTTAAAGAACGATAAACGTACTTCTCAAGAGGCAATAGTGCCGAAATCGTTAAATCTAAACAACCGCTTCCTTACCGCAGGTGTAAAGTGTTGGATGAAATAGACCGAAAAATCTTAAAAATACTAAAAAACGACGCAAGAGCAGGCTACGTTGAAATCGGCAGCCAAGTAGGCTTATCCGAAGGCGCAGTCCGAAAAAGAATGAAAACCTTAACCGACGACGGGGTCATCCGCAAATTCACCGTAAAAATAGGCGTAGCCGAAGGTGCAGAAGCCATAACCCTGCTAACCGTTAACCCAGCTTATCCAACACAGGAAGTCACAAAACGCATACAAACAATCCCCAACGTGGAAACAATCTACGAAGTTACAGGCGAATACGACATAGTCGCAGTAATCGGCGGCATGAACGTAGTCGAAGTTAACGAATGCATTGAAAAAATCCGACGTGTAGAAGGCATCATGAAAACTAACACCATGATAGTATTGCGTAACCTCTAAGTTTCCTTACCCAAACTATTTGTGGCTTAAACTTCGGGCGTATCTCGTTTATTTGAAACATTTATTGGTAAACAGTAACGCCTATAGCCTGTTCACCCACAACCTGTATTTTACATAGGAAGATACGCGTTAATGAAGACTCTTAAAATAATCATTACTTTCCTGGCAGTTTTACTAATCGCTTCAATCGGCGCAAACGTCTACTTCGCAAGCTCCTTGACAGCGTCAAACAACAATGACGTAACCAGACTTGGGATGGTCTCAGCCCTGTCACAGGTCCAAGTCAGCATAAACATGGAACTGCAAAAAATCGGCAGCAGCCTCGCCCATGCTTCACAACAACTCACCTACACGGGCTTAACCGGCGCACAAGCAGACGCAATACTAAACCAATTAGCAGCTAACAACACCTGCATCATCGACGCAGGAACCCAAGACATGAACAACATAATGGTCGCCGTTCAACCTTCAACGTACAGTAACGTAATCGGCATAAACATCGGCGAACAAACTTGGCTAAACACTAACCCCAATGGCCCCATAACACCGATGATGACTCCGGTTATACCATTAATCGAAAACACGACAGGGGTAGCATTGGCAGCACCAATCTTCAACACAAACAAAGAAATGATAGGCACAGTCAGCATCATCTTTAACCCGCAGCAACTTGTCAGCACATGCATCGCACAAAGTTCTGAGAGCGCCAAATACGAATTCTCAGTCATGCAGACAGACGGATACTGTATGTATGACAGTGAACCAGAATATCAGGGACAAAACCTACTTACCAACACTTCAATAACAGGCTACAGCCTCATCCATACCTCAGTAAGCAACACCGCAAACAACATCTCGGGATACTACCTCTACGATTACCAAGGCACCAATTGGCAATGCTACTGGACAACCATCAACGCTTTCGGCCAAGACTGGCGACTATCAGTCCATCACACAGCATAAAACAATCAACTTTTCCTTTTTTGTTAACATTAAGAGCGCTTTAATTTACGGTTTTGCTTTTATGCAGGTTACTTTTATGCCATTCTTCTTCAGCAACGCCGCTGTTACGCCGTCACCAGCGATGAATCGGTCTTTGAAGGAACCGTCAAAAATTAAGCCGCAACCACAAGACGGACTTCTCTCGGTTAACAGGGCTTCTTTGGCTCCAATTGCTTTGGCTATTTGCAGTGCCTGGTTTGCGCCTTTTAGGAATTGCTCAGTCACGTCTTGACCGTTCATGTTGACAACTTTGGCTTTGCCCTCAAGAACGTCTGGGCCTGTACCGCCTTGAATTTCAGCGGGCACACGTGGAACTGAAAGACCGCCTTGGACTTCTGGGCAGACTGGGAACATGTTACCTTTTTGGAATTCTTCAAGCAATTTTGGGTTTAACCAGTTTTTGGCTTCGAAGTTGCAGTTTACGCCAAGTAGGCATGCGCTAACAAGTTTCATGGGTTAATGCTCCAGTAGTTAATGGTAAAGTAGCGGTTGGTTTTTGAAAAAGGTATCTTTTACTTGAACAGTGATACAATTTAAAGGTTGTTTAAGTTGAACTTATAGTAAGGCTTCATAAGCGTTAATAGCCAAAAAAACCCATTAACCAATAATTCTCAACGGAGAAAACAATTTTGACAGACAAATCTTCACAAACCACCATAAATGCTAACTTAAAAATGGCAGAATACCTTGACAGAATTCAACAACCAGTAATGGCTGTTGACAAAGACTTCAACATACTCTACATGAACCATTACGGCGCAACCCTACTAAACTCAACACCGCAACAACTTCAAGGACAAAAATGCTATGAACATTTCAAAACCGGCGACTGCAATACAGAAAAATGCGCATGCAAAATCGCCATGAAAGAAAAGAAAGACGCAACCTCAAAAACAATTGCGCGACCATCAGGCTTAGAAGTGCCAATTCAATACACAGGTGCACCTTTGTTTGATGAAAACGGAAACGTAACAGGGGCAGTAGAAGTTGTAACAAACATTAGTGATTTGAAGAACGCAATGGATATGATTAATGGAATGTTAATCGCCGCAACAAGCGTTTCTCGTGAAGTCGAAGGTTATGCCACTGAAGTTTTAAGCACTGCAGAAAACGTGGGTTCAATGGCAACTCAAGCTGCTGATGCCTCAGAAAAGTTGCGGATTTCTTTAGGGCAAGTTCAGCAAGCGGCAGAAAATGTTTCCAACGGAGCCCAGAGCCTTTCAAGCCTTGCTCAAGATACAGCGAAAAACATTGAAGTTCTTGCCAAAAAAATATCCGATGTTGACAGCAAAACCAATGAAGTAAATAATGTTGTAACAGAATCCAACATACTTGCTAATCAGGTAAAGTCAGGTGGTGAACAGGCTTTGTCAGCTTTAGGAGAAATCAAAAAAGCCTCATTTGGCGTTCAAACAATCATTTCAGAAGTAAATTCTTCAGTTAGCAACGTGGCAGGTTTAGCTGATGACATTTCCCAAATAGCGGGACAAGTAAACATGCTTGCACTTAACGCAGCTATTGAAGCTGCAAGGGCTGGAGAAGCAGGAAGAGGATTCGCTGTAGTAGCAGACGCAGTAAAACAGTTAGCAGGACAAGCAGGCAAAGCTGCAAACACAGCAGTAAACTCAATCGACGGAATCACCAAATCAGGCAAAAACGCAGAAGAAATGTCAAAAAACGCTGGAGACGTAGCAAACAACGGCGACAGCATAGTAAGCCAAACAATCAACAGTTCCCAAAAAGTCGCTGAATCAATGAATAAAATCTTGTCAATAACACAAAACCTAACCGCTATCGTGCAGGGCAGCAGCAAATCACTTGAAGATGTTAATCGTGCAATAGAACAGGTTGCAAGCGTTTCTGAAGAGTCCGCTTCAGCCGCAGAAGAGACAACAGCAAGCATTGAGGAACAAACAGCCGCCACAGACCAAGTTGCTTCGTTGAGCAAACAACTGCAGAATGAAGGCCAAAAAGCAATCGAGATTGCCAAGAAAATTAACGAGTCAATAAAGAAGCTTAACGAAGAACTTTCAAAAGCTGGAGCGTTACAGTAAACGCCTCTTTTTGGCAAGGGTTGCTTAGGCAACCATTTTACCCCTTTTACAAAGGTTCACTAAGAGCATGGTTTCTTCTGAACATGCACAAGCTTTTCATTATTAACTCAAACAACGTTCAATTTGAAGTCTGTTATCGAAACGCTTATATTTTCTTGGCTATAACCAATTTCAAGGTTCGAAGCAAAAATGAATAATCTTCAAGTTAACCCAAAAAGATTTCAAAACTACAGCTTCGAATACTGCTTTTATTATTACTACTAAAATTAGCCCAGAACTAACTAAAATTTTTAGAAAAATGTTCTGGGCGCGCAACGAGAGGGTAAAACGATGGAAAACGTAAAATCTGGCAAAAAAATTGTGGTTAAATTTGGCGGTTCAAGCCTTGCTGATCACGAAAAGCTACTGAAAGCTGTGATGGCTGTTGTTTCAGAAGCTAAACGCGGCACCAAAATCGCTGTTGTAGTTTCAGCTATGGGTAAAACCACTGATGTACTATTGACCACAGCTAAAAACACTTCAAACGGAAAATTAGCTAAACACGAATTAGACGACATCCTATCAATGGGTGAACGCACAAGCGTACGCATCTTCGCTACTGCGCTACGGAATAATGGTGTTGATGCATGCTACTTTGACCCAATGGATGGCAAGTGGCCAATAATCACAGACGAATCCTTCCAGAACGCTAACCCAATCGTTAAGGACTGCATCAAAAACATCAAAGAGTTAGTCTTGCCCCTGGTTGAAAAAGACACCATACCTGTAATTCCAGGTTTCGTAGGCAAAACCAAAGACGGCAAAATAACCACTTTGGGCAGAGGCGGAAGCGACACCACAGCCTTCCTTATCGGGGAAGGAATAGGAGCTGACCAAATCATGCTTGTCACAGATGCAGAAGGCATAATGTCAAGCGACCCAAAAATAATTCAGTCACCAAAACTTTTGTCAGAGATTAACGTTAACACGCTTGTCGGTTTAGCTGATTCAGGCGCTAAATTCATTCACAGCAAAGCGCTAAAGTATAAACCTAAAGACATAGATGTTAAAGTTATGAGCAACAAACATGACGACCTACGCAAGCCAGGCACTATAATCAAAGACGCTTTAGCGTGGGAACTTGACGCTGAAATAGCCAATTCACAACCCGTTGCCGAAATAACTGTAATCGGAAAAGGCATCTCAAGCAATATCAAAATCATAACTGAAATGTTTGAACAAGTCAAGCAACACACCAGTCTACTTGGCATGTCAATGAACAGCAACTCAATCATATTCTACGTAAACCAGGAAAACAACATCGTAGAACTCTTCAACCAAATCCATAAAATCACAGTTGACAACAAAGAAACCATAGCCATGGCAGTCAAAAAAGACTTAGCCTTCATCCAAACCAGCGGTGTTGGGCTCGAAGAAACTCATGGCATCATCGGAAAAGTCAGCGAAGACCTTAGACTTGCAGGCATCAACATTTCAGGCATCTTAACTATTACTTCAAGCATTTTGCTGTTTGTAGATTGGAGCGAAAGAGAAAAAGCTCTAAAGCTCATTAAGACCTCATTAAAAACACACTAGAGAGATGGGATACTTGAATCAAGGCAAAACCAGGCGAATGAAACGAATCTTCCAGCAAGATAACCGTACTGTAGTTGTCCCCATGGACCACGGCGTAACCATCGGCCCAATCCAAGGCATCACTAACATGCAGCAAACCATAAACCAGCTTGTTAAAGGCGGCGTTGACGCAGTCCTTGTACACAAAGGCATAGCCAAAACCGTTGACACAACCGGCACAGGCTTAATCGTTATGCTCAGCGGCATGTCAAACCTTAACCCAAACATGAACAACAAAGTCCAAGTCTGCAGCGTACAGGAAGCCATCAGAATCGGCGCAGACGCAGTCTCCGTCCACGTGAACGTGGGAGCACAAGATGAAGACAAAATGCTTCATAACCTTGGCAAAGTAGCTGAAGAATGTGATTCTTTTGGCATTCCACTTCTTGCCATGATGTACCCGCGTGGACCAAGAATTGCTAACGAGCACGCCCTTGAAGTAGTAGCCCACGCAGCCAGAATAGGCGCTGAAATTGGCGCAGACATAATTAAAACTAATTACACGGGCACAATCGAATCGTTTAAGCAGGTTACTGAAAGTTGCCCAGTCCCAGTTCTAATTGCAGGTGGACCAAAATGCAAGTCTGCAGAGGAAATCTTGCAAACCACAAGCGACTCAATTAAAGCAGGCGCAGCAGGACTATCCATTGGACGCAACGTGTTCCAATGTGAAAACCAAGCTTTAATCGTGAAGGCTCTCTCAGCTATTGTGCATAAAGGTGCATCTGTAGAGCAAGCACAAAAAATTCTTGGTGAAAAAACGTGAAAGAACTCTGGGTAGAAACCAGCAAACAAGATGCCTTATCCAGCCTTATCAAGAAATACTGTGACGTCGTCGTTGAAGGCGACAAAGCCTCTTTTTTGGCGACGATACAAGAAACAACGGTGTTGGCGCCAACTGTTGAGACTTTCGAACAATTAGACGTTAAAGGCAAAGTATTACGCATCTGCATAAACGATAAGGCAACGGAAAACTTGATTGTTAAAGCAGCTGAAAAAGGCGCATGCTACTTACTTGTTAGCACTGAAAACTGGCGAGTCATTCCTCTTGAAAACTTGATTGCCCGCATAAAGGGAAAAAGCAAACTAATCGCTGAAGTAACCAACGCTGAAGAGGCAAAAGTTGCGCTGGAAACTTTGGAGTTGGGCACCGATGGTGTACTGCTCAAAACTTCTGACGCTGACGAGTTACTGAAAACTGTTGCAGTTGTTAAGCCTGAAGCTTTGAAACTTGAAATGGCGGTTGCTAAAATCGTTTCCACCAAACCCATCAGCAACGGCGCACGAGTCTGTGTCGACACTTGTGATTTGATGACAACTGGTGAAGGCATGCTTGTTGGCAGTCAAAGCGCAGGTTTGTTTTTGGTGGAAGCGGAAGTTAACGAGAACCCGTACGTTGCGTCACGTCCATTCCGTGTTAACGCTGGCTCCTGTTCCATGTACACACTGGGCAACTTGCAAAATACAAGGTACCTTCAGGAGTTCAAGGCAGGTGACGAAGTCATCCTTGTTAACCGTGAAGGCAAAACACGCAAAGCCAACGTTGGCAGAATAAAAATCGAAATACGTCCCTTAATCCTTATTGAAGCGCAGGTTGATGGCAAAATAATCAAAACCATACTCCAGAACGCCGAAACTATTCGTGTGGTCACTCCTAAATCATCTAAACCAGTCACCGAATTAAAAGAAGGCGACGAAGTAGTAGTCCACTTAGCCGCGAAAGGTGGCAGACACTTTGGTGTCAGCGTACCTGACGAGACGGTGATTGAAAAGTGACCCCCAACATTTGCGTATCCATAAAACCCAAAACCACAATTGAAGCATGCGACTTAATCGGGAAAGCTGAAGCAGCCAAAACCGACTTCATTGAAGTACGCCTTGACAGCCTCGAACAAACCCGTAAACTCTCAGAGCTTGCGGACTCAACCAAAATTCCTCTTATTGCCGCAAACAAGCTGCCAAGTGAAGGCGGCAACTTTGCTGGAACCCACAATCAACGCTTGGAAACCCTAGTTAACGCTGCCAAAAACGGTTTTCAATACATCGATTTAGACCTAGCAAACCTGAAGTTAAAAGAACAAATCGTTGACTTGCAGGATTTAGGCGTTAAAACTATTGTTTCTTTCCACAGGTTCACTGAAGCTTTTTCCGCTCAAGAACTACAACGCATTCTAGGTGAACAGATGAGCAACGGAGCAAACGTATGCAAAATCATTGGCACCGCAAAACATGTACAGGATAACCTGACAGCGCTTAATTTTGTCTCAGAAAACGCAGCTAAAACCAAGCTTGTGTGCTTCTGTATGGGCGAGCAAGGCAGAATTTCACGCCTGCTTTCACCAGTTTTTGGCGCATTCTTCACTTTCGCCGCGTTGGAACAAGGAAGCGAGACGGCGCCGGGACAAATAAGCATAAATGAAATGAGAACTGCCTACTCTTTATTGAGGCAGTAACCTTGGCTATTTCCGCTAAAACCTGTGTTTGCGCAGTTATCGGTGACCCAATAGAACATTCTTTAAGCCCAGCAATACAGAATGCAGCTTTTGGCGCGCTAGGACTTGATTTTGTTTACACAGCCTTCAAAGTGAAGCCGTTTGAAGTTGGAAACGCCATTGCGGGGATGCGTGCTCTGGGCATTGTCGGTTTGAATGTTACTATGCCTCATAAAGAAGCAGTCATAACACATTTGGATTGGATAGATGAGACTACCAAATTTCTGAATTCAGTAAACACTATCCACAACAAGGGCGGTAAACTGTCAGGTTACAGCACCGATGGGATAGGTGCTCTTAATGCGCTTAAAGAAAACGGTTCTGACCCAAAAGGCAAACGAGTGCTGATACTGGGTTCAGGTGCAGCAGCAAGAGCTATTGCTTATACGCTTGTTCAGAAAACTGATGAGCTTGTTGTGCTTAACCGCACGGTTTCAG
>JAWRIR010000026.1:0-11542 GCA_040268405.1 Thermoproteota archaeon | reverse complement strand
CTTTCAGATAGGGGTAGACTCTACCCAACACTTTTCTGCGGTATTTGCCCCTGCCTAAACCACAACAAAAACCCTTAACCAGGGGTTTGTTGCCGTAAAAGTCTTTGATTGTGCTGTTTGCGGGGTCTTTGCCTGTTTATTGTGCCTGTTTGTGGTAAAGATGCGTTTTTGTTTGTTGCGTCCGCGTTTTGAGCGTTTCACGCATGCCAAAAGAGTTATTTTCATGTATTGACTCTATGAAAGTTTAGTCAAACCACAGTTTAGACGCATACGTTATAACAAAGTTTATAAGCAAGCTACGTAGCATGTGTTTGTGCTCTCAGAAAACGTAGGAGAACCTTTTTCACGTGAGAAAGACAGGCTTAGCAAGGTTTCACCCTCACTCGTTTAACCTGATTGGAGAATGTTTAGTAAAATGACAGAAATACAGAAAGAAGATATACATTTATTATTGAAGGCATTTTTCAACGACAAAGGCCTAGTAAGGCAGCACCTTGACAGCTACAACGAATTCATCGACCACGGATTACAGGAAGTCGTGGACGAAGTAGCTGAAATTCCAATCGAAGTCCCAGACAACCCATACAAAGTAAAACTTGGACAAATCTGGGTAATCGACCCACAAAGCAGAATCACAGGTCCCTACGTAACCGAGGTAGACGGAACAAAACACGAAATCTACCCAATGGAAGGACGACTAAGAAACTTAGCATACGCAGCACCAGTCGCCCTCGAAATGACTCCAATCGTAGACGGACGCGAACAAGACACAGAACTTGTTTACATCGGAAACATCCCCGTTATGCTGAAAAGCAAACTTTGCTTCCTCAGCCAATTATCACGTGAAGAATTAATTGCGGCAGGCGAAGACCCAGACGACCCAGGAGGATACTTCGTCGTAAACGGCTCCGAACGTGTCATCGTAGCCATGGAAGACCTCGCACCAAACCGCGTAATCGTCGACATAGACGACAAAGGAACCAGCCCAGTTTACCAAGCAAAAATCTTCTCAACAACCGTTGGTTTCCGCGCAAGAATCGAACTTAAACTAAAATCAGACGACGCAATCTACGTAACAATGCCCGGTGTACCAACCGAAATCCCATTCGTCGTCATCATGCGCGCATTAAACATGGAAAAAGACAAAGACATCGCAGAAGCAGTAAGCCTAGACAAAGACCTCCAAGCACAGCTTGCAGCTTCATTCGAAAAAGCAGTCGGCGTCGATACACCATCAGACGCAATTCTTTTCATCGGCAACCGTGTCGCCCACGGACAAGTCGAAGAATACCGACTTCAAAAAGCCGAAACAGCCCTTGACAAAAACTTCCTACCACACTTGGGCCGAACAGAAGCAAACCGCAAAGAAAAAGCCATCTTCCTCGGAGAAATGGCGTACCGCGTTATCCAACTAAAAATGGGCATACGCCAACAAGACGACAAAGACCACTTCAAAAACAAACGTCTACGCCTTGGTGGCCCATTGCTCGCAGACCTTTTCCGTGTATCATTCCGCAACTTAACACGCGACATCAAGTACCAACTTGAACGCATCGGAGTTAAAGGTCCAATCATCACTGTATCAGCAGCCGTAAGACCCGGTATCATCACAGAAAGATTCCAACACGCTCTGGCAACAGGAAACTGGGGCAGAGGAAGAGTCGGCATCACACAATTGCTCGACCGAACAAACTACATTTCAACACTAAGTCACCTAAGACGTCTCCAGTCACCCTTAAGCAGAAGCCAACCTAACTTCGAAGCCAGAGACTTACACCCAACCCACTGGGGCAGACTCTGTCCAAACGAAACCCCTGAAGGCTCTAACTGCGGTCTCGTCAAAAACTTGGCGTTATCCGCCACAATCGCAGTCGGAGTAAACCCGGACAGAATAAAACAAATCCTCTTCGAAATGGGCACAATCCCAGCCGCTGAAGCAACAATCGAGCAAAGAATGTCAGGAGCGAAAGTTTTCGTTGACGGAAACATTATCGGCTACCACAGTTCGGCACAAGCCATGGTTAAAAGCTTCCGCGAAAAACGTCGCGCAGGCGAAATCTCAACAGAAGTAAACATAACATACTTCAACAAGTCACAAACACAAACAGAGGAAGTCCACGCAAACTCAGACGAAGGACGCGTTAGACGTCCATTAATCATCGTCGAAAACGGCGTTCCAAAACTACAGCCTAAACACATCGAAAAGATTGGACTCGGCGAATGGGCATGGGAAGACCTCATCAAAGCAGGTTACCTTGAATACCTTGACGCTGAAGAAGAAGAAAACGCATTCATCGCCATAAGCTACGATGACATTAAACCAGAAACAACACACCTTGAAATCGCCACGTACACAATCCTTGGCATCTGCGCTTCAACAATCCCATATCCAGAACACAACCAGTCACCACGTAACTCTTACCAAGCAGCAATGGCCAAACAAGCCCTAGGCGTTTACAGTACAAACTTCCACAACAGAACAGACTCACGCAGCCACATACTACATTACCCACAAGTACCACTTGTCCAAACAGAAAACATGGAAGTCATGGGCTACAAGCAACGTCCAACTGGTCAAAACTGTATCGTCGCCGTGCTCAGCTTTGAAGGCTACAACATGGAAGACGCTATCATCTTCAACCAGTCATCAATTCAACGTGGCTTATTCCGCTCAACATTCTACCGTATTTACGAGGCAGAATGCCGCCAATACCTCGGTGGATTAAAAGACAAATTCACAGTCCCCGAAGCTGGAACACGCGGCTACAGAGGCGAACAATACTACCGCCTGCTCGAACCAGACGGAATCATCAGCCTCGAAAGTCAAGTAGTCGGTGGAGACGTCCTAATCGGCAGAATCAGCCCACCAAGATTCCTTGAAGAATACAAAGAATTCGAAGTAAAAGGTCCCTCAATGCGCGACACCAGCGTGGACATGCGTCCAAGCGAAACAGGCATCGTCGACGGCATATTCATCACTGAATCCGGCGAAGGAAGCCAACTCGTCAAAGTCCGTGTAAGAGACCAAAGAATTCCCGAACTCGGCGACAAATTCGCAAGCCGCCACGGACAGAAAGGTGTCATCGGCCTGATTGTTCCACCAGAAAACCTGCCATTCTCCGACGAAGGCATAGTACCCGACTTAATCATTAACCCACACGCTATCCCCTCAAGAATGACCATTGGGCAGTTCATAGAATCATTGGCGGGAAAAGCCGCAGCAGCAAGAGGTAAACCCGGCGACGGTACGCCTTTCTCAAACGAAGGTCCCACCGAAGTTCGCAACAACCTAGTAAAACTTGGCTTTAGTCACACAGGAAGCGAAGTCTTCTATAATGGAACAACAGGCGAAAAATTCGTCGCAGACGTTTTCGTCGGAGTTGTCTATTACCAGAAACTTCACCACATGGTTGCAGACAAAATCCACGCAAGAGCCAGAGGTCAAGTCCAAATGCTCACACGCCAGCCAACTGAAGGTCGTGCTCGAGGTGGTGGTCTCAGATTCGGAGAAATGGAACGAGACTGCCTCATTGGTCACGGCGCAGCTATGCTGCTAAGAGACAGATTGCTTGAGGAATCCGACAAGTACACCCTATTCATTTGCGAAAACTGCGGTCAAATCGCCTTTTTCGACATGAAGCAAAGGCGTTACGTCTGCAAGATTTGCGATGAAAAAGCAAAGATTGCCCCTGTTACTGTGTCTTACGCTTTCAAACTATTGCTGCAGGAACTGCAGAGCCTCTGTATTACACCAAAATTAAGACTAAAGGAGAAAGCATAATCATGGCATCGGAAGAATTAATCCATAAAGTAGTAGACGAAATCTCATTCGGTTTAATCTCACCAAAAGACCTCAGAAAACAATCAGTCGTAGAAATCCAAACACCAGACACCTACGACGAAGACGGCGCACCAATCACTGCAGGCCTCATGGATGGACGCTTAGGCACACTTGAACCAAGACAAAGATGCAAAACATGCGGAAACACCGCAATCCGATGCCCCGGACACTTTGGCCACATTGAACTTGCAGTACCAATCGTACACATTGAATTCACAAAAATCATCTTCGACATGCTAAAATCAACCTGCCGAAGCTGCGGGCGCATCCTACTATCCGAGGATGCAACCAAGAAAGCACGTCAAAGAATCGAAAGATTCAACGAACTGCTCGGCACCATTCCAGACGAAGTTTACAAAGAAATCATGACTGAAATCAAAGCAAAACAATGCCCCTACTGTGCCTCAGTTCAATACAAAATTACGTTCGAAAAGCCAACTAAATTCGTCGAAGCAACCGAATCCGGCTCAGAACCACTCACTCCAAGTATGATCAGAGAAAGGCTTGAACGTATCAGCGACGAAGACCTTGAAGTTTTAGGTTTTAACCCCAAAGTTGCACGTCCAGAATGGATGGTTCTGCAAGTTTTGCCGGTTCCACCAGTCTATGTACGTCCATCAATCACTCTTGAATCAGGCATTCGTTCTGAAGATGACTTAACTCACAAACTTGTAGACATAATCAGAATTAACCAGCGTCTGAAAGAAAACATGGAAGCAGGCGCGCCAACACTTATTATTCAAGACCTCAGCGAACTATTACAATACCACGTTACAACATACTTTAACAACGAAGCCTCAGGCATTCCACCAGCAAGACACAGAAGCGGCAGAGCACTAAAAACCCTCAGTCAACGTCTAAAAGGTAAAGAAGGCAGATTCAGAAGTAACCTTTCCGGTAAACGTGTTGACTTCTCAGCCCGTACAGTCATTTCACCAGACCCCAACTTAGACATTAACGAGGTTGGTGTACCACAAGACGTAGCCATGCGCCTATCAGTTCCAGAAAAAGTCACAGCCTGGAACATTGAAGAAATGAAAAAATTCGTAATCAACGGTCCAGAAAACTATCCAGGCGCACTCTACATTATCCGACCAGACGGCAAACGTATCCGCCTTGAATTCGTCGTTGACAGAACAAAAATTGCAGAAGCAGTTGAAACTGGCTTTGTAATTGAACGTCACCTAAAGAACGGCGACATAGCAATCTTTAACCGACAACCATCACTTCACCGCATGTCAATTATGGCCCACTTCGTCAGGGTTTTACCATACAAAACCTTCCGTATGCACCTCTGTGTTTGTCCACCATACAACGCAGACTTTGACGGAGACGAAATGAACCTTCACGTTCCACAAAGCGAAGAAGCCCGAACCGAATCACTATTACTCATGCAAGTGCAAGACCAGATTCTTTCACCAAGATTCGGTGGCCCAATCATTGGCGCAATCAGAGACTTCGTCACAAGCGCATACTACTTCACACGAAAAGGCAACTACGTTAACCGCGAACAAGTAGATCGCCTGTTAACCACAACAGGTTACACTGGCGAACTTCCAGAACCTGAAATTAAAGAGCCACAACCAATGTGGTCAGGCAAACAAATCTTCAGCTTGTTCCTGCCAAAAACACTCAACTACGTCCTGAAAGCAAACATTTGCCAAGGCTGCACCAAGTGTGAAGAAGAGGAATGTAAACATGACGCTTACGTAGTAGTGCGTAATGGTCAACTTGTTTCAGGTGTCATTGACAGACGCAGCATCGGTTCAGAACAATCAGAAAGCTTACTTCACAGAATCATCAAAGACTACGGAACACAAGCAGGCCGAGCCTTCCTCAACAACGTAACCCACTTGTTGAAACTGTTCATTTCAATGAGAGGCTTCAGCTACACATACGACCAACTAGTACTCTCACCAAGAGCACGTAGCCGCATGGCAAAAACCATGGATCGCACACAAAAGAAAATTGACGAACACATTGCAAACTACCAAAACGGCACCCTCCCACGCCTTCCAGGTCAAACTTTGGAAGAATCATTCGAAATTTACGTCATGCACGAACTCTCAACAGCCAGAGACGAATCAGGAAAGATTGCAGACGAAGACTTTACACTAGAAAACGCAGGCATCGTCATGACTCGAACTGGCGCAAGAGGCTCAAGCCTTAACATCGGTCAGATGGCTGCTTGTGTTGGTCAACAGTCAGTCCGTGGCAAACGTATCCTTAGAGGCTACGCAGGACGCGCATTACCCCACTTCAAAGAAAACGATCCAAGACCAAAAGCAAGAGGCTTCGTATACAACTCTTACCAGACTGGTCTTGATGCAATCGAATTCTTCTTCCACGCTATGGGTGGCAGAGAAGGTCTAGTCGACACTGCCGTGCGTACTCAACAAAGCGGTTACATGCAGCGTAGGCTCATTAACGCGCTTGAACACATCCGTCTAGAATACGACAGTACTGTACGCGATTCCGCTGGAGACATCATCCAGTTCCGCTACGGTGAAGACGGCGTGGACCCAGCAAAAAGCGACCACGGTAAAGCAGTCAACGTTAGCCGACTCATCGAACAAATCAAAATCGGTGAAGGTAAAGGTGAAGCTGCACCAGCAGACTTCATCAAGAAACAACTCAAAGGCGTTGAAGACCAGCTTACCCCAATTCTGCTTGACCAACTGAAAAGCACTCTTTCAAAGAGCAAGTTAAGCAAGAAAGGCGTTGAAAAAGCAGCAACATTAACAGCCGAACAATACAAACGCGCATTAATGGAACCAGGCGAAGCAGTAGGAATCGTCGCAGCCCAATCAATCGGCGAACCAGGCACACAGATGACTCTTAGAACCTTCCACTATGCCGGTGTCAAAGAACAAAACGTCACCTTAGGTTTACCACGACTCATCGAAATCGTAGACGCACGCAGAATCCCATCAACACCAATTATGACTATCTACTTGATGGATGAACACGCAAAAAGCAAAGAAGGCGCAGTAGCAGTAGCAAGAGACATCATCTACACATCACTTGAAAACTTAGCATCAGCAATCTACGAAGACCCAGTAAAAGAACTCATCGTTGTCGAACTCAACCGCACTATGATGGATGACCGAAGCATAACAATGGACGAAGTAAAATCACGCCTCGAAACCTTAAACGCTACCGTCACAGTAATTGATGATTCACTTGAAATTAAACCCAAGAAGTCTGAAGCATTAAAACGCATGCTGACCAAACTACCCGCGGCACACGTTAAAGGTGTTCCAGACATTAAACGTGTACTAGTTACAGAGGAAAGCGGCGAATGGGTAATTCGCACTGATGGTTCAAACCTCGCAAAAGTATTAGAAATCACTGGCGTAGACACTTCAAGAACATCTACAAACAACATCCACGAAATCGCAAAAACCTTAGGCGTTGAAGCAGCAAGAAATGCATTAGTCAACGAAGCAAAAGGCGTACTGGAAGACCAAGGCTTAGACGTCGACGTTAGACACGTCATGTTGGTAGCAGACATGATGACCACCACAGGCGACGTACAACAAATCGGCAGACACGGCATCAGCGGCAAGAAAGCAAGTGTCTTAGCTCGCGCCGCATTCGAAATCACCGTTCCAAACATTGTTGAAGCGGCAGTTAAAGGTGAAAGTGATCCTTTAGCTGGAGTAACAGAAAACGTTATAGTTGGGCAGTCAATACCAATCGGCACAGGCCTAGTTGAATTGTACATGTCCACTTTCGAAAACCAAGAAAAAGATGGAGGAAAAACTGAAGCATGATAAATATAGATAAGGCGATTGCATCAGCCGTCAAGACTGGCAAAGTTTCTTTTGGCGCCAACTCGGCATTGACAAACGCTAAAACTGGTAAGGCTAAAATGATTATTTTAGCTTCTAACTGTCCAAAAGACATAAAAGATGATGTCGAATACTATGGTAAAATCTCTAAAGTCCCCGTGATAACCTACAAAGGCACATCAATGGATTTAGCTGAAGTTGCAGGCAAACTATTCATCATCTCCGCGTTAAGCATACGGGAATCAGGAGACTCAGACATTCTCAAAGTAATAGAAACACAAGAGATTGAAGAAGCAATTGGAGGAGAGCAATGACAACCGGCATAAAAATCACATGCGACGAAATGCGTTATATCGCATTGTTCGAAAGCATAAGCGGCGCAAGCGTGAAAGACTGCATAATTGACGAAGAGCAAGAACGAGCCATTTTCATCGTAAACCAAGGTCAAGTGGGCGTAGCCATAGGCAAAGGTGGAAGAAACATCCACACACTTGAACGAATGACTGGGAAAAAACACGAAATCATCGAATACAGTGAAGACCCAGTTCAATTCATGAAGAACGCCCTTAAACCAGCAACAGTACGCGAAATCCGCGTCACCGAACGCACTGACGGCAAAAAAATGGCAGTCATCACAGTAAACCCAAAAGATAAGGGCGTCGCGATAGGCAAAAATGGCAAAAACGCCGAACGTTTGCGCTTTTTGGCAAAACGATATTTCGACATTCAGAACGTCAGCATCACCTAAGTTCAGTCCGCGAATAACGGCTGACTAGGCGATGAAACGTCGCTTTGATTACTGTAACGTTTAGTCTTCTTAGTGGAAACGTCTTATTGTTTAAGGGTTAATTTTCTTCATATCGTCTTTAATTTTTCTTGTGTCTTATCGGAAGATTTTGTAAATTAGTTTGAAAGTATTGATTATTTTTTCTTTTTCAGCGAATAATATGGTGAAAATTTATAGCTTTAATATGCTATTTCATTGTGGGGTAAAGGATGGCAAGTACTCCTGAAGACGAAATATACTCGATAATGTTCAGTTCGCTTAAGCATCCGATAAGACGCAAGATTCTCCGCATGTTAGGTTCTAAACCAATGACTTTCATGGAACTTGTTGAAGAACTCGGTATTTCAACACCAAACTTGACTTACCACTTGGAAAGCCTCGGCGAGCTAATCACAAAAATGGATAACGGTCAATACAAATTGTCAACATTTGGTCAAGCAAGCGTTAGCGCAATGAAAGGCGTAGAAGACGTACATGGCGCTGAACCTAAACGCCGCTTATCAGCTTTAAAGGAACGAGCTGTTTTAGGTGTACTGCTGATTACAATCATTCTTTTATCAAGCTTTTCCGCAATACAATACATTCAAAACAATCAACTGTTAGAAAACCAACAGGCTCTCTCTGCAGAAAACCAGGAGTTACTTTCTTGGGGCATAGGCACAGATAAAGTGGCTAATTTCGTACGTAATGTAACACATATTGATACTCGAAATTACACTGTGTCTTTACTTAAGAACACTGTAGAGTGGCAAACCTACTTCGGCGGTATTTCAGAGGAGACTGCACAGTACTCTCTTACTGATAAGAATAGCATAAGTGAAATGAACATCGGATTCCGTTTTAGGGATGGTCATTTTTCACGGTATGAACTCAACATGATGGAAAGCGTACCAATTTTCACACAAAATGAACCAAACAATCTAATTCTCAACGCTCACGGAATCCTTTCCCGATATCGTCTGTATTCAGGTGATGAATATTTGACCGACATGCTTAACCTGTTGGGGAAAGTTAACTCCACTCAAAGCATGATTGTAACTGACGGTAACCTTAAACTTCGAATTTCCATTTCTGGCGTTACTGCTGAACTACTTTGGATGTATACTGAAAACGGCATAGATTATCAAACTAAAGGTTTAGAGATGATTTTCCAAAACAACATTTTAGTTACAATGACCGACGGCTACTTCTTATTCAGTCCAAGCAGCAAGCCAATTACTCTTTCACAAGAAGATGCAATAAGAACAGCTGAAAACTATGTCAAAACTTACACTGCTAACATTGAAGGTCAACAAGTTTCTGGTTTCAAAACTTTAAGTCCACCAATATCAGTTCAGATGGTTCCTCACACTCGTGGCAACTCCGCAGAACTTTATCCTTACTGGTTTATCGAGTTAAGTCTTGACCAGATTTATGCTGGAGGCATAAATGAAGTAGGTGTAGGAATCTATGCTGACACAGGACAAGTTGCTGATGTACAACTGATTAGAGGCAACATAGAGATATAACCCTTGAAAAAGGGTTTCTTTACGCCTTATTTTTTGAGTTTTTATGTTCCGTTTCTATATGCATATTTAATTCTTCTTTAGTGTTAAACGTTTTACCACACATTTGGCAAGTAAATTTGTTGACATTTTCAGTAACCAAAGGAGGTGGAGGTGGTGGTGAAGGCGGTGCTGGTGGGTATTCCATTTCTGGCGATATGTACGCTGTTTCTTCGGGTCTGGGTTTTTTGGGGTACGGAAAATCTGGTTCACTCAAGATATGCACCCAAGAGGTGTAGATTTAGCATTTTTTCTTAAACCTTTGTGACTACGCCAAAACAGTAACAGTGTTTGTATTTTGAGGCAGAAAAAAGGGTTTGAGTGGTTACGGTTCAGATGGCAAGGTTTGATTAGCCATTATATCATGCAAATCGTCAAGCCAAAGATTTGTTTCATTTAGCATTTTGTCTTGTAGGCTTTTTATTTGATTAATTTGCGGGTTATTATCTAAGCTTAAAGTCTGTTCTGAGATGGCAACCGCAAAACCAATCACCACACTTGCTAAAGCTACTGTTGAAACAATCAGTAACAGTGAAGCTAATTGTGTCTGCACTGTTTTCTCCTTCTCCTTTCTCCTAACTACAAAAATGGAGTATGCATATAACTCGGTTATTCCGAAAGCCACAATATTCTCACAACTGCTTTTGAAGCTGCCAGTTTAGCGTTTGCGCGCGAACACTTTATATTATTCAAAAAGAGAATTCATATCAGGATTATTAGGAGTGTTATGAATTGAGTCAACCTTTTCATGTTACAGACGCCAATTTTGAAGAAACCATAAAAAACAATAAACTTGTTTTCATTGATTTCTGGGCAACCTGGTGTGGTCCATGCAGAGCCTTAGCGCCAATAATCGAGGAATTGGCACAAGAATACGCTGGAAAAGCTTTAATCGGAAAACTTGATGTTGACGAAAACCCATCCACAGCCGAAAAATTCCAAGTTTTCAGCATTCCAACAATGATTATATTCAAGAATGGTCAAGAAGCTGAACGGCTTGTAGGGTTATGTGCTAAAAAGAACATATCTACACTTATCGACAAGCATTCACAATAAACCAGGTTTTTCTTTAATTTTTCATTTTTTCATACATTTTTTCTAATGTCCAGCGGATGCTTGACTTTAACTCTTTCAAGCGTTCATCATCAACGTTGTGTATGATTATTTCCCTAATCAGGTCCACTTCTTTGACAATGTCAAAAGTGAATGCGTTGTTTTCTGCTAACTGGTGCTTTTGTACAAGCTCCGCGTCTTTTTCCTTCATTTTAGCAAGAACTTTTTCTACCAAAAAGTTTTGGAAGGGCGGAGTGTTTGCGCTAAAATGCTTGCTCTCGTCCGGCAGTACATGCATGGCGTCTTTGTCAAAACAGATTAACGCTAATGGTTCATCATTCATCGTTTTTAATGGAAACACGTTTTCTCTGTCTTGCGGTGTTAACGTTGCAGCGGGGGCTGGAGCTGGTCGTGTGTCAATTGGAATTTCAAAGGGTTGTTCCTGTTTAGGTAGCACCACTTCTTTTGGCAGATTCGGCGGCGGGACTTCTTTCATGTCTCCACGTTTAAAGCCCTTTTCAAG
>JAWRIR010000025.1:0-9405 GCA_040268405.1 Thermoproteota archaeon | reverse complement strand
TAGATAGAAAAATCCTCCTGTAACAATAGAAACTACAATAACCACCGCAATTATCATTGTCAAGATTCTACGACTTACTTTTTTCATTTATTGTCTCACCACACCACATTTGCTGAATTAATTAACTGGCGTAAAGATTGGTTCTTGGTAATCTTGAATTAGTCTAAAATCATGCCATGGAAACATTTGTTGTCTCAGTTTATGTGCGATAATTTTGTATCAAGAGTAATTTTTTTAACAAACACGATTATTGTACTACTTATGAAAGTGTTTTTTTATATAGGTTTTTTACGTTCGTGCGGTTGCTTTACAGGAACGTTTACGTTATCCCTGCGAACATTTTCTATTTTGAATTAAGCTTTTCACGGAATTAAACCAAAACACACATAGGTAAAAACTCCACTATTGACTGCAACAACAGGAAGAAAGCACCTTGTCGGATTTGGCTAACAGCTGCGAATACTTAAACATGGACAAAACATGCACGGCTTTCACTGATAACCCTAAAGCGCAAGCCAGCAGACAGCTTAAATGCCAAAACGACGAAAAAAACGTGTGCTGTTACCTGTGTGCTTTCAGACAGCAATGTGCTATAAGCTGCAAGTACTTAGGGCAAACTCCCACTTATTCAACGCCAAAACCTGAAACAGAATCAACTCCAACAATTGACAAGGAACTCGAAGTTGAGGCTTCAAAATTTGAAACTGTTCCCGTTGCCTTTTGTTTTTCCTGTAACGTGGAGATGGCTTGGGCTAAAACCAGCTTTAACATAGATGGTTGGCGTGGACCAAAACCTGCATTGCCCAGTAAAGTTTTACCTGTAACGGTTTATCTGTGTCCAAAATGTGGTAAAATAGAGTTTAGAGCAGACATAACCCAAAATGAGGTGCGACTTTAAAGATGGTTCACAGAAGGGTACGCGGTGGAAAATTCAAAATTAACTATGAACCTAAGCCTTGTCCAGTAGAGTTGGGGGAAGAATTAGAGGTAACAATAATAGATTTAGCTCCCAGCGGCGACGGCAGGTTAAGCATTCGAGGTTTCAGCATAGTTGTGCCTAAAGCTAAACCCCGTGACTTCGTAAAAATCCGGATAATTGAAGTTAGCGAAAAAAGCGCTGTTGGCCAAATAATCCCATAATAAGAGTCTATGCATCTTTCTGTTGTTCTTAAGGCTATTTTGGCAGCTCGACGGTTACAGTTGTTCCTTTACCAAGAATGCTTTGGATTGAGACTTTACCGTTGTGTGCTTCGACTATTCTTTGGCATATGGCTAAACCAAAACCCATGCCTTTAGCCTTAGTAGTGAAAAGGGGCTGGAACAGATTTTTTTGGTTTTCTTCTGAAATGCCGTGTCCAGTGTCTGAAAAACTGGTTTTAATTCCGCCTTCAATCTGTTGGGTTTCAATTTCAAGTTTTCCACCTTGAGGCATTGCGTCAACAGCATTTTTGATAAGGTTAACAAAGACTCTTTTCATTTTATCGTAGTCTAAGGTGACTTCTTGATTTTCCGTTGCATGATAAACAATCTGTATTTTAGATGGTACATTGAGAATAGCTAATGCTTCTTCTACAATGCTTTGTGGGTCTGCTTTTGTTGTTTCTAAATGTATTTCTCTGGAATAATCCAGTAGATCGTTGATTATCTTGTCAGAAAACTGAACGTTTTTTTGGATTAACTCAAGCATATCGTTACCTTTAGAATCAAGTTGTTTGCCATAGTTCTTTCTAAGATAGTATGTGGCGCTCGAAATGGCAGTTAGAGGATTTCGTAAGTCATGGCCAACCATGCTGGCTGTTGAACCAATGGCTGCAAGCCGCTCGGTTCTTTTGAGTTCTGCCGTCTTATCAGCTACCAACGCCTCTAGGTTCTGGTTGGATTTTTCCAAATCTTCTTGTGCCGTTACTCTTTTTTGGTATTCAATAAAAGCGCGTCTACGATACTCGTGCAGTTGCCAAGAGCTCAAGGTTCCGACAAGGTATGAGAAAAGCAGACTGAAAACTATTGTGAATACTGCGGGCTCTGTTGGATTTGCTATGTAAAGAACAATTGCTGATTCGCCTATTGTTGCTACTGTTCCAAGAAGGCATTGATATTTGAAGCGGAAAGGAACGACCAGGTAAACGACGAAAAGTGATACGCTTGTTACTATTGCTTGAGCTACAAAATTTTCTGGTCTGAAAAAGTGAACGATTCCTCCACAGAAAAGCAACACTGAAGAGGTGAGGAACAAGAGTCGATCATAAGACATTGGGTCTGTTGTTTTTTGAATTTTAATTATTGCTGTTAGTGCAGTTGTTATCATTACAAATCTGATGGTGGCGATTGAGGCAAATTGTAGCGATAATCCGAAAAAACTGTAATCGTTAATGAGGAAAGTGCAAAAGGGTAGAATAAATAATGTTAATCCCCATTTTGCTTGGTTTATGTTTGCTTTTAGGTAAAACTTGCGGCATGCTTCCTCTTGCTCTTTTGATGTACTGGACTGTGGTGATTTGTTTAGCCGCATCTTTGCTCCTGCCACAAGAGGTTATTCTTTTAATATTACTAATTTTATCACTGAAAAGTAATTGTACATACCATTTTCTACTCACATAATTCAGCCGGACTTCGAAAGTTCAAGTTGGTGGTAATTTTGAAAAAGTGTTTTATAGTACTTACCTTGAAACGTTTAGGGCTAAGAGGGACCTGTACTTGAAAAAAGCACTAACCGGACTAGCTATTATATTGTTAATTTCCACTTTATGTTTAATTTTAACCCCCCAAAATGTGTCTTGCAAAACACAAGACATCAAGGTCGTAAGTTATAACTACATCATCGATAACCTTGGCGTTTTAGATGTGCCTGGAGAAATTCAAAACATTGGCACTGATACGATCGAAAGTGTGATCGTTAAAGGTACAGTTTATGGGGCAGACGGAACAGAAAAAGCCAGCGGCTCAGTTCAAGCATGGATTAGCCATATGGCGCCAGGGCAGAAAGCACCCTTTATGTTAGAATTTAACCAGCCCGCCAATTCTGACTGGTACACCTCAGGTATATCAAAAATCGCCATTGACATTAGTGAAGCCGAAGCAGTTAACAGTCACTTGTACCCCGATTTAACAGTAACATCCTCTGCAACTGTCAGCACCAGCGGAGATGACAAAGGAGCCTACTGGGTAAGCGGGAATATTAAAAATGTTGGCTCTCAAACTGTTTCTAAACTTGTGGTTTCAGCTACTTTCTATAACTCGTCAGGCCACGTTGTTTCGGTTGGACTTACTGACTATTTAGAACCTGAATCTTTAGGTCCGGATTCATCTGTTTCGTTTAAGGTTGGCGCGTATTATACAGATCAATCAGCTGAAACAGTATCAACAGACCAAAAAATAACAAGCTACACACTAAATGCTCAAGCAATACTGCCAGTTCTTGATGGATCTGCCACACCGGTTCCGGGAACTTCTCAACAAAGCAGTTCCACCCAAGCTGAAACAACACCGGCGGAACAAAACGACTCAACATCCAATCAAAACCTCCTGTACATAATTATCATTGCTGGAGTAGCCGTTGCAGTAATTGCCGCCCTGCTTGTATCACGCAGATCAAAACCTGAACCTGAAGTGCCAAATGAGGTCAAAAAGAAACCTGTATACAGGAAAAAGCGTATGTTTCAAATTTTTCCTGCTATTTTTTCTTACTAAATTGGCTGGATATTTTACTGTCTATCCATGAAATACATTAGTGACGGTTCGGTTGGGTAATCAGCAACGCCTAACATGTAGGTTGGGTGCTTTTCAAGTTCAACTTCGCTGGTGTAAGGTGTTTTGCTGAAGGATAGAACAACGTTGGCTTTTGAGATGGTTGTTTCTTTGAGTAATGCGTTTCTTTTGCTGTTGTTGTGTGGCAGGTATGTTGTGATGAGGATTATTTGGTGTTTTTTTGCAAAGCCTGCTAAATAGTTGAGGATTTGGCTGTAGACTTTTTGTGCTTCTTCTGCTGGGATGTCTTCGTCAAGGAAGAATCCTGCAATGTCTGAGATAACTACGATTTTAGTTTTGTATTTTTTTACTGTGTCCTCTAATTTTTCCATTATAAGCGAGGTTAATTGGTAAGCGGTAAAGGCTCTTGAAATGAAAATGTGCTCAAGTACTTTACGTGGGTCAAGGTCGTGCTGTTGTGCTATGCGGGCTGTTTTGTATAGTCTAAAGGTGTTTCCGCCGTCAATGAAGACTACGTTGCTGGATAAGCCTCCGAGTTGTGTTGGTATTTGGGCTCTGACGCATATTCTTGCGGCAAGCGAGATTAGTGATGGTGAACCGTATAAGGTTGCGAAGTCGCCTGGTTTGAAGCCTGGGAAGAGTTGGTCGACGTCTGGCATGTTTAGTGTTAAGCGTGTTGGGAGTTGCTGTGTTGTTGTGATTGTTGGTTTTATGAGGAGGTTTTGAGTCATCATTTTCGTGTACCTTTTCTTGATGGGCATTGGCGTTTTTTTGACTATTTAAGGTATCATTGAAACTACGTTTGGGTGCTGGTGGGGGGTGAGTTAAAGTGAAAATGACATTTTTGCCTCGCAGCAATAATGAATTTTTTGAACAATAGTTTAATTCTTTCTTTTAAACCTCAAAGCATTTGCAGTTAACAGCAAAATTTATATCCAAAAGTCAAGCCTTAACTTGCTATACCAAACAAATGGAGAATGTACATGGCATGATGGCTTATATCCTCTTAAACACCAAACCCGGAACATCCCTGCAAGTAATCGACAGAATAAGAGTAAAAACAAAAGAAGCAATCGCAGCACACGCCATACTTGGCAGATACGACGCCGTAGTAGTCGTGGAAGCACCCACGCTCAAGCAAATAAACGAAATAGTATACCACATAATAGAACAAGACCCAACCGTAACACGAACCGAAACATCCATCGTGCTGGATGACGTTTAAACGTCCTTTTTCATAATTTTAACTACAATAACCAAGTTTAACGTAGTTAAGATAGCTACCAAGATAATCCAAATACATAAAACGGCTATATCCTCTGGATAACCTGAAAAACTGCGGAATCCTGCCAAATTATGAAGGCTTGCACCCAAGTTTCTTAATCCCATAAAAACAGAAACGCCCGTTAAAGCTACAGCCGCATAAAATGATTCTTTAGTTTTAAGCTTAAACAGCAAATAATAAGTTATGAAAGTGATGGGCACAAAATAGGTTAAAGCACCCAAGGCACTTAACGGCCAACCCAACGGGTTAAGTTCAGAACTTGCATGCTGAACATTGATGACCAGTGTTGTGGAGAGGACATCAAAGAACCAGCAAGCAAACCCAAATCCTTGAAGTGCCATCAACACGTTTTTTGCTTGAAAAACTTTGGCTTGAATTGGTTTTTCTGCTCTAAAACGGTTGACTGCCATAGAAAAATTAACCGCTAAAGGCACAGCTAAAACAACCAAAAGTAGGGTGCTCAGCAATTGATTCAAATATAAGCATTGTATCTGAAAAGTTTCAAGCAGGCAGATTGCGCTTGCCGTTACTAAGAAGCCTTGTGCAACATTTTTCACTTGAATCATGGAGTTGAGCCCTTTTTTGTAACATTGGTTTATTTTTCATTTTAGAGTTTTGACTTGTGCATTTGTTACGTACAAACAGTTTTACCTTTACCGCTTCAATAATGGAACAATTATGTCTCATGTAAAGCTAATTGCCCTGTTTGCAGTGCTTATTGCTTTAGCGTTGCTCATCTCAGGCTTAACCATGAGGACTGCAAGTTCATCACCATGGCTTCATCACGAGCAGGTTTCTTCTGAAACATTCACTATGTATCCAAACTCTACCGCATACAAAAGTATCTCTTTAAACCAGCAGGGTAACTACCAGATCATCGTAAACACTCCATCTGATTACACGATACTTTCAGCAGTTGTCACTGAGGATTCATTTGAGAAATGGCAGAAGGGACAATATAACGCTTCGTGGGATGGCAACCTTTACGGCGGCAACACTTTTGGATTGTCAGGGAATTGCAAAAGCTATTTTGCCGGATCTATTGATGGGCAATCGTTATTGGATCAAACATTGCTTTTTTGGAATCCTGAACTGTATAGTAAACAAGTTAATCTGCTGGTTTACGATGAAACTTTCAGAGTAGATCAGGTCGGCTTAACCAATGCCAACTTGCTTTTGGCTGTGGGTCTAGTTCTGTTGGGGTTGGTTGCCGCATTTTTTGTAACTAAAAACCGGGGGAGCATTAAAGTGACTCGTAAAAAGGTGTTTGCACTTCTGTTTTCCCTGGTGATGCTTGCTGGAGGGTTATTTTTGGCAAATACTTATAATAAACCTGTTGAAGCTCAAAATGTTATTGATCGTGGTGCTGTCACTGTTTCAGCTAACGGGTACTATTCATTGGGGTATGTCATAAGTCAAGGCGGCGACTACATAGTACAGTTTAACGTTGACAGAGGTACTATACAAGCCTTCCATAGTGGTGATGGTTCGATTGTTGGACATTGGGGCAATGGAACAGATTTCGATATTCGTGATGAATCGTACCCCTGTTTCAATGGTTCATCAGGTTTAACTGGAATGGGCTTAATAGATGACGGTGATGCTTGTCCATATACTTCTTACTATATACTTTCAAATGTTGATGACTACAGCAAAAATGTAACTTACGAAATTACTTACCACTGGACCTACAACAACTATATTGCAATGATGGCTGGAATAGCTTTGGCAATTTTCGGAAGCCTCGCCTTTGTTTTGACCTTACTTAAAGGTAAATTAAAAAATTTCAATAATGCTCTAGAAAACCAAGAATAAACCCTGAAAAGTGTTAATTTGAGGTTGGGTCAGCGATAATAGACGATTTCTCACAGCTTACAAGGCTCGAAGCCGTCGCCTCACATCATCCCACATTAACTTGATGGGTTTCTGGTGGATTTAATGGTTTTGCATGGTTTTATTCGGTTTGAAACAGAGAAAAAATTGTGCAGAAAAACCCTGTTGCTCCGTGGAGCTTGGCGAAATCTAACGACACTTGACGTATCTAAATCTTTAAAATTGCCCATAGGTAGTGGATACTTAATCGAGTTTATGGTGAGGTGAAAAAGAGAATGTTGATGTACAGAATTGAAGAGGACGAAGAGTGGGAAGAAGGCGAAGATGAAGAGTGGGAAGAAGAAGAATGGTAAACTAACCCTGTTAACACCAAAATTTTGAAATTCTTTTCTTTTAAAATACTCGTTTCCTATTGTTTGAAGCAAATTGCTTATAAAAACAGTAAAAAGCAAGTAACTTACGTTGCCTGCTAAGGTTTAGGTTTATAACTATCTTTTTGGCTTTGTATTTTTGCCATGACAAGAATAGCCGTTCTAGACCAAGACCGATGTAAAGTCAAGAAATGTAATCACCTCTGCGTAAACTTCTGCCCAATGGTGAGAAGCAGAGTCGAAGCTATACGTGTAGAAGGTGACAAAGCAGTCATTTCAGAATCCTTATGCAGCGGATGCGGAATCTGTGTCAAAAAATGTCCGTTCAAAGCAATCAACATCGTCAATCTGCCTGACGAGTTAGAAAGCGATTGCAGCCACCGCTTTAGCGAAAACAGTTTCAAACTTTTCAGGCTGCCAATGCCCTCGCCCGGTACAGTTCTTGGCCTTTTAGGACAGAACGGTATAGGCAAAAGCACCACTTTAAAGGTGTTTTCAGGCGACATAAAACCTAACCTTGGCAGATTCGATAATCCACCCGAATGGAGCGAAATCATCCAGTATTATCGTGGTTCAAGTCTTCAAGATTACTTCCAAAAAATAAGCGAGAAAAAAATCAAAGTTAGCAGCAAACCCCAGTATGTTGATAAGATTCCTAAAGCAGTTACAGGAAAAGCTGGTGACTTGTTGGAAAAGGTTGATGAACGTAAAATCCTTGATCAACTTGCTGATGAGTTGGAACTGCGTAAAATCTGGGAACGTCCGCTTGACGTTTTAAGCGGTGGTGAACTTCAACGTGTAGCAGTTGCGGCGGCTTTGAGTCGTGAGGCAGACGTGTACCTTTTTGATGAACCATCCAGCTATCTTGACGTTAAACAGCGTCTCACAGTTGCCCGAGCCATACGCAACCTCAAAGAACAGCAAAAAACCATCCTTGTCGCTGAACACGACTTGGCAATTATTGATTACCTCTCAGACCAAATCTGTGTCTTTTACGGTGAACCAGGAGTTTACGGTGTTGTTTCACATGTTCACGGTGTAAGAACAGGAATCAACATTTACCTTCAAGGTTACATTCCAGACGAAAACATCAAGTTCCGAAAAGAATCCATCGTTTTCCAAGAACGTCCACCAACAGCAGGCATGAACATCAACGCACCATTGCTGAAATGGGAAAAATTCGAAAAAACCTTCAAAGGCTTTACCCTAAAAGCTGAGCCCGGAGAAATCCGAAGCGGCGAAATTGTCGGCATCTTGGGGCCAAACGGTATCGGCAAAACCACTTTTGTCAAAATCCTTGCAGGCGTAGAAGAAACCGATGATAACCGCAAGTTTGGTGAGTTAACAGTCAGTTACAAGCCCCAGTACATAGCTCCTGATTATCCGGGAACAGTACAGGAATTATTGATGAGCGTGGCAAAAGAAAACTTTACTTCAAGCTGGTACAAAACAGAAATCGCCCAGCCCCTGCGACTACAAGTTCTCATGGACAGAAACGTTATGGAACTCAGCGGCGGTGAACTTCAAAAAGTAGCCATCGCAGCTTGCCTTAGCCGAAAAACAGACCTGTTCCTACTCGACGAGCCCAGCGCATACTTAGACGTTGAAGAACGCCTAAACGTCGCCAAAACACTGCGGCGCGTCGTGGAAGCACACGGCATACCTGCATTTGTTGTTGAACACGATGTAGTAACTCAAGACTTCATCGCTGACCGCTTAATGGTCTTCAACGGTGAACCAGGCGTTAGTGGCACTGCAAACACGCCTACTTCTTTGCGTCAGGGTATGAACATGTTCCTTAAAGAGATGAACATTACTTTCCGTCGTGACCCGACAACTTTGCGTCCACGTGTTAACAAGGAAGGTTCGCAGATGGATGAATTCCAAAAAGGAATAGGTGAATATTACTACACCAAAGTTGTCAAGACAGAAGAAGACAAAAAAGACGAGGCTGGCAAGAAAAAAGCCAAATAACCCTCCTCTTTTCCAACATTTTTAGGCTTCTTAGTTGCCCGCACTTTTTGAGATACGTTTTTAATTTTCAGTTCATACTAGTTTTATTTGTTGTTCGCGAGTATGGTTTTTTAAGCAATGGCATGTTTGCCTGTTCCGAAACCTAAAATAAGTGGATAACAAGAGTTATAGCGACTTGAGGATACCAGTCGTGTCATCTATCATCGAAGATTTAATTGCACGCAAAGTTTTCAATAA
>JAWRIR010000024.1:0-9339 GCA_040268405.1 Thermoproteota archaeon | reverse complement strand
TTGCCAGCGTCCGTTACCGTCTAAAACTTCATGTTTACCCTCAAACTTGCTGCTGGGTCTTGTAATGATTTTGTGTAAACGCTGGTAATCTTCTTTTTAGGCGATCTTCTACGTTGTCGCGGAGTCTTTGCAGTTTTTCAGTGCTTCGAGACATTCTTATTTGTGGTGCAGCTGCAAGGTCACTTGTTTTAAGATAAAGCAACCGTTCTATATTCACTTTGAAAGCGAATTCGCATTTTCGGGTTCCTTCCCAGGAACCACCTGCTTGCTGAAAAAGGTACACAATCCGCCTAGTTCTCCTGCGCGTTTGTTCATCAAGTTTTTCACGGCTTACTTGATGATAAAGGTATAATAACTGAGAGATTCATCGCAACACACTTTCGAGTGTTTCTGCGCACTAGTGCACTATTGCCGAAGCTGGAAGAGACAGAAGCATGAACAAATCATTGCAGCTTCTAGAGGCACTTCTGCCCCTTCCAATAGAAAAAACTGCAGTATCCTTGGGCTTTTGTTTGAAGCATCAGAATTTTAGTTCGGCGTATAACCTAGCAAGGCAGCAGCCTGGTGCACCCATTTTTTGAGCATACCAAGCTGCCGCTTGCAAAGTCTGTTTTTTCATATGAGGTAATCTATATGAAAAAAGTAATTATTGCAGCCATAACGGCAATTCTTCTCAGTTTAATAGTTGGGTCACTATTTGTTTTGAACCCGAACTTATTTGACAATCAAACGCCTAGTGGTTTAACTACTGTAAGCATTAGCCAAATTAACGTTAGTCCGCAAGGACTCGCTGTTTCAGACTCTGGCAGCGTTTCAGGCGGTTACTGGAACATACTAGTGTACGTTAACAGCAACGACAACTTAGCAGGGGTAATTTTGCCCGAAGGCCAAAAAACTAGCATAACATACAACGGCGCCACTAAAGCCTTAGAGACTGGCGCAAAAATTGAAATCAAAATAGACCCGCAACAGCCTTACATTATTCGAACCCTACAGGAAAAAACAGTGATGATTGCACCAGGCGCCACAGGCCAGAGTACAGTACAGCCATTGTACCTGAATTATTATTCTTGGAACGAACCAACATGGCGCATCTATACACCTTTTGTTGTTTCAATCTACAAAGACGGCTCAATTGTTGGGCAAAAAACAATTAACATGCAAGGTGCCAGTCAAGTACAAACTATCGACACAACCGAAGGCACAGTAAGGATTGAAAACTTGGGAATTCTCGGCGGTCAATACCTTTCACCTAACACGCCCAGCCAAATTGCTATTTTCAAGGGAGCACCAAACGTTTACGATTGGACCCAAATCTACAACAAGATTGATGGCACAACAACAGGCTCAGGCAGTAAATACGCTGATTACTGGTATGGCATTAGTCGAAACAGTGCAAATCAAGCAATTAACCCAACCATGACTATCGGCGGAATTTTATCTACTGCATACAAGCCTTCAGCTTACGGCGGATGGTCAGGCAGCGATTACAGCGGCAGCGCAACACCAATACGACCCGTACTATACACTGGAGACAAATCCAGTTTACCCAATGATGAACGCGGCTTTTATTGCTTAACAGAATGGATACAAAGTAAAAGTATATCTAATCTTGCAAGCAGCATTTTTAACACTAAAGCAACTGGCGATAATAATGCCCTTTGGCAATCAGCATCGTTCGTCACTGACACAAACGGGCAAACAGCGCTCCGTTTAGATGTTCCCTGGTCAGCCTTTGGAACACCGCTAGTTAGTTTTAAAGTGCCTACTGAGTTAGCGGATACTTGGGTTGAGCAACCGCTTGTTACACAGACAGAAGTTTCAGCAAAATGGGTTGCAACAAACAGTAAATATGCTGAATTGCAAGGTAGCCAGAGAATAGCCGTTACTTTAACGAATAAGGGTACCGTTACAGGCGGAACATTACTTGAGGCACAAACAGGTAACAGCAAACTATCCGTAACTCCATTAAGCATGACCGTTAACAATTTGGTTCCGAATGTCCCTCAGACAGTTTATTTTGACTGCTCAAATCTTGGTGTGCAGAACCAAATCGACGACATACCCGTTACTATTATCGCTAAGGATACTTACATGGATTCTGAAACAGGTCGTGACACCGTTTATGGCACATTATTACCAACGTTAACTACTGGAACAACAACTTTGACGGTGCGTGCAGTTGAAAAAGGCACAAATAATGGCATAGTTGGTTTGCAGTTACAAGTTACTCTGCCAGGGCGCGAGCCGTTTTCAGTGTTTACCGGCGCAGGCGGTTCGACTGGTCCAGTTACTTTAGCCACTCCGCAAGGCGGCGCATTTACTGGTGATGTACAAATAACAAGCTTAGACTCTGTAACATACCATGCGGCTTACTTAACGTATCACGTGGCTAGCGCTTCAGCGTACGGTACAACATTGGAGATTGAACGCAAAGACACAGTTTACCCGGAACCGACGTTTGACTGGTGGCTTTACGTAATCATCGGCATAATCGTAACGGTTATAGTGTTAATTGTTGTGGCTGTTGCCTTGTCAAAGCGTAAACCAACAAAACGACGCTCTTAATCTCTTCTTTTTATTATCTTAAGTCGTAACAGTGTGTTCCGACGCTGGAGCAGAAATCTTTCTCTACACGCAATTTTTGCAATGGCGTAAATTCTAAATAGTAAAAACATCAACAAACAAAGTATGCCCAAAAAACTTAACCTAAAAGACGAGAAAGAGCTTGAGACTGCTTTGAAGATTCTTGAGTTATGTAAAACGCCAAAAACAAAAGAACAAATCGAAGAGAAGATCGTTGACGTATAAAATAGTGTGTGGAATCTGTTCCTACTCAGTTACACGTTCTTTGAGATTATCACTTTGTAAATAGATACACCGCTTCTTAATTAGGTCTGCAGGGGATAAACCGGTTCGGTATCTTGTGTCTTAACAGTGTGCTGCAACTCTGCAGCAACTTTTTCTAATGAGCTGAGACTAGAAGTTATTTTGTTCCAAAAAGAGGAAAAGCCAATCTGATCACAGGTTGATATCCGTCAACGGATAGAAGAGCTTGTAGGTGGCTAAGGGTATAGAGGGCAGCTTGATTCTTTTATTAAAGCTGATGTGGGTATTTTTCAGTTTATTTTGGTTCAGATGAAAGAGGTCAGAGATAAACAGGCAGAGTATAATGCTGCTAGTAAGCAGGTTGATGAGGGAAATAAATGCACCGAAAAAAGTGCCTAATTTTATTTGTGCGCCGGCGCACATTTTGGGTTAATGTTTATTGAAAAAATATTTGTGCTTTTATTATGGGTTAATTGTGTTTATTCTTTTTTTCTTTTAAGGATACCTAAAGAGCAAAAAGGTTTCTATGTGGCATCTCTTTTTTCCATGTTTTTAGCCCTTTTTAGGGAATTTTTTTTGAAAACAAAAAAACATTTGATAGCGTTATCATTTAGCCGTTTTCGTTTAGTGAAGACTAAACGTCAATATTTTATGTATAAAAAACAGGGTACACCCGGGTTTTGAAATCACGCGCACATGCGAATTTCTGATTTTGGCATACTATAATAGTTTAATATGAAAAATGTATATACTGTAATTACATTTACCATGAAATCATATCTTTTTTCTTGTGGAAGGAACACCTTTTGGTAACTCCACAGACTGATATTCAGCAATCAACCCCAAACAAGACCAAAGTAACATTTCTTTGCAGAATGGACCCTTCTTTAAAGAAGGATGCCGAAGACATAGCTAAAATCAGCAAGGTCAGTTTTAACGAGTTCATTAACAACTTGCTTATCAAAGTGGTTACAGAGTTTAAGGGGAACCCTCAAGCAGCTCAAACCTTTAATTTGAAGAAAGCCCAGGAAGAATTGGTTGCCATTGTCAAAGGTATTCAGCAAAAGCAGCGGCTTTTAGGTTACTTGAAAGAACCGTCTAAGAAATATCGTGAACTAGAAGAACTTTGCAAGTTTTTAGGTTTAAAAGAAGACCTGTCTAACCTTGAGGCGGTGATGCTAAAATTTACAGAGTATGTGCCTTCTTCGGGTGATTCTTTCACTAAGGGAGATATGGGTGTTTTTCAAATTATTTTAAGTGAAATGAAAGAGGGAAAAATGAAGCAGGCTGAAATTGAGGTTGCTACCAAGAAGGCAAATGCGTAAGGTATAGAAATAGACTTTGAGTATCTGAAACTGGAAAGTAAAACCTCGATTTTACTCGCCGGCGAGTACGCGGTTTTGTATGCTTTTGCTTTTATTATACATGATTCCGCGATTCCGTCAAGGAAAGTACACCGTTGGGGGCATCAATAATGAGGGGTAAACGGGTCTGATGAACGGCTATTTTTCTTATGGTAATAAACATGGATAAAGCGCTTGCAGATTACTTGGAAAAAAACAAATGGTTGTTTTGCAAAATAACCGAATCAGAGACGGGAGTGATGGCTGAAGTGTGTTTTGACATTTTTTGTACTAATCCCCAAAGTGTTTGCAAAATACTTGGTGAGATGATGCAATTGTTTAACGCTTGCTGGTTAGGTACTCGGGAGCACACAATTTTTGTTCCCTTGTCGCTTGAGAAAAGTTGTGCGCAAAACCTTAGTCCTGTTGATAAAGAAATTCTTAAATTGAAAAATCATTTTAACGCAAAGTTATCGCCTCAAGAATTGCAAAAGTCCATTGAGTTCTTAATTAAAAATGGTCTTTCTCCTGATGAGATTGCAAAGAAAGCCGGCGCTTCGATTGCCACTATTTATCGGTTAAGAAAGAAAAGCTTTCCATTGGAGCCTTCGCAGACGTCTGACAATAAAACAACAGCCTTCTAATCAGGCTTTTTTATCTCAGTCTATGCTTGGTTTTGTTTGATGCTTGCATTCTTAATGTAACTTTTTTCGCTTAAGTATGCAATGATGATGTTTCTTGCTATTTCGGCGTCTTTTGTGCCCATGCCTTTGATTCCTTGTAAAATATCATATTGGTCGTCGTCTAAAGTCAACATTATTCTTTTTACCATTTATGTATCGCCTATTGCTAGTTTCTTACTAATACGTAATATTTAAATCACTTGTCATCTATTTACATTTTATTACTAAATAGTAATATGTAAGCAATAAAAGGGATTGTTTTGGCTAAAAAAGATTTAGAGCTTAAAAAGTTAGATATATGCGAAGATGTCTATAGAAAAATTGAAGAATTTGCCAAAGAAACAAACCGAAATCTGCCTGATACGGTAGATTTTCTCGTAAAAGAAATGCGGCGCTCATCTCAAAAACAGATGACATTAAGCCCTGAAAATACAGGCGATAACTTAGACTAGTCTCTGATTGAATCAACAAAGAAGAAAGCTCATCTTGAAGGTGCATTAGGGCACATGTCGTATCTTATCGATGCTATCGAAAAAGGGAACCTTAAAACACTTGCTGATGTGGCTAAGGCTATTGACGATGATGCCAAAAGTACAACCAGCGCGTTAATGCCCTGCTGCAGGAACAGTTAAAGTTTGACGGTTTTGAATATGGCTTAATGTGGGCATTCACAAATGCTTGAGCAATAATACCTTTTTCTTTTTCTTGAACTGATAATAATTTAGAGGCTGGAGTTTAGATGGTTGAAAAAATGTTAACTGACGATTCTGAATTTTTTCAGAAACCAGTTTTGAATGAAAAGATGCCTAACTGCCCAAATAATTGTGGGAATAAAGTTGTCAAGGATGGTAAACGTACGCTTGATGATGGCTCAAAAGTTCAAAGGTATTATTGCAAAGCGTGTGGAATGAGTTTTTCAGATAACACTTTTAAAACTGAGGCAACCTTGGGTAGTTCACGCCAAGTCTGTGCTAAAAGAGCAAAAAATTTGTTTGTGCCGAAAAGGCCTCATTACGGCACGGGAGAACTTAGCGACGAAACCAACGCTTTAATCAAAGTCTTTCAAGGCTGGCTACAAAAACAAGGATACGCACAAAGCCAATACCCTAACGATGTGAAAACCCTTGCATATTTAGGTGCTAATCTGCTGGACCCTGAAAGTGTCAAAGCAACGATAGGCGCTCATAAAGTTAAGAACGGTTCAAAGATGCTGCTTTGCTACGCTTACGAAGCTTTTATGAAAATGCACAATGCTGCTGCTGGCAATTCAAAATTAAGCTGGGAACGTCCCGAATATCATCAAGAAGAGATAATCCCGTTCATTCCTGAAGAATCAGAACTTGATCAATTAATTGCTGCTGCACAAAGCAAAAGAATGGCTGCGTTTCTGCAAACACTTAAAGAAACATTTACAGACCCAAGCGAAGCATTACGAATTGAAAGAAACCCTGACATCAACGGTAACCTAATAACAATAAGACACCCTGTAAAGAATCATAGACCTCGAACACTTGAAGTCTCAGAAAAATGCATTGCAATGATTAACATAGTACCGCGAAAATCAAACCTTGTCTTTGACTGCCGCTATGGTGTAATGAGTCATGCGTTTATTAAACTGAAAAAACGGGTTGCTACTAAAACCAAGAATGACCGAATACTGCATATAGAATTGCGATCTTTTCGTCATTGGGCTGGAACACACATTGCAGAACTGTCAAACGGCAACCCTATTACTGTAATGAAAGCTTTGGGCTTAAAAAACGTCGATAATGCTATGAAGTACATTAACATCTGGATGTTGTCTTTCAAAACTGAAACTCAATGGGAATACATGACTGTCACGAACCCTGACGAACTTAAAACTGCATTGTTGGGTGGCTTTGAATTTGTTATTGAAAAGTTTGGGGCGTCTTGGTTTAGGCGTCCGAAACGAATTGCTGTCGCTGGAACCCCAATACCTCAACGCGCTGATGAACCTCAGTGTCCACCGCTGGAAACACCAATTATTAAGCCTGAAGTCAAATGTATGCCTATGCGGTAGCTTTTTCTCCTGCCCGCTCACAGCTGGTCTCTTTTATTCGCTTGTTTTAAATAGACCTGACCAAATAGAGACAGTTAAGGAGGCTTATTGGCGTAAGCCTGCCCTAACCCGAGAACAACAAATATTGAAAATACTCGATGCTCTCCAACTTGCAATTAAGGGTAGGGTATTTTCGATAATTAAGTTTTTGGATTTAGTGCTAACTTTGTTCAATGAGCCTCTGAGATATAAAACGTGTGAGAGCCACAAAAATGAAAAAACAGAGGTGAAAACAATGAATAGACAATTGGTGAGTTCAAGCAATATTAGGTCAATAGGTTATGATGCTTTTCAAAGATTACTTGAAATAGAGTTTCATGGCGGCGGCATTTATCAGTATCATGGAGTTCCTGAATCACACTATGATGGGTTAATGTCTGCTCCATCTAAGGGAACTTACTTTGCGCAATTTATCAAAAACATTTTTTCCTTCACCAAGATTGCCTAAATAGTGCCAAATAAGGGGGTAACACCCCCGCTTCCTATTTTTTTTATTAAAATTGAAAAATTAAAAAGGAGTAAAATGTTTATTCCATGTTTATGTTTCCGTCATTGTCTATTCTTGCGACTTGCCATTCATATTTCTTAGATTCTACCGCATATTTGATTTGTTTTCTAATTGGGTCAAGGACAGCGCATTGTTCTCTAGTTAATAGTTGGATGTCACTGATTTCTTCTTCATTTGCCATTCCATTAAAAGCGATAAAGTCGATTGGGTGAAGTATTGGTTTAATGTCAAATGGGTTAAGTTTTAGTTTCTTTAGCGATGGGCATACTGCTTTATAGAATGCTTTTTCAGCTTCTTTTCTACCTTTTTCGATTTCTACTTGGCGTAACTTTTCTTTTTGTTCATCAAAGGCTTGCTGTTCATTAGCAAATTCGTTCATTTCAAGTTCAAATTCATCTAGCCACGTTTTTTCTTTGACTTTTGTTTTAGATTTTAGTTGTAAATCTGAGACTCGATGTATGGCTCCACATGGGCATACTGCTAAAATCTTTCTGAATGTTTGGAATTCTTCAAAGAGACTCATTTATTTGAACACCCCGTAAGATATTTTATGGTCTTCTATTGCGTCTCGTATTGATTTTTGGTGCCCGTTTAGTCTTGCTGCACCGCTTTTGACTTCAACGAAACTTAATGAATCAACTTTGCCGTTTGACAAACCATTGAAGATAAGCATGTCAATGGGGTCGCCTAAGACTTTTGTGTCTGGAACAATCCATTTGAAGTCTTTAGCAACGGGCAATATTTTTTCTAGAGTTTTGCCGATGTTAACAGCTGCGGTTGTTTTTGCGGTTTTTTCTGTGATTTGCTTGATTTGTTTTGCTAATTGTGCTTTTTGTTTCGCTAATTCTTCTTGCATTTCTGTTTGTATTTCGAGAGCTTCTTTAGGAAACGGTTTTACTGTTCCATCAAAAAGAAAAGTTTCTGATATTGCAAATTCTTCTCCACATGGACACTCCGCATATAATTTTGAAGTTTTAAGATTTTTGATTAAATCCTCAGTTTTCATGTAAGGTCGCTTCCATATTTTTCCCTAATTTGCTTGTTTTTGTTTTTAAATTTTAGGTAATTCGGTAAATTAGAGAAATATTTGTAAATCAAAAATCCGTTAAGGAATGCTGTTTTTTGCCATTACCTCAATTTCTATTTTGATATTTTTTGAAAAATAGTTTCCTGAAACATCAACAGAGTAGCGTTCGTCTAGCTCTGCGATTGCATTGTTAATATGCTTGTTAAAGATCCGGGCGATTTGTTTCCTTTCAGGAGAGAGCTTTGTTATGTCACCAAGGGGCTTCATACTTGCAGATATTATAGGAAAGTTGTCTTAACTTTTGTGCTTCAACTTAGCCGCTGTGGCACAAACTAAAAGGAATGCCTCAAAATTTTGTGGTGAGTTCGTTCCTGCAAAACAGTTAGGGTTTTTAGTGGGTTATCAGAGGATAACTGCCTCGCAGGAATGTCTCCCAAATTACTTTCGTCAAGTCTGTTTTTAAGTTTTTAGATAATCAACCCTGAAATTTCAAACCAAATCAACTTGCCTTCTTTTTTGTCGATCACTTACCTTTTCCTCAATCGATTTGATTTTTCCTTCGAACCATAATTCATCCATTATACAATCAAAATATTCAACCGAAATTTCAAAGCCTATTTTGTTTTTTATCGCTTGATGAATTGCATTTTTTGTGAGTCTTTGGGTCCCGAGTGCTTTAAGTATCATGTTCGAAATTATCTTTGCCGCTACATCCTCGTTATTGATTGGACTCTTTTGGTTTTCACATTGAGACAATTTTGTCCGCTACCTCCGTTAACGCCTTTGCAAATGGGTGGTCCGGTTTTTGAAGGGCCAATAAACCCTTTCTTTGTGTTTGTAACACATCACAATAGCAGGGTATTTGAGCA
>JAWRIR010000023.1:0-39994 GCA_040268405.1 Thermoproteota archaeon | reverse complement strand
CTGAGGAACCTGTGATAATAACTTTCATGACGCCTTTATCATCGTCTGGGTTGTACCATTCGGGGCGTAGTTTTCGGAGTTGATTGTGCAGGTCAATGCAGATTCTGCGGCTCATGCAGACAATCATGGCTTTACCGTTTGGAATAACAGCATCCCGAGCTTCCCAATGCTCCACAATGTCGTGGGCTATACGTTTAACCCGCTCTGGGCTGCCTACAACTTTTTCCATGCGGGACCATTTACTTTTCAGGTACTCTTTAGCATCGATTTCTTCGCCTTCCGTCACGTTCTCAAACGTTGGGTCAATTTTTGGGCGTTCTTCAGGTTTAAGCTCCAACTTTGCAAGCCTGCTCTCGTACAGTATGGTTACGGTTGTACCGTCTTCAACTGATTGTGTCACGTCATAAGTGTGAATAGGTTTACCGAAAACAGCGGGAGTGCTGCGGTCTGATTTTTCAATTGGTGTACCAGTAAAACCGATAAAGGTGGCGTTAGGTAAAGCATCCCTTAGATATTTTGCGTAGCCGTATTTGAGTGCGTCTTTATCGAGGTTTTTAGGGACTTTCAAGCCAAACCCGTACTGGCTACGGTGTGCCTCATCAGCGATTACAACAATGTTTTTCCGTTCAGAAAGCAACGGGTACTCTGTGCCTGTTTCGGGGTAAAACTTTTGAATTGTAGTAAAAATTATGCCGCCTGAACCAACTTTAAGAAGTTCTTGCAGTTTCTCCCGTGAATCCGCCTGTTTAGGCTCCTGCCGCAGCAACTCTTGACACCTGCCGAAAGTGGCAAAAAGTTGGTCATCTAAATCGTTACGGTCAGTTAACACGACAACCGTTGGGTTCTCAAGTTTAGGTTCCACAGCCATTTTACCGGTGTAAAAAACCATTGTTAAACTTTTACCTGAACCCTGCGTATGCCAAATAATACCCGCTTTATGGTCACGCGCAGTGGCTTTCAAAGTGGATTCGATTGCTTCGTTCACTGCATTATATTGTTGGTAAGCCGCGATTTTCTTGTTAATCTTAACCGTGCCATCGCTTTTGTCTTTGTCAGCTTCATAAACAATAAAGTTACGAATTAAATCCAACAAGGTACGTTTATTCAGCATACCCTCAAGCATTACATCAATTTCCGGAACGTTTGAAGGCATTTTCTTGTTGTCAATGGTTTTCCAAGGGGTGAACCGTTCTTTATTAGATGTTATGGTTCCAGCTTTAGCCAAAAAGCCGTCGCTGATAACCAATATTTCGTTGTAACGGCAAAGTGAGGGTAATAGTAGCTTGTAAGTTTCCAATTGGTTAAAAGCTGACCAAACAGTGGTGTTCTCGTTAGCCGGGTTTTTCAACTCAATAAGCACCAAAGGCAACCCATTAACAAACAAGATAATGTCTGGACGCCGGTTGTTAGATTCTTCAATAATAGTAAATTGGTTAACCGCTAAAAACTCGTTATTCTCAACGTTTTCAAAGTCGAAAAGCCAAACCAGCTCGTCTTTAACGCTACCATCAACCCTTTTGTATTGAACGTTTACGCCGTTTGTTATTAAGCGGTGAAAATTCTGGTTATTAGAAACCAAATCTTGACTTTCTGCTCTTAAAACCTTCTTAACCGCCTCGTCAATGGCATAATCAGGAACAGATTTGTTTATTCTTCTAAGCGCAACTCGTAACCTACCAACAAGCACAACCTCGCCATAATTACGCTCAGGAGCAACACTACCCACAGAAATATCAGGACCATAAACAATACAATAACCAAGTTGTCGCAGAGTATCCAAACACATTACTTCAACTTCAGCTTCAGACATAGCTTTAGACATTAAGGCATCTCCAAGTCATTTTTGTTAATTTGAACTCTAATTTTCCCAGACATAAGCTTAGGTAGCAATTGGTCTCGCAGCTCAGCAAGCGTTTGGTTTTCAAACAAATTAGTTTTTATTTTTAATAGCAATGGCTCAACTATGCTATGATATTTTTCTAATATAGTTTCATTTGGCTGAATTAGTTGAATACCTGAGAATGTTGATGTATTAACATTCAGTGTGGTAGAACCCCCGCTTCCTAAATCCTCTAGCGACTTTTTGATTGATTTCATGGTAAAAAACAGATAATACCTGTAAAAGGCCTTGTTGGGAATAATGCAGTTAATCTGTTGATTTGTTTGCGACACAGTGGTTGTTATAGAAACTAAACCAACTGTGGCAATACAACTAACACAAAGTGCACCAGCAGGGATAGTCTTATTTAACTGAAAGCTTTCACCTTCTTGCGTCAAGGTATCTTCTGTTTTTATGACAAACAATTGGCTATGCATATCAGGAATTTTTATGAACGGTATTCGTCCACCAAAATACTTTGTGATAGATTTAGGAGGCGTTTTGCCACACACAATAGTTCCAAAGTCCCTAAGTTGTTTTACATACCAACCTTGAGGTATTTCGCCTAGTTCAGACGCAACCATTTTTCCACCTGTTGATTTGTAAGGTTTGCCTTCTTGGTCGGGAAACTCGAAATCAACAAACCATCGCTTAAACAGAATCTGCCCAATTGCCTCCAAAGTATGATTCATCTGCTCGTTAAGTTCGAGTCTGCTGTCTAAATCAGAAAGTATTTTTGCAATGGCTTGCTGCTCAACAATGGCTTCCGGATAACTAACATGCAAATCATTAAAAGTTCTGATAGTGATTGTGGTGAACACTGTACCATACGATAGCGCCTTTATTTGTTGAAGTGAACTCTTAAGTTTATAAAACAGAAAAATTGGGTCAACTCCCTTAGAATTTAACCCATAGCACGTTTGATTGAAAGCCATCGGTTCAGGTAATAATGCAATGTCACCCACTCCAACACCCCTTGCGGTTATTATTGTTGTATCTTTTGGCAGAATTTTTATGGTGCTATGCTCCACGCCTTTTTCAGTTATTGTTCGTTCCGTTTTCAAAACATAGCGAGAACTAGTGTGTGAAACATCTTTGGCAGTAACCCATTGAATAGGGCCATTCCAATATTCAGATACATAAGTCTTTGGAGTCCCACCTAATTGGATATCAGCAATTTGGCTTACACTTTTTTTAGTCCATCTCTCTGGAAGCGCATCCTTGGAGACTGGTAAAACCTTAGAAGCCATAGCCTATCTTCTCCAAGTTTGACTTTATCTCTTTGTCAAGCTGGGACGCTTTGTTAATTTGCTTTGCTAGTTGGTATGTTAACTGTTTGATTTTATCATCGAATTCTTCGTCAGTAACCTCTTCTTCCTGACTACCGACATATCTGCCTGGAGTTAGTACATACCCTTGTTTTCTTATTTCAATTAATTTTACAGATTTGCAGAATCCAGCAATATCTTTGTATTCAACTTTTTGCCCATTTACTAATTCACCTCTCCAAGCGTGAAAAAGGTCTGATATTTTTTTGATGTCTTCTTCTGTTAGAATTCGGTGTCTTCTGTCAACCATTGTTCCAATTTTTCGAGCATCTATGAACAAGGTCTCCCCTCGGCGGTCTCGAAAATTATGGTTAATTTTGTCTCTGGCTATGAACCATAAACAGGCAGGTATCATTGTGCTGTAAAATAGTTGAGAGGGCAAAGCTACCATACAATCAACCAAGTCAGCTTCAACAATATTCTTTCTGATTTCACCTTCACCGGAGGCATTACTGCTCATAGACCCGTTTGCAAGAACAAAACCTGCTGTGCCGAAAGGTGCTAAATGGTGAATAAATTGTTGTACCCATGCAAAGTTTGCGTTTCCAACCGGTGGGACACCGTATTTCCAACGGATATCTTCTCTGAGCAGTTCACCGCTCCAGTCTGAATCATTAAACGGTGGATTAGCAAGCAAATAGTCAGCACGTAAATCTTTATGCAAATCATTAAGAAAGCTACCTTCGTTATTCCAGCGGACTTCTTTAGATTCAATTCCGCGAATAGCGAGATTCATTTTACAAAGGCGCCAAGTAGTCTGGTTTGATTCTTGACCGAAAATGTGGATATCATCAAGGCGTCCTTGGTGAGATTGTACAAATTTTTCACTTTGGACAAACATGCCTCCGCTTCCACAACAGGGGTCCAAAACTCTGCCTTTAAAGGGTTCAATCATAGCTACAAGTAATCGCACAATACTTTGTGGTGTGTAAAATTGGCCTGCACCTTTACCCTCAGCATCTGCAAATTGCCCTAAGAAATATTCGTAAACCCTGCCCAACAAGTCTTTGCTTCGGCTTTCTTTGTCACCTAAAGCAATTGTCCCTATAAGGTCAATTAGTTCGCCTAACCGTTGTTTATCCAGAGCTGGGCGGGCATAATTTTTTGGTAAAACACCTTTTAGTGAAGCGTTATCTCGCTCGATCGCATCCATCGCATCGTCAACAAGCTTCCCGATGGTTGGTTGTTTAGCGTTTTTCTGCAGGTAATCCCAGCGGGCTTCGGGTGGAACCCAAAAAGCGTTACGCATCCTGTACTCGTCAATGTCTTCGGGGTCTGAAAGTTTTTCTGGGTCACTTTTTACTTCAGCGTAAACTTCTTTGAAGGCGTCTGAAACGTATTTGAGAAATATTAAGCCTAAAACTACGTGTTTGTATTCTGCCGCATCCATGTTGTTTCGCAGTTTATCGGCTGCTTTCCAAAGTTTGTCTTCAAAGCCTACGTTTGCGCCGTTGCCATTACCGTTAGCTGGTTTCATGTTCAAGTTTAACTGCTTAGCCATACCAAACCCCTCAAGATAAAATGTTACCATTAGTGTGCAGGTTCGCTAATAAATCCTACCAAATGCTTGGTTGGTTAGGTAATTGGTTGCTGTGGCAAAGTTGTTTTAGTCAATATTTTAGAGGTAAGCGTTAACATGATTCAATGGTTACTCGGTTAGTTTTACCACCTATTAAAAAGGGATAAGGTTACGGCTGCATCACAGGATTAAATTCTTCAAACTTGAAAACCAGTCTAAATAGTAATAACCAAATATTAGCTTTGTTAAAACGGTTCCCGTGTTGCAGTCGTGTTAAATGAGTACACGGATGCACGTAACCAGCCGGAACATTAAGGTTACAATGGATTTGCCCGGTTGAAGCTCAAACCCGCTTTCCCTTCTAAATTTACAATGGATGGTCCAACACACGGGATTAAATTCTTGAAACTTGAAAATCAGGTCTAATAATAAGTAAGTAGTAGAAAGGTAGACGGAATTATAGGTTTATTGAAACAGTTTCTGTGTGTTGGAGTTCGGCGGGTTATGCGGGTTAACGATAAAGCAGCGATTCCCATTGCAATGGATGGTTGAACTGCAGCACAGGATTAAATTCTTCAAACTTGAAAACCAGTCTAAATAGTAATAACCAAATTATAGCTTTGTTGAAACGGTTGCCGTGCTGCAGTGCTTGGGCGGGTTATCGCGGTTAACGTGCTATAGCGGGTAGGGTGGTTTAACTACGGCTTCTAAACTTCAATTCACTATCCCATTGTAAAAGTATCCATCAATTCCTGCGTATGGGCGGGTTAAAGCATAATTCTCAAAGTTTCAAGGGTTTCGTAACAAAACAGTACTATGGAAACTTGGGCGGAACAAGTAATATATAGTATACTCGGTTTACCCAATTTTGCATAGTACAGCCCGTTTATTGCGGATTCCCTCCCTGCAGCACCATCCGGGCTAAACCTCCCATTGCCATTTCCACGCCCAAACGGGAAAGAGTATCCAGCGGTTCCATCGCTTTCTGCAGAACATTCCCTTTTTGAGAAAAAAGTTCAAGAATCTGCCGTTTTGCAAACAAGCTTTAACCCAAAACCTAACATTGTTATAGAGTATCGAATCTGCGTTAAAAGCCGCCTGTCAACTTTTCTGTAAGTGCCTGTTGGAAACAAGCCTTAAATTGTTTAGGCATCCATTGAAATTTATGCCAACCGCAAGTAGTCCGCAATCCAGTAATTTGAAAAGGTGGCAACTTGTTCTTAAAACCGCTCAGGAATTGCCTCAAGAAATTTTCACAGGTGCAGACATTGTTAGAAAAATTAGAGCGTCACAACCTGACGTGCCTGCTGGTAGCATTCGGGCATACGTTATTGCGATGGCTCCGAAACACCCGTCTTATCATCACTACCCGGTGCATCATCCAAGCTTTGAATACCTTGGAAACGGAAAATACAAACTGATGAATCAACATCAGCGTTCAAATTCGCTTTACTCAGCGACGCCAAAACAGCCTATTGTAAATTTAACGGATAACAAAAAACAAGCGTTTACTCAAAAACACGGCGAATTAATTGTTGAGTGGACAAAACAAAACCGTGACGCGCTGCTGAATGGTTGGAGAAATTATCGCTGGGGACGAGATAATTCGCTTGTTAATTCACTTGAACGAAGAAACCGATTGTCAAGAAAAATCGTTTTGTCACGGATTAAAAATAATGGCGGTTTAGACCTTGAAACGTTGGATAGTATTATGGCGTGGGGCTTTCCGAAGAACCCGCAGTTTAAACCCAGAGACCCAAACAGGTGCATTGAGGTTACCCGAGAAGCTTTTGACTTGTTAGATGCCGGTAAACCTTCGGAAGCTATCTGTAAACTTATGGGCTTCCCTTTGATAATTTCAAGAGCCTCAAAAATTGTTGGCCTTTCAGACCCTAACTACTTTGCAATTTACGACAGCCGTGTAGGATTAGCTTTAGCTAAATTAAAAGCGGGCAACGAGCGGTTAATCAAAATCCCGGGGAGAGCGCCAAGACCGGGAAAAGTGTTCCCATCGGATATCTGCACAAATTTTGAATGGGGCGAAAATTACCAGAAACTGTTGTGGATTTTAGAAATAATAAGAAATTTGTTGAATGAAGCGGGCTACCCGTTCAGCATTGCAGATGTAGAGATGGCGTTGTTTATGATGGGAAAATAACTTTTGCCTTTGTAAACTTGGGCTTTTTTAAGATTGAATTTCTGAGCTGCGTTAGGTAACTTGCATATTTCGGATAGAATCCATCTGCCTGTTTAAGTAGTGATGTGTAATGTTTTGCCCCGATTTTCTTGGGTACCCGCCCTTCGATAAAGTCTGCTACGCTTTCCGGTATGCCTAAGGCTTCGCTTATCATGGTGTCAAAGGCGAATTTGCGGTAATATTTTGGTGCCAACAGTTTGAATTGGTAAGCGTAATGTGATGTTGCATTGTCGTCGATTACTTCTTTATTGCGCTTGATTAACTCAAATGTGTAGTCCGTGAAGTAAGCTGCATAAGCCAGTTTGGAGCCTCTAAAATAGCCTAAGGTGCACCTGTAAAAATTGTTGCCCTTCACCGCTTCAACCGATCCATTGCTAAACTCGCGCAAAAGACGTACTCCCTCTATTACCCTAAGCCCCGAATCTAAAAGCAAATTGTAAAGCACTTGATATTTTGGCGGTATTGTTGGGAACTTTCTTAGGCAGTTTACAATTTCGCTTTCAACTGGAACGTTTAAGTCAACGCCTACGTTGTCTTTGGGTATTGCTTTTCTTAGGGCACCTAAATACAGTGGGTCAACGCCTTTGAGTTCGTAGAACCTGAAAAGCGCGGATAATGCGCGGTTAAGATTATGTTTTTGCCCATCGGTTAAGTTAGTGCAAACTTTGACAATATCCATAGGTTCGTGGATAACTGGGACGAAACGTTCCAGCTGTCTCAATATGCCTTTGGTGTATTCGGCTGTAAAGTGTTGTGCGTTAAGGTAATCAGTAAACTCCCCTAATTCACAACGCCAATCGATAAATAAGCCTGAATCAAACCGCTTTATGCAATTAGAGCCCGTTTGTCCTTCCAAGCTAATGATCCCGGGTTCAAATCCCGGCGACCGCACCACAACTCTACTTCTTACCGCCAAACAGTCTTGGGAAAAACATGGGTGTCTCCTTTTTGTACTCTGCATATTCGTTTCCAAACTTTTCTGATACTTCCTGTTCTTCTTGTCGTGCTAAGCGGTAGTACAGTATAATCAGTAATGGCCACATTAGCAGTGTCGGAATGGTTGTGTATTGAATGTTCATGCCCAATGTTAGCATTAGGAAGCCTAGGTATTGGGGATGGCGGATGTAGTGGTATATGCCGTCTTTAACCAAGTGCGTGCCTTTAGCTTGATGGATTTTTCTCCAACCAAAAATAATTAGCAGCAACCCTGCAAGCATCATAATGTTTGAGACAGGCAAAAGGAACCAGTGGAAAAGAATTGTAAACGCTTCAACGCCGATTACGCCTACGAGTAGGTATTCAAGCATGTACACTTTATCGTAGCCAAGCGCCCAAGTGAAAAAGTATGCCGTTAAAGGAACACCATACATTTCAACATACAGGGCGACGATAAAGGCTAAAGTGGCGCTTGCCGGCAACCTTGCGATTTTGCGGCGGAACTGGATGAACGCTAAAAAGACGGAGAAAAACACAATGTTAATTGAAAGAAAGAGCCAGTCGCCGAACCCGTAAACTGCCACGCTAATCCAGTAAAGGAAAAGCGCGAAAACCACTGAAATAAGTATGAACCAAATCACGTTTGAGTATTTTTTGAGTGTTGCTTTCACCATTTTTGTTTCTCCCTTTTGTTGTCTGCTTGTTTCTTGTTAGTCCACTTCTTCACAAAATAAATAATGAAAATAACAATGACGCTGGTTACCGCGATTAATGCCATGACTGAAAATTCAATCGGAACCATTGGCTCGGTTGGTTGCTGGCTCCACGGCTGCATTAGGGGGTAATTGTCGATGTTGTTTTGGGCTATTACAACTGGTGTGTCGCCGATGCCGTCGCTTCCTGTTTCATTCTGGTTTAGGCCAGATTTTTGGTCTACGCCAGTGTAGTTGTTCCAGTAGTTTCCGCCGCTTGGGTAACCGTTATCCCAAATGTTACTGTTATCTCCATAAAGCCACGCTTGATGAGGATTATCTACGAAATTGTTATGGTAAAACTGGTTGTTTGACGAATCCGACATAAACAAGCCGTAACCGCCATTGCTTTCCATAGTGTTGCCTTGAACAATGCAGCCTGATGTGTTAACAAACGCGATGCCTCCCCAAATGTTACCTGAAACGTTGTTGTATTGTAGGGTGCAGTTGCTGCTTTCCAGTAGCCAAAAGCTGTCCTCGCCAAGTGTGCTTGTTACCCCTATGATTGTAGAGTTTTGTGTGTAAGCAAACAGGAGGTTCTGCCAGTTCTTCTCCAAAAACCCGCCAGAAACCATCACGTCAGTACAGTTCACAACTGCAATGTATCCCGCACCCACAGGAACTTGTTTGCCAGCTTGGTTAACCCAATAAACAATAGGTTTTCCCTCAACAGTGTTAGATTCATCAATATCTTGAATGTAACCGTTCAAGTCACTGCTGTACACGCCAAAATTAAAACTGTTACCCACCAAACTGTTGTCTCTAAGCAGGCTTTTGGGGGAATCAGCAAGGTAGACGCCGATGTTGTTGCCTGTGACTGTGACACCTGAAAGCTTCACGCCTTTAGAACTGTTAACGAAAATGCCGCTATCAGTCAAGTTGTCCCCACTGTTTTGCACGGTAAATCCGGTTAAGGCAACGTTATCTGCATTAATCCAAACAACTGTTCCCTTTCCGTCTCCATCAATAACCGTTCCCGACTCGCCCACAAGCGTGAGGGGCTTGTCGATTACCACGTTTTCGTGATAAACTCCATTTTTGACTGTTATAGTGTCACCTTGTGAGGCGTTGCCGATGGCAGCGTTTATGCTGGGAAAGTCTTGGGGCACAACTATGGTTTTGCTTTCTTCTGCTACGGCGGGTGTGATGGTTAACACGGTTAAGCTGGCAACAGTTAAAGTAAAAATGATTGCAATAAATGAAACTTTGAATTGCTTGCGCATTAATAGTTAATTCAAAACTGGACAAAATATGCTTTACTAATAATAGGGCTGTTTTAACCTGAAAATAATGGCTGTTAAAAAATTTGTTTTTCAGTTTTTCGGAAAGCTTTTATCCAGAATGCTTGTATGCTTGCTTTAGAAGGGGAATGGCTAACTTGAATGCTTCAAAAAAGAAAATCTTGCTGATGATAGTCAGCGTTTTAATGGTGCTTCTTGGCGGAGTCGCCTTGACAGCAGGTGGAGTCATCATGTACTTAAACACTGGAAACGATTCTGAAGGCTACGCGTTAAGCAACACCTACCACATCGAGACTGATTCAAACGTTTTTGCCATGTGGGTTGGCGCACCCGTTTCTGAGGCACGCCTAAAATGGGTCATCTCAACGGATTTCGGCAAGGAAGTCTTCGCAGGTTGGGGTGCAATGGAAACAGTAACCGCCTACACAGGCAATTACCAGTATGCTACGCCTGCTTCTGGATGGAGTTACCATGCACGAGCATACGAAGCGTCAATAAACATAACAGACGTGGAAATCATGAACACGCAGTATCCAGTTATGCCTATGCCCAGTTCAGAATTGTTTCTTGAGACGTTAAAGACATCCAGTGCGGCAACGCTTTATTGCAGCCCAAACAGTTTGGGTCGAACGGGCATGCTTGTAGTGATGAATGCTGATGCATCTAATGGTATAGACGCAGAAATTCAGTTAGGCTCAAGAATACCGCTGTACAGTTGGTTGCCGTACGTGCTTATTCCCCTTGGAATTGTGTTTTTAGTTGCAGGCTTGTTGCTTACTAAACGTGTTAGAAAAAAACAGGTCTAACACTTTTTAATTTGTTAACAATTCCTTTTTATTCACTTATCATTTTTAAATAGCAAATGTTTTTGAGTGTCTCATTTTTCTATATTTCAAAAGGTTGATGAATTTTGTCCAAAAAAGCAAAAAAAGCTGAAGGTCTAGAAAAGCACAAGCAAATGTTACGCGAAAAAGAGCAGAAACGTAAAGAGAGAAAACAGGTTTCACTTCCAGCAAAACACGCCGGAAAAGGCAAAAAATAACCTGTTGAAAACAGTTTTTTCTAATTCTTAATTAACCTTCACGTTTACTTTGTATTGGTGTCTTTATGAGCAAGAAAAAAGATGAGCAGTCTCGTGACTCCTGTGTTTTAGAAATTGCCCAAGCTCTCAAAAAAGACAATTGGGAAGTAGACGCGAACTTGGAAGGCTGGAATAAACCCTCCCAAATTGGTTCTCAGACACCTGATGTTGTAGCCAAAAAACCTGGCTGCCTCACCAGAATCTGTCAAGTTGCAACAGAAGAAATGTTCAAAGAAAACCCGCGTGACTATCAAGACCTGAAAAATTACTGCGCCAACTATGACTTCCACTTCTTCATGATAAAAGACGGAAAACGCACGCAAGTAAACCCTGAAGACATCAAAGCCGAAGGGAAAAAAGAAGCTTAAACAGTTTCAGGCTGTTTTATCCATACTTTACTTTTCTCTTGAACCCTGATTTTGCCTTCCGTCTGCATCAAATTAATCTGCGTCGCAATCAGTCGGCTGTCTTGTGTGTGAAATTCTTTACGGATGGCATCCTCAAGTTTAGGAACGTTAATGTGTTCAACTGCGCCAACGATGTTCCAGAATTGCAGCTGGATTTTCAGTCTTTTTTGTGCATCATCTTTTGAGGTTTTGGTCATTGCGTCACTTTGATGGTTTTATGTTGCGTTTGTGTTTATTTAATTTGATTTTTTGTTTTTTTAAAAAAGATTAAGTATTGCTTTTTGTTTTGATAAAGAAAGCCTGTCTTATGGCTATAGGGGAAAAGGGTTCTATTTGAAAAAGTTAACAAAAATAGTGATAGCCGTAACTTTGGTTGTTTTAGCGTTGATTTTTTCTCCAGTAACGTGGAGTGTTTCAAATGAACCCTGTCAAAGATGCCACAATTCACGATATTATCAATATCTTGACATCCTTGAAGGTGACAGCGGCAACCAAATACCTTCAACATTAAACGTTGACCAAACCGTCACTGTCAAAGTAGTTGTATTCAATGACGTAAACACAGCAACCTACTCCGCTTTGAGCAGTGTTTCGTTGACACTTAGTTCAGCTAACGGGCACTTCAAAGTAGACAACCCAACCTACACAATTAGTTCTATGTCCGCTGGAACAGCTACAGCTACTTGGCAAATAACTGGAACTTCAGACGGCTACGACTACCTAACTATCCAAGCAACAGGCTACAATTCACACTTTAGCTGTTCCTTCAGTGACAGCTACTCCTCACCTCCGCTAATCACTATCGGTTCACCAACAGGAACCCCCCAGCCAATCCAAACACCAACACCCCCAGCTCCAACGCCTACCCAGTCACAACCAACATTTACCCCTGCACCCACTTCAACAGCCACCCCAACAAACACGCCCTCAACCTCAAATCAGCCAACTCCCTCGCCAACACCAACCCAAACAACACCATCAACCCAAATAACAACGCCAACCCAAAACCCAACAACCCCAAACGAAGCAGCAGGACCCGCTTTTGACTCAACAGCAGCAATCATTACAGTCGTGGTCGTGTTGTTCGGGCTTTTAGCTGTTTTTGTTTTCTACAAAATGAGGTCAAAGAAACCACAATGAGCAGTCACGAATTAAACTCGGTAATGCTCTACATCCATCCCTCATTGGCTATTGTTGGGTACGTTTTTGTTTTCCTGTTTACGGCGGCTTTCTTGTTTAAACGGTTTAGGGACAAAAAATTGACTGGCTTTTTTGGTTTGGCTTCTTGGCTTTTCACTTTTTTAGGTTTAGCTTCCGGTATGCTTTGGGCTCAAACAGCTTGGGGCAGCTACTGGTCATGGGACCCTAAAGAAACCTCGACACTGCTGCTCTTCATTTCGGTTACAGCATCAACTGTGCTGTTTTTCGAGGGAAAACGTGGATTTGCTAAAATGTTTGCTTTTGCCGCATGCGTTTTGGTGGTTGCAACCATTCTGGTTTCATTTATAACGGTTGGGCTGCACTCGTTTGTGTTACCTTGAGCAGTAAGGCATCTCGTTCTTTTCTTTGTGATACCGAACGCATTCAGTACAGTTGCCGTGGCGTTGGCAGCCGCGTTTTGGGCATGGACAATTCGGAGCCAAATCAGACATACCAAGAACAGTCCATTCAAGACTATATAATTATTAACCAAAACCAGTCTATTTGGCGCCTATTAGAAACTCTATGCAGAAACCTATAGGGGGTAGGCTAAAACGACGCCTTTTTAATCCAAAACAGGTAGAAACCACCGCATATACCATCAAGGATGCCCTGATTGGTCTGCTGCCCGTTTTGCGGATAGCGAAAAGGTGAAATGCTACAACGTGTTGATTAAATCATAAGATATGGTGACTTGAAAAATGAGCAACGATGTTGATATGGCAACTATCCAGTTAAAGGGAGAAAAAATGAATTTTCTTTTAGGCGCAAAAAATTTCAAAACTGGCAGCTGTGGTTATCATGCACAGGGCAAAATGATGTCAGGCGGCAAAAACTATCAAGTGAACATCCTTGTAGTTGAAATTGGTTCTAAACCAAAAGAAGAAAAGAAAAAATAAACTAGCTTTTCTTAATTTTTTGTTTTTGTCAAACAATTGATGCTTCGACTATTATGACTTCTTTGAGCGGTCTATCTTCGCGGTTGGTTCTTGTTTTACCGATTGCTTCGACAACTTCCATGCCTGCGACTACTTTTCCAAACTGGGGATGTTTAGAGTCTAAATAATTGTTGTCAACCAAGTTGATGAAGAATTGGCTGCTGCCAGTGTTTGGGCCTGCATTTGCCATGGCAATTGTTCCTTTGTCGTTCCAGTTTTTCTTTGTGAATTCATCTTTAATGTCAGGGATTGTTGGGTCGCCACAGCCGGTGCCTGTTGGGTCTCCACCTTGAATCATGAAGCCTTTGATAACTCTGTGGAATATTGTGCCATTGAAAGTTCCTTGTTGTACCAGGTTTTTGAAGTTGCCTGTTGTTATTGGCATGTCGTTGCGTAACTGCAGGGTTATGTCGCCCATGTTTGTATGCAAGAGGACTTTTACACCGTTAGTGTATTGGTCTTGACCTTGTGTGTCTACCATAAATTTCGCCTTAAAATAATCCATTAAAACGGATGCTATTATGGGTTTGCCAGAAACCGTTTTTTTACTGTGGACTTTTTTAAAATTAGAAAAGAAAAGGAAATGGTGCCTAAGAAATGATTGTTGCCGAAATGATTGTTACTGTCATTGTTGGTTGGCTGTTTTCGCCGTAAGCGTTTGTGGTTACTGGAACATTGGCTATTGCATCAACTGTGGTTTGTCCTTCAACTACTTGACCGAAAGCAGTGTAAGTATCATCAAATCTTGTGCCGTCAGAGTACACGATGCCGCTGTTGTCTGCTGTGTTGATGAAAAAGCCGCTTGTTGCAGAGTTAGGTGCACTGGTTTTTGCCATGGCGATAGTGTATTTGTAGTTGTGGTTGTAGCTGCCTATTTCATCCTGTATTGTTGGGAGGTTTTCGTTTATTGTGCCGCCTTGAATCATGAATGTTTTCATTATTCTGTGGAATACGGTGCCGTCATATTTTCCTTGAGCAACAAGATTCAGGAAATTGGTTGTTGTGATTGGTTTGTTGTCAAACAATTCAAGCGTGATGTTACCCATGTTTGTCTGCAAGACAACTCTTGTATTGTTGGTTGCAGGGGTTTGGGTTGGGGGCGCCTGAGTCGCTGTAGGTGTTGGACTTGTTGTCGCTGTGGGTGTGGCTGATGTTTGGAAGAAACTAATGTTGTTGCCAAATGCACCCGCAAAAAATGCTCCAACAATGATTAAAACTACAGCTAAAACGCCGACAACAATAAACAATGTTTTCTTTGAACTGCCACTGTTAGATTTAGGCTTGTATTGTGGTGATTTTTTGCGATTATATTTAGGAGCCATAACTCAAAGTCTCAGCTTCTTTATATAAAATTTTTTCCAAAACTCCAACACAAAACTACCCGACTATTTGACTGAATTTTTCATATACTTCGCGTAGGTTGTTGGCTGTAAACTCTGGAGTTTGACTGCATGCCGCCAAATCTTTTTGGGCATAAAACTGGGACCGGACAAACACAGTTCTTAGTCCTGCGGCTTTGGCGCCTTTAATGTCTTCAAGGGGGCTGTCTCCAATGTAAACCGCTTCGTCAGCCTTCACCTGTAGCCTGTCCAGAACGTCTTTGAAAATGTGCGGCGAAGGTTTTCTCCAACCATTCTCGTCGGAAACAACTACTGTGTTGAAGTATTTGCTTACATCTAAATGGCTAAGGCTACAATAGACGACTGGGGCGTAAGTGAAATTTGAAAGTAACCCAACCTTGCCATAGTCTGCTGCTTGTTGGAAAAGTTTCGCTGCTCCTGCTCTTAACCTTAGCGAATCAATAAAATCTTTAAAAAAGACGTTTAGAGCCGCTTTAATGCGCTCATCTTCAGGAGTTACATTGTAGCCGATTTCATTGAGTGCTTCGGCAACCCAAATCGCGTTTGTTACTTCCCGCAACTCTTTGTAGCGGACAACACGGTACTTTTCGTGTGCCCTGCTGTAAGCCTCCAAAAAAGTGTCCTTCTCAACTTTGAAGCCTTCATCAACCAGGGAAGTGTAAAGCTTCATTTTGGAAGCATCCATACTGTAACCTGTACAGTTAACCACTGTTCCGATATAATCAAAAATTACAGCTTTAATATGCCCCAACACGACTCATCCTTTAATCAAAATATCTTTTTCAACAACCCTCTCAAGAGTACGGCCAATACTGGTGCCTAACAGCTTTGCTTCATTACCGATTGCGGTTTCCACTGTTGGGTCAAAACTGATTTCCGCAAGAAACCGAAGCCCAATCTTCCGGGTTTCCATCGCTATGTTGCCGCTTGGGGTTTGTTTCATGTTTTCCACAACTCCGATAATTGGCGCTTTTAATTCACAAAGCAAAGCCACCTGCTTTTTCACTGTTTCAAAAGCCAAAAGCGACGAGGTGGTGACAATTAAAAACTCAATTCGTTTAATCAGGCGTAACAGGTCAAGTATGACGTCGCCGATTCCGGGTGGCATGTCAATAATCAGAAAGTCTAAGCTGCCCCACTGAGTAACAGCAAGTAACTCGATGAGCGCGTTAGAAACGTCTGCTCCTCGTAATGGCGCTGGATTTTCGCCTACAAAGTAAACAAGTGACATGTACTCAAGACCATTAACGGTTGGGGGTACTATGCCTTTGTCTTCTTGCGGCACGGTTACCTGTGCGTTTAGTATTACGTGGGTTGATGGACTGGTAAAGTCTAAATCGAAAAGGCCAACTTTGCAGCCTTTATTTTTTAGAGTTAACGCCAGCGTGGTTGCAACCATGCTTTTGCCGACGCCGCCTTTACCGCTGGAAACCGCAATAATCCGCTTCACTTTTTCCAGTCGTCGGTTGATGACGCTAACTCTTGGGTCAATCATTCTGTCTATTTGACTCCTTGAATGTTGTCAAGCCAAACGCCGCGTCCACTGGCTATTTCAAAATCGGGGCTACCGCATTTGGGGCACTTGATGAATGTGTGTGCTGCTTCGGGCACAAAATGTATAGCTTCAGCGGTGGCATGGTCGAGTGTATCTTTTTTGAATTCCCAACTTGTTCCACAAACTCGACATCTCAACTCTGTTTTGGCTTTAAGAATGCAGAACTTGGAGTTTTTAAATAAGTCCGATTTTATTTCTCCGAGAGCAAACTCTAAAATTTCTTTCTCAACGTCTTGAAGCTCACCAACTCGGATGGTTACTTCGGTAACTTCTTTGAGTTGCTCTTTCTGTGCGATTTGTGATGCTGTTGTTAGAATTGCTTCTGCTAATGCCCATTCGTGCATAAACCAGTTTTAAGTTTTTTGAATAATTTAAAAATATTGTATCTGGATTGTTTATTCTTCTAAGTCTTGCAGGACTCCAAAAGCTTTGGCAAGTTGTTTAGCCAAGTCAGCATCAACCTTGGGGTCTTCATCAATGTTGGTCAATGATGTGTTTTTTCGCATAAACTTAAGCATGCGTACTTTTGTTATAACAATTGCTCCTTCAGGTACTTCGAAGTTCGAAGTAACATAGAAAACCGTGGATGCAAATTAACATTTAAGTGTAAAAATGGTGGCAAGGTAGCAGTGGGAAAAGCGCTTGATGCCTCAACTTTCATGGAACAGTTGTAAAAACGGTGTTTTCAACATCAAGAGTCAAAAACCGACATTTATGGATTCAATTAAGAAAAAAAGTTATATGTAAACGCGCCGCTAAACATTGCTTATGTCAGCCAAAGTACACTGTGCCCACATTCTAGTAAAAACCTTAACAGAAGCCCAAGCAATAAAAGCACGCATAGACAAAGGCGAAAGCTTCGCTGAAATAGCAAAGCAAGTTTCACTTTGTCCATCAGGGAAAAAAGGTGGCGACCTTGGCACATTTGGAAGAGGCCAAATGGTAAAGCCTTTTGAAACCGCAGCTTTCGGGCTTAAGAAAGGTCAAATTTCAGACCCTGTTAAAACAGAATTCGGGTACCACATCATCAAATGCATAGGCTAACTGCCTAACCCGAAATCTTTCTGGACTCTTTTAACCGTTCCAGACTTAACCATTTTAAAAATTGAGAATTGAAAAAATTGAATACAACACTGCTCCGTCAAAGCCGAAATTCAACAGTGGCCTGCATTGTCTTTTTTGCAGCTTTCATATTATTCTCAATTTTCAGAGTAAATTTTCAATCAATCGATGTGGCAGTTAACCTTTGGACAGCAACAATCCACACTGACCTGTCGGTTCTACTAGCAAAAATCCTCTCAACAGTTTTTGACACCACAATCATAGTCGCAGCTTCACTAGTTATTGCCACAGTTCTATTCATAAAAAAACAGAAAGCCCAAAGCGTGCTGCTTTTAACCGCCATAGGCGGAGACGCCCTATTTGTATCAATCATAAAAAACATTGATCCGGTACTCAGACCCGAAAACCAGCTTTTGATAGGTTCCGGCTTTTCCTATCCCAGCGGTCACAGCGCCGGTGTAATCGTCTTTATCGGCTTAATCGCTTACTATGTTTGGCTACACTGGAAAACCAGCACTCGCGCAAAGAGTTTAGCTTTGGCGGCTTTTGGTTTAGTTGTTGCTTTTGTAAGTTTTGACCGAGTTTACCTAAACGTTCACTGGCTTAGTGATGTTGTAGGTGGATGGCTGTTCGGCGCATTTTGGCTATCTTTTTGCATCATGGTTTATGAACGGTTGCAGGCGGCTGGCAAGTTTGAAACTAAACAGTTTGCGTTAGTGGCTAATGTGCTGTTTGCTTTGGGTTTTGCAGTTGCGGTTCTGCTTGTTTCGTTAGGCTGGTTTTTCAACTATTTGACCGTTTAATTATTGATGTTTTTCGTGGTTTTTGATGATAATTTAGATATATCTTGAGTAGATATACTTATATTTGGCAAACCGCCCAATTAATCAATAAACACTTTCTAAGCAGGCAAACTTGCATGTCTCAGCAAAAAACCAAAAAAATTGTCCTTAACATCGGTGGCATGAGTTGCATAAACTGCGCCAAAACAATCGAAAAATACACTTCAAAACTCGATGGCGTAACCCATGTAACCGTCAATTTAGCCGCTGAAAAAGCAATCATAGACTACAATCCAGACATCGTAGACCAAAAAACCATCGAAGCCACCATAACCGACATAGGTTATCAAGTGATTCACGAAAAAATCGTAATCCCCGTTGGTGGAATGACATGCATCAACTGTGCAAAAACCATAGAAAAAGTTCTCAACGCCAAAGAAGGCGTCTACAATGCAGTCGTCAACTTCGCGGCGGAACAGGTCACTGTTGAGTATAATCCTGAACAAATAAGCAATGTAGCAATCAAAAAAGCCATCACCGATACAGGCTACGAGGTTATTGAAACCCAAAAAACCGCAGATGTTGACTCTGAAAGCAAAGCACGTCAACGGCATATACGGCGACTTAAACTTCTTCTAACAGCTAGCGTCGCTTTAACGATTCCAATCATTGTGTTAATGTGGATTCCAATCCTGCCAATGGAGATTAACAAAATAGTAATGTTCCTCCTCGCAACCCCCGTACAATTCGTAGTAGGTTGGACATTTTACGTCGGCGCATACAAAGCGCTACGAAACAAAACCGCCAACATGGACACACTAATTGCTATGGGCACATCTACCGCTTGGATATACAGCACAATTGTAACTTTTCTGCCGGGAGTTTTTGGAGATGCAGCCGTATTCTTTGATACAGCAACAATGATTATGTCTTTCATATTGGCAGGCAAACTATTAGACGCCATCGCCAAAGGTCGCACATCAGAAGCAATACGAAAAATAATGGGGCTACAAGCCAAAGTTGCCCGAGTCATACGCGACAACGTAGAACAGGAAGTGCCTGTTGAAGAAGTCCAAGTCGGCGACATAATCCTTGTTAAACCAGGCGAAAAAATCCCGGTTGACGGCACCGTAATCGAAGGTTACTCGGCAGTTGATGAGAAAGTCATCACCGGCGAAAGCATCCCTGTCGAAAAGAAAGTCGGTGACCAAGTTGTCGGCGCAACTCTAAACAAAACAGGCGTATTCAAGTTCAAAGCAACCAAAGTGGGGAAAGACACTGTTCTTGCCCAAATCATCGGCATGGTTGAAGACGCTTTGAGTTCAAAGGCGCCAGTCCAAAGATTAGCCGACGTTGCCGCAGGCTACTTTGTCCCCGCAATCATACTAACCGCCACAATTTCCGCTCTAATCTGGTACTTCATAATTGGCGAAACTTACGTGTTCTCATTAACCGTGTTCATAGCCGTCTTAATTGTTGCTTGTCCCTGCGCTTTGGGTCTTGCAACCCCCACAGCCATAATGGTCGGCGTTGGCAAAGGCGCAGAAAACGGTATTCTAATCAAAAGCGGTGAAGCCCTTGAAACAGCCCACAAACTCCAAGCTGTCGTTTTCGACAAGACAGGAACACTAACTAAAGGCGAACCTGAAGTAACCGACATAATCGCACAAATCCCTGAGGAACAACTGTTGAAGTACGCAGCGGTTGCAGAGAAAAACTCTGAGCACCCCCTCGGTGAAGCTATCATCCGGAAAGCTGCCCAGCAAGGTATAACTGCGGAGGAGCCTGAATCTTTCGAGGCATTGCCCGGATTTGGTGTACAAGTAACTTACAATAACCAACGGGTTCTTTTGGGAAACCGAAAGCTAATGGAGTCAAACAACATCGATATTAGCGCGCTTGAACAAAAAATGGTTGCCCTTGAAGAAGGCGGCAAAACAGCCATGCTGATTGCAGTAGACGAAAAGTTTGCAGGCATAATCGCTGTTGCCGACACCTTGAAGGAACATTCCAGCGAAGCAGTACACGCGCTTCAGCAAATGGGTCTTGAAGTGGTCATGCTGACAGGTGACAATCAAAGAACTGCTGCTGCAATAGCGAAGCAGGCAGGAGTTGACCGCGTGATCGCTGAAGTGTTGCCAGATGAAAAGGCAAACCAAATCAAGAAGCTGCAAACTGAAGGTAAAGTTGTTGCGATGGTTGGCGACGGCATCAATGATGCACCTGCTTTGGCTCAAGCAAACATCGGAATTGCGGTTGGCAGCGGAACAGACGTAGCCGTAGAAACAGGTGATATAGTGCTAATCAAAAATGACCTGCGTGACGTGGTCGTAAGCATCCAATTGAGCAGAGCTACGATGCGTAAAATCAAGCAGAACCTGTTCTGGGCATTCTTCTACAACATAATCCTCATCCCATTAGCCGCTGGAGCATTCTACCCAATCCTGCACGTGCTCTTTGACCCCGTTTACGCGGCTGCGGCAATGGCAACCAGCTCAGTCACCGTAGTAACAAACGCTTCATTGCTAAGGAGATTCAAACCAAAACTCTAAGTTACACGATGACCATTCATATGGAGGTGAAACGTTTTATGGCTAAAGATTTAGTTTGCAACATGGATGTTGACGAGAAAACCGCAAAATGGAAAACCGTCTACAAAGGAAAAACCTATTACTTCTGCGCTCCAGGCTGCAAAAAATCCTTTGAAGAAGAACCCGAACTCTACATAAACGCTGAAGTCTCAGAAGACCAACACCACAAGCACCATCACCACCACGAAGGCGAAGACACCAAGAGCTGCGGCTGTGGCTGCGGAGGACATTAAACCCCCTCTTCCAGCATTTATTTTTTTGTTTTATTTTTTTAAAGGCTCAGATACTGTTGCTAAAAGTATGTTTTCGGCAAACAGGTCCTCATCAACGGCTCCAACAAAATCAATTTTGTCATTAATTACAACTTTGGGGACGCCGATAACATTGTATTTTATTGCTAAGTCTTGAAACTCGTTTGCGCTAACTGCGTCCGCTTTTATAAAGTCATTTTCTATTGCAAGTTTATGCGCTACAGCGATGGCTACTGGGCAGTGTGGGCATGTCATGGAAACAAAAACTTGAATGTGTACGGGTGATTTGACGTCTTGAAGTATCTTTTTAGTTTTCTCCGAAAGGTCCGTTTCTCCCTTTGAAACGTTAATGATTGCGTCAAGTAGCGCTGGAAACTCGTAACCATAAGGCAAGCCGTAGATTCTTACGCCATAATCCTTAGCTCCAACAATCGCCAAAGCAGGAATCTTGGTGACCTCATACTCTTTAGCTTTATCTGCGTCAGCGACAAAATCGTAAACTTCAACCGACAACTTGTTGCTTAAAGTTGCAAGTTCTTGGACTAACTCTCTTGTGCTGTTACAGGAACCGCATTCAATTTCTTGTGTAAACATGACAATTTTGACTGGGTTTACGAGTTGGTTAAAATCGTTTTTTAGAAGCTCTTTTTTGTCTTCAGGAATCATGCCCATAAATAGGTCTCCAACAAAGAAGGTTCCACTGCCGTTAAGAGCTTAGAACCGTATAGAACAAAACTGGTTTATCTTGAATATAACTTTTCAAAAAAGAACTAAAAAAAGTGTTACGCGTTGCTGCCAGTGCTAAAAACGTGTTTTGATGAACTCCACGTTTCTTCAACCAACATGTGAAGCCCATCAAGAACTGCGGCTAATCTTTCTCCTTTTTCAGTTAAGCCGTACATTTTCGGTGCTTTACGCATGAAGATTAGTTTCTTTCCTTTCAACCCGCGCAGGTACTTGTAGGTTCGTCTTACTGAGAGTCCTGTTTCTTTTGCCAATTTTCCTGCAGATGTACCTTCGAGACTTATGGCTTCGTAAACTCTTTTTTCTGTGGGCGTTAAGGTTTCTTTGTTAGGGTCTCTTCTTGATTTAAAGAAGAAAATATAGTCTCTTTCTTTTGGTGTTTCAATTAAGTCGGCTGCGCGTAAACGTTTTAGGATTCGGGAAGTAATTTTTGGTGAAATGAGTTCTTGTATGTCTTCAAAGGTTTTAGGTCCAGTCATTAAGGCTCGAAGCAGTGTTTCTTCGTAACATTCGCTGTGTGCAGGGAGTACCATGCAGTATTCTGGAAAACAATCAAGCAACTCGGTTAATCTACCCCCGAAGTTGGTTGCGTAATATTCGTCTCTAGCTTCGTTTGCAAGACCCACTGTCATTAATGGGTGCAGATACTCTGTGCTGATTGTGTCTTGGCTGTGAGTGTGACCGGTTTTTTTAAGTTCCTGCTGAATTTGGCTGACTGAATATTTGCCTTTAACGATTGATTGCAGAATGTGGAATCTGGTCTCGTTTTTTAGAACATTGAAAAGGTCTTTCATGAAGTTAGGATTGTCCATTGTGTCGCGAAGTTGACGTAATTCGTTTTTTAGTTTGTATACTTGGCAGCGTCCAATGCATTCAAGCGGTGATACGGGTGCACAGTTTCGGCATTCAGAATCAAGTGTAGACAGCAGATTTGCGAGGTCCTTTTTCTTGCCGTTTTTTATCGGCGTTACTACGTTTCCCACTATTTTCCCCTCTCTCGGCACTGCCATGACGGGTGAAGGAGTATAGAGGTTGGGTTATGCAAAACTTTCAGTGAAGTTTTCCGATAGCCCCGTCATGACACGCGTCATAGGTATGACAATCGTCAACTTTAAATATATTTCCCCATAAATAACCCGATAATCAGGTGATTGTTTGCTGTTACCATGTGAAGTCGGAGTAAAGACCGTTCTGCCAGCAGTGAAAGCCATAATGGCTAGAACAATCGTTGAAAAGCATGGCTTAAAAGAAAAAGACACTGCCGTACTTTTAGGTTTATCACAATCTGCTATCAGCCGTTATGTGAACCGTGACCGCGGCAATAATCTGCTTGAAATTGAAAAAACCTTAGAAGTCCAGTTGCTCATTGACCAAATGGTTACTTACTTAGTTAAAGAGCCTGAGAAAAAACGTGAAATTATGACGCTGTTTTGTCAAACCTGCAAAACAATTCGTGAAAAAGGTTTAATGTGCAACTTGTGCCGTAAAGACATGTCTAAAGAATGGGCTGAAGCATGTGCCTTCTGCCAAGTTGAAACCATAAAAATCTGCTAACCTCTTTCAACTTCCAAGTTGCAGTAGTCTTTAAGATTTGACGCATGTTTATTAAAGCCCAGATTTAACTGGACTTAGTGAATAGTGCCTTGTCTTCATATGATGAAAATAAAGTTCTAGACATTATCGAAAAAGCAAGCAAAAGCGTTGTTAACATAAGCACCGTTAAGCTTGTTCACAACATTTTCTATCAGGCGGTTCCAGTCGGCGGTATGGGTTCAGGCACTATAATCGACGCTAAACAAGGCTTAATCCTCACAAACAATCATGTGGTTGGCGGCGCAGAAAAAATCAACATAACTTTGTGGAACAACGAAGTTCTTCAAGGCACAATCGCTGGTTCCTGCGCCATTCACGACATTGCCGTCATAAAAGTTGATGGAAACGGTTTGCAGGCTTCTGAGCTTGGGGATTCTGACAAGCTCAGGGTTGGACAACGTGTTTATGCCATCGGTAACCCGTTTGGTTTAACAGGTGGTCCCAGTGTCACCAGTGGCGTGGTTAGTGCAATAAACCGCACTATTGAGTCGCAGCGGGGTGTGTTTGAGAATCTTGTTCAAACTGATGCTGCCATTAACCCTGGCAACAGCGGCGGTCCCTTGATAGATTTAGAAGGCAAAGTCGTAGCTATTAGTACAGCAATCATTCCGTACGCGCAAGGCATTGGTTTTGCTATTCCAATTAATTCTGCTAAAACCTGTACAAACGGCATAGTGAGCGAAGGTGCCCCTAAACGTGCATGGTTTGGCATAATCGGTTTGAGCTTAACAATTGACGTAGCCCGTTACTATGGGTTGCCTGTTGACCATGGTGTTTTGGTTACGAAGGTTTCAAGGGGCAGTCCCGCGGAAGCTGCAGGCTTGACTGAAGGCGACATCATTTTAAGTTTAGATAACGTTGAAATTCGAAGGATTGAAGATTTGGTTGGGCAGATACATAAACGCAAAGTTGGCGATTCGGTTCGCATATTTGCCCTACGCAATAGTCGTGAGCATTATTTCGACTTAAGCCTAAGCCAAACCCCATAAGACAAGTTTCGCAGGTGAAAAAAGTGAGCAGCGAAGAACAAATTAAAGAAATCCTAACAAAATACAAGACCATAGCAGTAGTCGGCTTATCAAACACTCTCGGAAAGCCAAGCCACCGAGTAGGCGCCTACCTAAAACAGCACGGATACTGCATAATACCAGTAAATCCTACAATCGAGGAAGCATTAGGCAGTAAAAGTTACAAAAGCCTACTTGACCTCCCACCAGAAATTGCAAAAAACCTTGAGGTTGTAGATATTTTCCGAAAAAGTGAGGATGTGCCGCCAATTGTGGCTGAGGCTATCGAGTTGAAAAAACGGTTTGGTCAACCATTCGTTGTGTGGATGCAGCTTGACATAAAAAATGAGGCAGCCGCTGAAGCTGCAAGGCAAGCTGGTCTCATAGTGGTTATGGACAAGTGCATGATGAAGGAGCACTTGCACCTGTTTCCACATTGATTTTTGTTTATGCGGCGCCAAGTAGCAGTGAAGCGATTGTTGCTATTATCACGATTGCCGCTGTTTCTGCCATGGTTACTTTCCAGTTGACGCGGGTTTTCTTTGACCTGTACCTGACTAGGAAGATGCCCACGATGGCAACTACCAGAGTAAGTGATACCACGATGTTGAAGACTGGTGGAAGCAGCAGATACGCAGCTATCGGTATAATGCCTGCAATAAACGTGGTGGTTCCACAGATTATTGCCGCGTAAAGATTCGAACGGTGAATCTCTTTGCCCAGCAACGTGAACAGTTTGTGTACCAGAATCAATGATTTGTCGCGTTCTTTTTTGTCCGGTATGTCGCTTAAACTGTAATTCATCAGTGTTTGCAGTGTCATAATGTCTGCGAGGTCTTCAGTAATGCCACCAAGTAGAAAACTGGAGAAGTTTGTGATTGCAACTGCGCTTAGGGTTAGGAAAGCGGCAAAGATTACGGTGTTTGGGTTGCCAAGAAATGTTGAAGTTGTTGTTAATGTGGCTATGAACGCTGAAAGAATAACGACAAGACTTGTTACTGAACCGTCAACAAGACCTGCCACTACTTCCATGATGGGCTCTTTTTTCAGAAGTAAGCTTTCCCATTCTCTTCCAAGTTTTTGACCTTGTTTTGTTAATTGAACAAATCCGTCATCTTGACGAATTAAGCCCTCATTACCCATTTCAGCTAATGCTTTGTCTAGTTCACCCATTTCTATACAAGTGTAGCTTACGCATACCCTGTCAATCTTGTTTTTAAGAACCGCTTTTTTGACTTTAGCGCCTTTGCTTAAATTTAAAAGAACAATGACCCTAATGACATCTGGTAGTTCTTGGATTTCAAATGCCACTTAACAATTTCACCAATTTAATACTCAAATAGTGATTCAAATTAGCTAATAACTCTTATGCGGCAAACTGAACCTTCTTGATGAATATGCCCCTTGATTTTAACATGTTTTTGGCGACCTTTTCAACCAATAGCACCTACCCCCCTTAGGAATTCAATTCGAAGCCTTAGCTACCAAAACGGTTCAGGCTGAATTTGTATCCTTTTTGCCAGTAGCTAAGGCTCCATTTTTAGGCTTCGACATAGTTTTCATTGGTCTCGTTGACTGTGATTTTGCCTTTGGTTTTTTCTTTTGGATGTTTAGGTAGTGGGCGTGGTAGGTAATCGATTAGTTTGCACGCTTTTTCTATTTCTTCGTAGTTGGGTTCGCATTGTGGGTCGTTTGAATCCCAAACGTAACGGATTATTCCTTCTGGATCAAGTAGCATTATAGTTTTGTTTAGAGCTTTGCAGTCTTCATGGCATGGTAAATCCAATGGTTCCACGCCATAGGCTTTTGTTACTTCGCCGTCCTCATCACTTAAAATCGGAAACGGTAACCGGTTCTTTTCCGCATATAGCTTATTTTTGAATGGACAGTTCAAACTGATTCCGACTATGCGAGTTTCGTTGTTGATAAGCCGGAACATTGAATCGCGGAAATCACATGATTCTTTTGTGCATCGTTGCGTGAAGGCACAGACATGAAACGCCAGCACTATTTTTTTGCCAAGAAACTCTTCGAGGCTTTGAGGGTTCAGGTCGGCGTCGGGCAAAGTGAAGTCAGGGGCCTTATCTCCAGCCTTCGCTCTTAAGGCCATTTTAAGAGTCCCTTCAAATATAATATAGTGAAAACATGTATAAATTTGTAATGCTCACACAGAATCCAGTTGAATATTTGATTTTTAATACGGGTTTAAAGTTTTCATTTGTCCAGTTTAGAAGCGTGCTACTGCAGACTTGTTAGGTTAGATTTTTTGAAGCACTTTTTGAATTTCATCATATTTTGGTTCAACAGACGCTGAATCTGCAACCCAAACATAACGTATGATTCCTCCTTTATCAATTATGAAAACTGAGCGTTTAACAAACTCGTAACCGTCAGGTCCCACGACATCCTCTGGAGTTAAACCATACGCCTTCACTGCTTCAGCATTATAATCAGTTAAAACTGGGAAAGGCAAATGGTTCCTATCTGCGAACTCCCTATTTGACGATTCATCATTAACGCTTATCCCGATGACCTGTGCTTCCAAATCAATCATTCTTGACATTGAATCACGGAATTTACACGCTTCCATAGTACAGGTTGTTGTGAAAGCTGTTACAAAAAAGGCTAAAACCACTTTTTGCCCCAAAAACTCGCTTAAACTGCGTGTTTTAGAATCGGTGTCTGGCAAAGAAAAATCCGGCGCTTTATCTCCAACTCTAACCTTGGTTTTTAACTGCATAAAAATCTCCATAGAAGAAAACTTGCGGAGCTATAAAACGTTGGTGCTTTAGCTAAAAGTGAAGGCTGAAGGGCAAATCTGGTTGAGCACGCAGGCTTCGCATTTGGGTTTTCTTGCAATGCAAATTTGGCGTCCATGAAAAATGAGTACATCGGTTAGCTTCCTCCAATCCTTTTTTGGGGTTATCTGCATAAGTTCCTGTTCGATCTTGTCAGGATTATCTGTGTCAGCCAACCCCAACAGTTGCGCCAGCCTTCGCACATGAGTATCCACCGCTACACCATCGATAACTCCGTAAGCGTTGTAAAGCACAATGTTGGCAGTTTTTCGCGCTACACCTGGCAACTCGAGCAGTTCCTGCATAGTTTTGGGAACTTGCGAGTTAAATTTTTCAATGAGCATTTTGGCGCAGTTTTGCAGGTTGCGGGCTTTGTTGTGGTAGAATCCTGTTGAATGAATGTCTTGTTCTAACTCTTTTATGTCTACAGTTGCGTAGTCTTGGGGTGTCTTGTATTTTTTGAAGAGGCTTTGGGTTACTATGTTGACGCGTTCGTCGGTTGTTTGCGCTGAAAGCATGGTTGCAACCAAAATTTCAAGAGGATTAGTATAGTTTAGGGCAGTTTTTGCGTTTGGGTACTGTTTCTCTAAAAGTTCAATGATTTTTAGTGTTCGCTCTTTTGGGGGCAAGTTAACCTTTGGGGTCTTCATGTGATGTTCTTCCCTAAAACTTTGTTTGTTGTGAATAGTTTATGTTTGGTTTGGGCTAAAAAGATTTTTTGAACTTTTGAGTGGTTTTTGTTGTTTTGTTGATGCTTCTGTATACGTCTATGTTGGCTTAACGTTTGTGAGTTGAATGTGGCTGAAAGATTTAAAATTGTGCAATAAAGTGGCTTGGTTACATTAGAAATGTTTATATGAATTATAAATTATTGCTCATACGTTTAATTGGCTGTTGTGTGACAATGACTAATCCAACAAGAATAACGGTTGCCTTCGACAAACAAACCGCGGAATTATTAGAAAAAATAAGCACAGACGCCCAAGTTTCCCAAAGCGAAGTAATGCGGCGTGCCCTAAAATTCTACAACGAAAACCGCCCCATCGAAGACCCAACTACAAAGAAAAAAATCGTCTCCTACATGGACCTGCTGCTTACTGGCGAGCACGTCATTTTAGATGTTGACCATTGGTTATCATTCCTGCAGCTTGTTCAAAATTCTCCCGAAAAAGATAAAGAAAAATTCTGGAGCGAACACCGAGAAATCGCCCGTTCACACTGGGAACAACTCAAAACAAAGGTGCACTCGCCCGAAGAAATGATTGTACGCCTTGAAGCATGCAACTTTTTTAGATTGACCAAGAACGCGCCAAATGATTTCACGTTGGTTTTGTTCTCTGATATTTCTAAGGGGTTCGTTAAGGTTTTTCTTGAGGAGTATTTTGCTGCTATGGGTGTTAAGGCTGAGATTAAGGAAAACTTGGCGAAGCTGCGGGTAACTGTTAAGCCTGTAGGTGCTAAATCTTAACTGTCTAATTTTTATTTTGATATTCGTGCATTTGCATAGAAAATCATAAAAATTATGAACAAATCACAACTATATTTATATTTTAACAAGCAATTAACTGTAGTAACCGAAAAGGTGGTCAAAAATGAGCAAAAAACCAAAAAAACCAAAACGGGCAAAAACTAAAACAGGTACAATCCTGACAAAATCAGCATTGTACTCAAAAGGAGGAAAAACCAAATGGTGAGCGCCTTATTGATCGCTGCCTTTGGAGTAGGATCCTTAGTCTTAGCCTTTGCCAATTATACAATGCAAAGGAAGAGGACCGCCGCACCAATCAATAATTATTAAAAAAAGGAGAAAACAAAAATGAAGAATAATCATTCAAACCCCAACAGTTTCAGTTTCCCCTTTTTTGAAAAAACCATTAATCACGAATTATTTTAAACAAACCCGTAACTTTATGCGCAACCTCTTTATTTTTCAGGGCATTCAACAAATGCTCGGTGTAGCCATATGAGCCTAAACTGTAAACTAAAAGTTGACGGAAAAGAAATCCCTCTAAACGAGTTTGTTGAAAAAATTTTGGCAAAAACAATGGTTGGCGCGATGTCTTCACTTAAAGGCATTGACGAAGACTGGAAAAAAGTCGAATTAGAAATAACGAAAGCTTAACCGTTAAACCTGACTTCAGGTCTTATTTCTTCAAACATTTCCCGTTTAGCCTTGCAAATCGGGCAAACATACGGCGGATCCTCCCTATATGCAACGTAACCGCATTGCTTGCAGTACCAAAGCTTCTTTTTCACTTCTCCTTCTGCTTGTTGTGCAGCTGGTTTTGCGTCTTGGGTAGGCGCGGTCTCTGTAGCGGTTTTAGGTTCGTATGCCCGGTTTTGCTTTTCAATGGGTCGCCGTTCAGGAACGTCTGGCAGTTTTTTGCTTTCATAAACAGCTTTGTTTACATACAGTCGGCAGTAACATGAGCCGTATTGGGCTATGTCTGGGTCTCGGTAGTCGCAGGGGCAAATTATGTCTCTGTCGTACTCGAATTTTCCTGAAGCCAATCGGCATGGGCAAAGTGGGTATCCGTAGCGGTCTTCGTTGATTTTTAGTCCTTCAAAAAATGCTCTCAGTAAATCCGGGTCAGGTGTTAAGTAGTACCCATAGCTTTTTGCGTCTGCCTCTGCCCGTTGACGTACCTGTTCGATAGTGGTCAAACACCTAGGACCTCTTTTAGTTGGTCCTTTTTGAAGCCGGTGACAACGGTTTTATCGTCAACAATTATGGTGGGGTAACTTAGAGTTGCGCCTTTGCTCAGGATGTCTTGGCGTGCTTTTTCGCGGTCATCGTCTTCAAGTAGGTCCACATCCACAAATTCGTATCCGACGCTGTTATCAACAAAAAACTGTTTGGTCATTTTGCACCAGACACAAGTACTAAGGGCGTAGAGAGTTACTTTGTGGTCACGTTTTTTTCCTGCAACTTTAGAAAACTGCATAAAAACCTCTCCTGATTAATGATTAGCTTTTTTGGCGAATATAACTTTTTAGATTCACCACAACTCCTAAACTGGCTGCAGGTTCCCAAAAGCGTTTTGTACAACTTCTGAAAGTGCCGGGTGAATATGCATTGCCTGAACAATTGGCTCAAAGGTTCCGTTGCCCGAGGACATGGCGTTAACGATTTCCTGAATCAGCACTGGCGCTTCATCACCAATAATGTGTGCTCCCAAAATTTTGCCTGTTTCCTGATCCACAATCACTTTCACAAAACCGTTTGGTTCCCCCATTGCGGCACCCATGGCTGTGTCACGGTAAAGCGCTCTTCCAATCAAAATTTTATGTTGTGCTTTAGCTTCTGCTTCTTTTAGTCCAATTGATGCTACTTGTGGATGAGTAAAGATTCCATGCGGTACCGCAACGTAGTTCATTGGTGCTTTGTGTTCATGGTTTGAATTGTGCCAGACGATTCCTGCTTCAAAATTAGCTGCATGCTTAAACATGGCTTTCCCAATCGCGTCGCCAAACGCCCAAATATTTTTTTTACTGGTTTCAAGGTACTCGTTGACTTGTATGTAGCCTCGTGGGTCAAGCGTGACGCCTGTTTTTTCTGGTCTGAGAATGTCAGCGTTAGAAATCCTGCCTGTTGCAATCATTAACCGTTCAGCTTTGAACTCTTTTACGGTCCCGTCAACTCGGTTTTTAGTGGTTAAAACTACGCCGTCTGGTTCCTGCCTTGTTTCAACGGCTTCATAATTAGTGTAAATCTCAACCCGTTTCTCCAACTCCAGCTTAAGCAAATCGGAAACTTCTGGTTCCTCTTCAGGTATCAATTTTGGCATGCGTTGAATAATCGTTGTTTTTATGCCCATGCCAGCAAAAAAGTGACCGTATTCTACGCCGATGTACCCGCCTCCCACGATTATGATGCTTTTAGGCGGCTCCTGTAGCTGCAGTACGTTGTCGCTTGTTAGGTAGTTGATGCGTTCAAGGTCTTTGATTGGTGGAATGGCTGACCTTGCGCCTGAGACTATGTAGATTTTTTTGGCGGTTATTGTGTGGGTGCCGACTTGCATGGTGTAGTCGCTGATGAATTCGCCTGTTTCTTTAAACCACGTGAGGTTTGGTGTTTGTTCTACTCCTTTGGCTTGCATGTTTGAGTCCCCATCAACCAAGGAATGCATGCGGGTCATTATGTTGTGAAAATCCGTCTGGTTTATGGTTGCGTGAATACCGATTTTTTCTGAATCTTCAAGGGTAGCTACAATGTCGGCAGGGTGAATAAGCATTTTAGATGGTACACAGCCACGGTTAATGCAGGTTCCGCCCATGCGTCCGCTTTCAACAAGTGCAACTTTTAAGCCTTGTTCTACTGCCACTGAAGCGATAAGCATACCTGAGCCTGAACCGATAACTATAACGTCAAATTGTTCAACCATAAACAAACCAGCACCTTAAAGAAGGTGTAAAAGCCAAATAAACCTTTCAATAGGCTGTTTAATGGCAAATCTTTTATGTGCATATCGCTTAACATTTTTTTGAGGGTTTGTTGTGGCAAAACAAAAAGCCGAAGACACCAAAAAGAAACAAGCCTACTATTATGGCAAATCTGAAAAGAAAGCCAAAGAAGTAAAAAAGTAGCTGTTTAATCCAAAAATTTTGGTTTGCACCGTTCATCGGTAACCGGGTTGAAAGCTTCAAGCTCCTGCTTAGTTAGCGGCAACACTATACGCGAAACTATGCCGTTAAGACTGTAAGGCAGCCGAATCAGCCGCATTTCTCCTGATGTTACCCATTCATCAATATGAAAACCTGCATGCTTTACTTCATGAGCAATTTCGAGGCGTTGTTTTTCGTTAAAACTGTATGCTTCTTTGTCAAAAACGTGAATGTGAAAACCTCTGCCAGAATAAACAGCCTTCACGTTGGAGAAACGGGTTTCCAATTTTTCAATTAAATCTAAAGCTTCATGCTTAACAATATCGAGTTCAAGCTCGCAGAAACTTAGGCCCTGCCCTCGTTTCATTTTGTCTTTCAAACTGCCATGGATTGGGCAAACCACGTTTTCTGGGTCAAGGTCAAAAGCGAGTTCCAGCCCAAGTTTCTCGTCGTTTTCGCCATAAACGGTTCGGTCATAGTAGACTGCTTCAGGTAAAAACTCCAAAACCTGCTCTCTCACGTCTTTCAGTGCTTTATAATCGTCAATTATTATGGTGGTTGAGAGGTCTTCACGGTACTTTTCAAGAAAAATCTGGGTATGCCTGCCGATTATAACTGCAAACTTGACTTTTCCAGCAGGGTGACTAAACCATTGAGCAATTTTTTGCAGGTTAAACTCGTACTGGTAAAACTGTTTCCTTTCAGCAAGTGTGGAATAACGCATTCCAACTGGCAGGCTATATCGCGTCATTTCAACCAATTTACTTTAACGAAAGGCTTCAAATAATATTTACCTAAATCTGGGGTTGCAGAAAACCTAATATTTCCGCCTTCCCGACTTTATATTGGTGAATTTTTTGCCGATTGATCCTGATTTTCAAAAAAACCGCAAAGTAGTATCACAACACAACGGTCACGACGTTTGGGGTCCAGTTGAACCGCCCAATAAGCTTGGTGTTCATGGAACAAACGTTGCAGTTGACTGGGACGTCTGCGTCGGCGACGGCGTATGCGTTGATGTTTGTCCAGTATCTCTTTATGAGTGGGCTGAAACTCCTGGAAACGCAAATTCAGAGAAAAAATCTGACCCCGTAAGGGAAAAAGACTGTATTCAATGCTTAGCTTGCGAGATGCAGTGCCCAACACAAGCCATAAAAATAACTCCACCCTAAACTTTCTTTTCCAAAACAAACGTTTGTTTTTTGAGCTCTTTTTAAAAAAATAGGCAAGATGCTTGTTTGCTTTACTTTACAAATTTTTCTTTTTGTTGACATGTTTTCAGCATTTGCTTGTGTGGCAAAACTTGTGGTTTGTGTATTAAGAAGGTTGGATGAATGGACTTTTCTAACAAAATACCCCTTGCTTATGTGGCATAAAAACGGTTTCTTCTCTGCATTTTTAGTTTGCTTTTTTTGATTTAAAATTAAATCAACATTATTGATTTTTAAGCGTTAAGTTTACAAATATGTATGAACTTATTGTACATTTGCTAAATACTTCTGCAATTTGTGGATTGCATGGTCAACCTCCAGATTGCTTTAATAGGAAAGGTTTTTAGTTTAGTTATTATATGAGACTGTGCAAAGTGTAGAAGTGTAAAGTGAGGTTAACGTTATGTCTGTATTTGCAGCACCAGGAGCTTATGACCGCGCAATTACTGTTTTCTCCCCCGATGGCAGGCTTTTCCAAGTAGAATATGCCATGGAGTTGGTAAATCGTGGAGCCACCATTTTAGGCATCCAAACCGCTGAAGGTGTAGTGCTTGGTTCTGAAGAAAGCATCGAAGTCCTTGAAGAAGCAGGCTTCTCTTACAAAATCTTCCGTGTAGATGACCATATTGGAGCAGCTATTGTTGGTCTAAGTTCCGACGCAAGAATCCTGATTGATCAGGCAAGAGTTTACGCTCAAAGCAACAAATTAACTTATGATGAACCCATAGACGTTGAGGTTGTAACCAAACGCATCTGCGACATACAACAAATGTACACGCAGCATGCCGGTGTAAGACCCTTCGGAGTATCAATAATCTTCGCAGGCGTCGACAAAACTGGTTCACGCGTTTTCGGAACACACCCCAGCGGAACATACAGAGGCTACAAAGCAACCGCTTTAGGCGCAGGAAGAGAAACAGTCCTAAACATTCTCAAAGAAGAATACAAAGAAACCATGAGCCTAGAGGACACAACAAAACTTGCAGTAAAATGCTTAATCAAAGCTTTAGAGGCAAGACAGCTTCCGCCAAGAATCAAGATAGCGGTTATACCCACTGCGACTAAAACGCTTGAAATGCTCTCTGACGAAAAAATAGACGGCTACATTAAAGAGCTGGGTTCAAGCAAGTGACGTTGTGATGAGTGAAAGGTTCACCGTTGCACGCTTAACCAAAGAAAACGAGCACTTCGAAATCTTGGTAAAACCGCAAAAAGCGTTAGATTACCATAACGGCAAAATTTCGGGAGTAACCGAGGTTTTAGCCGCAGAAATAATTTTTTCTGACGCGAACAAGGGTACGAAAGTTTCTGAAGAAGCAATGAAGAAAGCTTTCAAAACAATTGACCCATTAAAAATTGCGGACGAAATTTTAAAGAAAGGCACCTTGCAGTTAACAACCGATCAAAGACGCAAAATGGTTGAAGACAAACGCAGGCAAGTTATTGATTTTATAGCTCGCCAAGCAGTTGACCCTAAAACAAATCTGCCGCATCCACCGGCACGAATCGAAAATGCTATGGAGCAAATCCGTTACCCTATTGACCCTTACAAGTCAGTAGAGGAGCAAGCAAAGGACATAGTTAAGCTGCTTAGACCGATTTTGGCTTTAAAGATTGAGCAAGTCATTGTTGCAGTAAAAGTCCCATCACAGTACGCTTCAAGAGCTTATGGAACAATCAAATCTTTTGGCGCACTTAAACGTGAAGAATGGCGCGGTGACGGCTCCTGGTATGGAGAAATCGAAATGCCTGCAGGTGTTTATGCTTCGGTGCTAAACAAACTTGGCGACGTAACTAAGGGAAGTGGAGAAGCAAAAATAATATCTTAAAAATAATGGAAAACGAAAATGGAAGAGGAATTTTATGCCAACATTCTTTGAAAAAAAACAGCTTGTTACGCCTGGAGAATTGCTTGCAGAAGGCGACTATTTACCCGGTGAAAACACGTATGTTGAAGAAAATAAAATCTACGCTCAACGAATTGGACTTGTAGATAGCGACAACAAGAAAGTCAACGTGGTTGCGCTTAGGGCTTTTTACGTGCCTAAAGTAGGCGACATAGTTATTGGAACCGTTACGGAAGTTGGATTTAACGGTTGGACAGTTGACATTAAGTCACCCTACACAGCAATGTTAAGAGCCTCAGATGTACTAAGCAGACCGTTTAAGCCTCAAAATGACGAGTTATCTGCAGTTCTAAGCCAAGGCGACTTAATTGTTGCAAAAATCGCTTCATACGACCGCGCACATGACCCACAACTTACCGTTGGAGAACCTGGTCTTGGAAAAATCACACGTGGACAATTACTTCACGTTGTACCAACAAAGATTCCAAGAGTCATCGGCAGAAAAGGCTCAATGATTTCCATGATTAAACAGGAAACAAACTGCCAAATAATTCTCGGACTTAACGGCGTAATTCTGGTCACTGGTAAGACTCCTGAAGATGAGGAACTTGCCATTACGGCGATTAGAAAAATCGAGCAGGAATCCCACACAAGTGGTCTAACTGATCGTATCACCCAACTTCTTAAAGAAAGTAAAGTAACAGTGGAGGAACCCCAAAATGAATGAAAAACCTGATAAATTGATTGACAAAAAAGGTATTAGATTAGATGGCCGCAAAGCGGATGAACTTCGGCCTCTTAAACTTCAAGTCGGTGTACTCTCAAACGCTGATGGTTCAGCTTACATTGAACACGGTAAAAACAAGATTTTAGCCGCAGCTTTCGGCCCAAGAGAAATGCATCCAAAACACTTAGCACTTGCAGACAGAATGGTTCTAAGATGCCGCTACCACATGGCACCATTCTCAGTTCAAGAACGCAAATCACCTGCACCATCCAGAAGAGAAGTAGAACTCTCCAAAGTTATCCGTGAATCACTCGAACCAGCACTATTTCTGGAACTTTACCCAAGAACAGGCGTAGACGTTTTCATTGAAGTATTGCAAGCAGACGGAGGAACAAGATGTGCAAGCATCACCGCTGCAGCATTAGCAATTGCTGACGCTGGTGTTCCAATGCGTGACCTTGTAGTTGCTTGTGCAGCCGGCAAAGTTGACGACACAGTTGTGCTCGACTTGTACGATGCAGAAGACAAACTTGGCGCTGCAGATGTTCCAGTTGCTTACATGCCATCATTAAACGCTATTACTCTGCTTCAAATGGATGGCATCCTGACTCCAGACGAGTTCCAGCAAGCTGTAGACTTGGCAATGGGTGGATGCAAAAAAATCTATGAGATGCAGAAAGAAGCGCTAAAAACCAAATACATGGTTGTTAAAGACGTAGAAGAAAAAGAGGTAGAAGAATAAATGTCATCACTTATTACTCGAGTTAAACTGAAGCAAATTACTTCACAAATTGAAAAAGGCAAACGTTTAGATGAGAGAGGTCTGCAAGACTACCGGCCAATCAAAATCGAGCAAGGCGTAATTGAGAAAGCTGAAGGTTCAGCACGTATTTACATGGGAAAAACTGAGGTTTTAGTCGGCGTTAAAGTCGAAACAGGAGAACCATTCCCAGATACACCAAACGAAGGTGTACAAACAGTAAACGCTGAACTTGTACCGTTAGCCCATCCAAACTTTGAACCAGGCCCACCAGACGAAAACAGCATTGAACTCGCAAGAATCGTTGACCGCGGAATACGTGAATCACACGCAATTGACACAGAAAAACTATGCATTGAATCAGGCAAAAAAGTCTTCGTCGTATTCGTAGACGTTTACGTTCTCAACCACGACGGCAACCTGATCGACGCCGCCGCATTAGCTGCATTAGCAGCATTGCTCAACACAAAGATGCCAAACTATGAAATCAAAGACGGCGAACTAAAAATTAAACAAGGCTACACACCACTACCAATGAAGAGTCACCCAATAACTGTTACAATCGGCAAAATCAACAACCAACTAATCGTTGACCCACAAGCAGAAGAAGAACAAGTAATGGATTCAAGAATCAGCATTGCAGTTAACGAGCAAGGTAACATTTGCGCTATCCAGAAGGGTGGTTCAGGCTTTTTCACACCACAACAGATTTTAGAAGCTTCAAAGATTGCTCAAGCAAAAGCAGAAGAACTGCGCAAGAAACTTGACTGGTGATAAAGTTGCCGAAAATGAAGAAAGTAGGTCCAACTCGTGGATTAGGCGTACGTTACGGCTCCACAGTTAGGAAACGCTATGTAAAAGTAATAACTGAACTAAAGAAGCCTCACAGGTGCCCACAATGCGGATTCGTTAAAGTACACCGCGTAAGTGTCGGCGTCTGGCAATGCGGTAAATGCAACTACACATATGCAGGCGGAGCATACACTCCAGCAACAAAACTGGGTGCAATCGCTAAACGATCTGCAAAAGGTGCAGTAGCTGAAGAAACCGCAAAAACTGTACCAACTGCTCCGGCAGTTGAGACGGCAACAACTGAAGAAGAGTAAACATCTTCTTTTCTTCTTTAATTTATTTTTTATTTTTTGTTTCTGCTTAGCCTTATTTATTTGAACGTTTATTTGTTCATGAAGTGAAAAGTTGATGGCGATTAAGGCTAAAGCCTCTGTGCAGTTGAAATTCTCTGATTCTAAACAGCTTGCAGCAGCGGTTGCAGCGTTAAAGCCTGAAGTTAACTCGCCTGTCACACACCGATCACGTGTTGATTTGCAGGTGCAAGAAGACTTTCTTGTTTTAACGGTTGAAGCTGAGGATACGGTTGCTTTGCGTGCTGCGGTTAATGCTTATTTGCGTTGGATTGCCTCAACTGTAAACGTTATTGAAACAATCGAGCAAATGTAACCTGTTTTTTGGGTTGAAAAAGCGTCAATAAGGCCTACCCCCTATAGGTTTTTGCATAGAGTTTCTAATAGGATCCAAATAGACTGGCGATTTTACCCTACCCTCTATAGGTTTCAACATAGAACCACTAATAGGTGCCAAATAGGAACGCTGATTTTTAGTCGCCTGCCATCTATTGCAAAAACAGAAAAACGTTAGTCAAGGTTTCTTGACGAAAAAGCATTTAAAATTAAACTGGTGAGGTTAATTTTGAGTGTATACATGAAGAAAACATTTACTGCCCTGATAGTGCTGGTTTTGCTTGCTTCGGTACTGTTAGAGGGCCAACCTGCTTTGGTTAACGCAAACTTCCTGTATACGCTTCCTGAACTAACAATAAAAAGCGATGGCACAGTTGAACCGGAAACTGAATTTATCAACCGAACAGGCAACATCTATGCGCTAACAAGTAACATCTTGGCAAGATATGCTCTGGTTATTCAATGTAGTGACGTCGTGTTTGATGGGGGCGGTTATGTTCTAAATGGAACTGGTCGAAATTTAAATGGGCCTTTTTTTGTAAATGTGGGTTTGACGTTACAGAACGTAAGCAATGTTACTGTAAAGGATGTGGTTGTGTCGGGTTTTTCAAGATGGTGTCAGTTGGAAATTAGTGATTGTTATAATTGTTCTTTTTTTAATGTAAATTCTGTAGCTGTTCTATCTGGTGGTGGATCAAACGTTTTTTCTGAATGCCCTCTTTATCTTCAAATATTGCAGTCTGACAACAATTTGGTCTTTGGGAGCGATATTTCTTTGTCTGTTGGAAATTCGACCACTTACGTTTTTGGAAATAACTTGGGCCTTGTAAGAGGTAGTGATGGTATGTGTTCTGTTTGGGATAATGGTTCTTTGGGTAATTATTGGAGTGATTACTTTTTGAAGTATCCTAATGCTTCTGAGGTGGGTAATACTGGAATCGGTGACACCCCCTACGTTATAGATGCCCATAATGTCGATCATTATCCGCTTATGTATCCTGTTGGCGCTCCAGAAATCAACGTAATCTGCACAGAGAACGCTACATTTTTTGATAGTTTTCCTCTAAATTTTACAGTTAACAAACCGATAAAGTGGGCAAGCTACAGTCTTGACGGTGCCAGTAACGTTAGTATTTCTGGTAACACAACAATAAGTGGCATGCCTGCAGGTACACATAATATAAGTATTTACGCCAAGGATGTTTACGGGTTTGAAGCTACCTCAAACACAATAACCTTTACAATAACCGCAGAAACAACGCCTTTTCCAATAGTGCCAATTGCCTTGTCTGTTAGTATATTAGCTGTAATTGCTTGTTGTGTTATTTTTCTGAAAAAAATCAATTTGCATTAGGCTCTCTGATAGCGTACAGGTTCCACACAGGCTGTTGTAATTTTAGTCCGCTATCGTATGGCAATTCTCGTTTGGTAAACACCGAAAAAACAACTTGATTAATCAACTAAGGGTAAAAGAAATTAGTGTTTATTCTGCAATTAAGGAGTGAATTTAAATCTTATTCAATTAGTAATGTGAAGTGAATTAAAATAAAAAGAAAACGTGTAATCTGGCGTTTATTTTACCCAACAGGATGGATTTAATGAAGCGAGTTGAGTTTGATCCCAAAAAAGTTATTGCAATTTTTTCTTTGGTGAATGGGTTTGGTTTGTTGATTATACTTGTTTTGTACTCATTTTATCAAAATAACGTGTTGTCTATTGGTGTCTTTAATTTTGTCTCCTTTTTTATTATTTTTCTTTGTGCAGTTTTATCTGTTCTTTGGACTCAGAAATCAGCTAAACTGAAAAAATGATTTGTGATTTTAAAACCCTGTTATGGGTTGAAATGAGATTTTTTTGGTGGGTTGGCACTTGTGCATTTTATTCCTTGGGTGATTATGCGTTTGTTTAACGTGATGGTTATTTTTCATTTGAAAACTGTTTGGATGCATTTTTTTGCTTATATTTAGGTTAAATTTAAGAAGGGTAGCATTCTAATTATATTAGCAGTGAGTCTGATGAAGGCTGTATTGTTTGATCTTGATGATACCCTTTTTGATCATAAACACAGTCGATTAAAAGGTTTAGAGGCAATTCAAAAAAAGCTTCAGAAACTTAGAGCTGTTCCATTAGAAGAACTCGAGGAA